>JALQUU010000037.1 GCA_023260655.1 Paracoccaceae bacterium | reverse complement strand
GAGGAAGTGCGCCTCGAGAACCGCGACCAGCAGTTCCTCTATGAAACCGATGGCCGCCTCGTATTCATGGATCCCGACACGTTCGAGCAGATCGAGATCGATGCCGAACTCCTCGGGGAGCGCCGCCCGTTCCTGCAGGATGGCATGACTGCCACGGTGCAGTTCTACGGGGAAGAAGCGCTTTCGGTGGCGCTGCCGCAGAAGGTGACTTGCAAGGTCGTGGAGACCGAGCCCGTGCTCAACGGCCAGACCGCCGCCAAGAGCTTCAAACCCGCGATCCTCGACAATGGCGTGCGCATCATGGTGCCGCCCTTCATCGGGCCGGACGAAGCCATCATCGTTCACACGGAATTCCTTGAATATTCCTCGCGCGCCTAAGGGCGTGCTGGCGGACCATCGGCGGAAACCCTTTCAGAAGGGTTAAAGCCGACAGGCCCGCCGAAGATTATCCAGCGGAGAGGGGCGCGAGGCGTGCCTCTCCGGCTTCCAAGCCTTCCGCGATCCGGTCAAAGCGCATATGCGCCAA
This sequence comes from Paracoccaceae bacterium, assembly GCA_023260655.1. Lineage (GTDB taxonomy): Bacteria > Pseudomonadota > Alphaproteobacteria > Rhodobacterales > Rhodobacteraceae > UBA9554. Next base: position 26,631 of record JALQUU010000037.1, on the reverse strand, counting down.
GGCACGGCCATTGGCCGAGGAAAAAAGCGTGCCAGCGGGTTTGCCGTCGAGCGTGATCTCGGTGCCCGGCGCGGCATGGCCTTCGATCGCCAGCGTCACCAAGCCCTTCTTCAACTCGGTCTTGTGCTTCATGCGCGCGGTCACTTCCTGCCCGACGTAGCAGCCTTTGCGGAAATCCACGCCATTGAGCCGCTCGAAGCCCGCTTCGAGGATGTAGGTTTCGGGCGTGAGTTCGATACCGGTTTCGGGGATCGCTTGAGCCACGCGCAGTGCCGCCCAATCGATGCCGTCGTCGCCTTCTTCGGCGCCGTAAAGCCGCCAGCCCAAGGCGGGGTGGCGCGGATCTGTCACGGCGCCTTCCGGTGCAGGGCCGGTGCCACGGCGAACCTTCAGGTCGGTCTCGGTGATTTCCGCTTTCGCACGGAGGCGATACATCGAGAGGCGCTGCACCAGAGCGGGGCCGAGGCTGGCGTCGACATCAAGAAGGATCGCGTCCGCTTCAGGGATCAGCAAGAAATCGGCGATATATTTGCCCTGAGGCGTCAGAAGGGCCGCGTAGACTGGTCCGCTTTTCAGGCGGCGCACGTCATTCGTGATGAGGCCTTGCAGAAAGCTCTCCCGATCTGGGCCGCTGATGCGATAAATTCTCCGCTGCATTTGAAACCGTTCCCCACTGTTCGCGTTTCCAATATAGCGAGAGCAAACGCAGGGAACAGGGGCAGCCGATGCCAGCCGCATTATCCGTGATCATTCCGACGCTGAACGCCGAGGCGGGGCTTCCGGCCTCTTTGGCGGCGCTCTTCGAGGGGTTGGAAGCGGGAATGATCCGCGAATTGGTGATTTCCGATGGCGGCTCGGAGGATGCCACGATCCGCATCGCCGAGGAGGTCGGGGCGGTTCTGGTGCAGGGTGCGGCCTCACGCGGCGGGCAGTTGCGGCGGGGCGTGGCGGTGGCGAAGGGGAGTTGGTTTCTCATTCTCCACGCCGATACGGTGCTGCCCGAGGGCTGGTCGGCGGCCGTAGAGGCGCATATGGCGTCCAGCGAGGGCGCTGCGGCATTTCGCTTAGGCTTCGATGCGTACGGGGTGATGCCGCGCCTCGTGGCGGGTTGGGCGAACCTGCGTACGGCGCTGTTCGGGCTGCCTTACGGCGATCAGGGGCTATTGATCCCGCAGCATGTGCTGGATGCAATCGGTGGCTATCCCGATCAGCCCTTGATGGAAGATGTGGCCATCGCGCGCCGCCTCAGGGGGCAGATCACGCGCCTGCCGCTCACCGTGCGAACAAGCGCCGCCAGATACCGGAAAGACGGCTGGTTACGATGGGGCGGCCGGAACCTTCTGCTCCTTCTGCGCTATTTGCTGGGTGCTGACCCAGCTTCTCTAGCGCGAGCCTATCGGCGGTAGGGCCATCGGCGCGGAACTGGATGGCGTGAAGCTGGGCGTAATGCCCGCCGCGCGCCAGAAGTTCCTCGTGCGTGCCTTCATCAACGACGCGGCCACGATCCATCACCACGATCTTGTCGGCTTCGCGCACGGTGGACAGGCGGTGAGCGATGACGAGCGTGGTGCGGCCCTTGGCAAGCTTGTCGAGCGCTTCCTGCACCACTTGTTCGGATTGGGCATCGAGCGCGGAGGTGGCTTCGTCCAAGAGGAGGATCGGCGTATCGCGCAGAAGTGCTCGGGCGATGGCCACGCGTTGGCGCTGGCCACCCGAGAGGGCCGAGCCGCGTGGACCCACAGGCGTGTCGAGGCCTTCCGCGAGTTTCGGCACGAAATCTGCGACATGGGCGGCTTTGAGGACGGTTTCGAGGCGGTCGAAGGGGATGTCCTTGCGGCCAAGGAGGATGTTCTCGCGGAGCGTTTCGTCGAATAGGGCGGCGTCTTGGCTCACGGTGGAGAAGAGATCGCGCAGGTTTTCGAGGGAAAGTTCGGTGACAGGCACTTTGCCGACCGAAATCGTGCCCGATTGCGGATCGACGAGGCGGGTCAGGAGGTTGAAGACCGTGGACTTGCCCGCACCCGATGCGCCGACGAGGGCTGTGGTTTTGCCTGCTTCGGCGGTAAAGGTAAGGCCGTTCAGAACCGGCGTGTCGCCGTAGAAGAGGTTCACGCCCTCAAGCCGCACTTCTGGCACGCCTTTGGGCGGGGTAGCGGGTTTAGCGGGGGAGACGAGTGTGGGCTCGGTGTCCATCAGCTCTTTCAAACGCTCGACCGCTGCGGCGGCGTTCTGCCAGACACCGGAAAGCGCGCCCAAGCGGCGGAGCGGTTCGAAGGCGAAGCCGATGGCGGTGAAGAAGGACATGAATTGGCCGACGGTTTTCTCGCCTGCGATGATTTCGGCCCCGCCGAAGATCAAAACGCCGAGGAAGCCCACACCTGCCATCACGTCGATGAGGCCGGGGATCGCGGCGGCGCCAAGGCGCGCGCGGATTTCGGCGCTCACCAGATCGCCTGTGAGGCTGCGGTAGCGCTGGCTCTGGTAGTTTTCGAGGCGGTTCAGTTTGACCGGAACGATGCCGTGGAACACCTCGTCGAGGCGGGTGGCGAGGCGCGCGCCTAGATCACGCGCTTCTCGCGAGCGGCGGCGGACGAATTTCTGCACAAGCGTCGAGGGTAGGACCATGAGCGGGAAGCCGACGAGGGCGATGAGCGTCCATTGCCAGTCCACACCGATGGCGACGCCCATGAGGATGAAGAGCGCGATCAGGTCGCGGCCCGCACCTGTGATGATGGCGGTCCAGACCTCGTTCACCGCGCCTACATCGGCTTGCACCCTTTGGATCAGGAAGCCTGGCGGATGGGTCTGGTGGAAGGTGCCGTCGAGGGTCATCAAATGGTCGAGAAGATCGGTGCGGAGGTCGGCTGCGGTTTTCTGCGAGATCACCGCAAGGCAGGCCTTTTGCGCGATGGAGGCCCCGCCCCGCACAAGGAAGACCCCTAGGATCGCCAAACCGACCCACCAGAGCGCGCCTGCGTTGCCGGCCACGAAAACATCGTCGAACATGGGGCGCATCATGTAGCTCAGCGCGCCGAGCATCGAGCCTTCGGCGGCCATGAAGATCACCGCGAGGACAAGAAGCCCGATGTGTTTCGAGAGATAGGAGCGCCAGAGCCACGCGAGGAGCGTGCGGCTTTTTTCCGAAGCGGGGGCCGAGTTCTTTTCCATGCGCGCTGTTCTATGCGCAGTCACTGGCCCCGGCAAGCGCGGGAATTGGGCAGTCGCGTACCATTTCCTCGCCGGAAGATTTGATCGCTGTGCCGCCTGTTGACCCTGCCGATATGCGGGATAATGTCGCGCCATTCCGAGACAGGAGCTTTTCGATGACCCGTACGCATGGTCGTGAGTATCTCGCCATCCCTGGCCCATCCGTAATGCCGGAGGCCGTTCTGCGCGCGATGCACCGCGCCGCGCCGAATATCTATGCGGGGGAGCTGGTGGAGATGACGCATTCGCTCATCCCCGACCTGAAGAAAGTGGCACGCACCAAGCACAATGCGACCCTCTACATCGGCAATGGCCATGCGGCGTGGGAAGCGGCGCTTTCCAACGTTGCGGCGGCGGGCGAGCGCGTTCTTGTGCCTGCAACGGGGCGCTTCGGTCATGGCTGGGCCGATCAGGCGCGTGGCTTGGGGATCGAGACCGAGGTGATCGACTTCGGGAAATCTTCGCCCGTGGATATGAACCGCGTGGCTGACGCCTTGAAGGCCGACAAGGAGAAGAAGCTGAAGGCGGTTCTCTTCACCCATGTCGATACGTCTTCCTCGGTGAAGAACGATGTGAAGGCGATGCGGAAGGTGCTCGATGATCTCGGACACCCCGCACTTCTGATGGCCGATTGCATCGCCTCGCTCGGCTGTGACCGTTTCGAGATGGACGAATGGGGCGCGGATGTGATGGTTGCTGCGAGCCAGAAAGGGTTGATGACACCTCCGGGCCTCGGCTTTGTCTTCTTCAACGATCGCGCGGCAGAAGTGCGTTGCAAGATGGCCTGCGTCAGCCGCTACTGGGATTGGGTGCCGCGTTCGAACCCGACGCAGTATTTCATGTATTCGGGCGGCACCGCGCCGACGCATCACCTCTACGGGCTCCGTGTGGCGCTCGACATGATGATGGAAGAGGGGATGGAGAATATCTGGGCCCGCCATGACCGCTTGTCGCGCGCCATCTGGGCGGCGGTGGAGCAATGGGGGCAGGGCGGTTCGCTGCGCTTCAATATCACCGATCCGGCGCTGCGTTCGCGCGCCGTGACAGCTTTGCGGATGGACGCGCCGGATGCGACGCGGCTTCGGGAATGGACCGAGGGCGAGGCGGGCGTCACGCTCGGGATCGGGCTTGGCATGGCCGAACCCGGCACGCCGGAAAGCCACGGCTTCTTCCGTTTGGGCCATATGGGCCATCTCAATCCGCAGATGGTGATGGGGATGCTCGGCTCCATTGAGGCCGCGTTCAATGCGCTCGACATTCCGCACGGCTCTGGTGCGCTTTCGGCAGCAACGCGGGTGATCGCGGCGGGTTAAGCTTTGGGCGCGGGGCGGCTTTTTGCGGCTCCGCGCGCCAGAATGAAGAGGCCCGAGAGCACGATCAGGCCGGAGCCAAGGATCATGCTCGGGCTCAGGCTTTCACCGAAGGCCAGAACGCCAAGGCCAATGCCGAAAATCAGGCGTGTGTAGCGGAAAGGCGTGACCGCAGAGACCGCCCCTGTGCGCATGGCTTTCATCAGGGCCGAGTAGGCCAATACGCCCGCGATGATTGCAGCGGCTAACGCGAGACTGGTGTTTGCCGCGGGCAGCGCGAGGGGCGCTGGGCGGATGAGGTGCAAGAGCACGCCGGCTGCGAGGATCGAGAGGAAACCGAAGAACCCCAAGGCCGAGGTGGAGAGGGTTTTCGGCGCGGCACGGCTGGCGAGGTCACGCCCTGCAAAGCCCAACATCCCGATTACGGCGAGGATCGAGAGAGGCGAGAAGCTGTCTGCTCCGGGTTGAAGGATGATCAGAACGCCTGTGAGGCCGAGGAGAATTGCGCTCCAGCGCCGCCAGCCCACCTGTTCGCCCATGAAAAGCGCCGCCCCCGCCACCACGACCAGAGGTGTGGCTTGCAAGATCACCGTGGCCGAAGACAGCGGCGCGAGCCAGAGCGCCAGAATGTAGAAGAGCCGCCCCGTGATCTCGAAGCACACGCGGATCACCATCGGGCGCGAGAGCGCGTCGCGGGTCCAGAGGCGGTGGCCTTGCACCCGCGCCATGAGCGCGAAAAGAGCAGCGCCCCCGACGCCGAAAAGAATCAGCGCCAAGGCCACGGGGATATCCTGCGTCGCGCGTTTGATCAGCGCGTCTTCGACGGCGAAGGCAGCCATTGCGGCCACCATGAAGGCGCTGCCGATCGAATTGAGCCGCCGATTATCCTGCATTCCGCCCTCTGCCTTTGTGCTCTGGGCACAGAAGCGGAGCGGATGGGAAGGGTCAAGCGATCACTGGCCCTTCTTGGCGAGCCACTCTTTCATCCACGCGATTTCGGCTTCCTGCGCCGCGATCACCGCCTCGGCCAGTTTGCGAACTTCGGGATCCTGACCGTGTTCCAGAACAATCCGCGCCATTTCAACAGCGCCTTGGTGGTGCGGGATCATGGCCTTGATGAAATCGACATCGGCATCGCCTGTGAGCGGTTGGCCCATATCGCGGTGCATGGCCTCATTGGCCGCCGCGAGGGCTTCCGCATAGGGGATGCCTTGCGCCGTCGCATGGCCCGTATGGGCGCTATGATCTGTGCTCTGGGCAAGGGCAGGGGCCGCGAGGAGGGCGAAAACGGGCAACAGGTGGCGCATGGAAACTCCGGGGTAAATTGCCTGCTGCTGATAGCGTGCAGCAGGCGTCCGGCGTTTCACATTCGCGTGGCTTTGGCGTTAGCAGTTCGGCACGTTCACCGCGAGGCCGCCGAGCGAGGTTTCCTTGTATTTCTCGCTCATGTCGTGGCCCGTTTGGCGCATGGTTTCGATGCAGACGTCGAGCGAGACAAGATGCTGGCCGTCGCCGCGCAGCGCCAGCGACGCTGCCGAAACCGCCTTGATCGCACCAAGCCCGTTGCGCTCGATGCAGGGCACTTGCACGAGGCCGCGCACGGGGTCGCAGGTCATGCCGAGATGATGCTCCAGCGCGATTTCAGCCGCGTTCTCGATCTGCTCGGGCGTGCCGCCCATCACAGCCGCCAAGCCCGCTGCCGCCATGGCCGAGGCGGAACCCACTTCCGCTTGGCATCCGGCTTCGGCACCGGAGATCGAGGCGTTGAACTTCACGAGGCCGCCGATGGCCGCCGCCGTCAGAAGGAAGTCCGGCACCTTGGACGCGCTCGCGCCCGGAACGTGATCGAGCCAGTAGCGCACCACGGCGGGCATCACACCTGCCGCGCCATTTGTGGGCGCGGTTACGACTTGGCCGCCTGCCGCGTTCTCTTCGTTCACCGCCATGGCATAGGCGCTCATCCAGTCGTTGATCGTGTGCGGTGCTACGAGGTTCAACCCGCGCTCGGCCAAGAGCGCTTCATGGATGCCCTTGGCGCGGCGGCGCACTTTTAGGCCGCCCGGCAGGATGCCATCAGTGTTCAGCCCGCGGTCGATGCAATCGTTCATCACCTGCCAGATGCGCCCGATGCCCTCCTCAAGCCCTTTCGCCCCGTTGCGCGACACCTCGTTGGCGCGCTTCATCTGGGCGATCGTCAGGCCCGATTTGGCGGCCATTTCCAGCATTTCGGCAGCGGTCTTGAACGGGTAGGGGATCGGCGCGCCTTCGTCGGTGGCTTTGCCTGCGGCCAACTCGTCGGCGGTCATCACGAAGCCGCCGCCGATGGAGTAATAGGTTTCCTGCATGATCACGTCGCCTTGGGCGTCGGTGGCCATCAGGATCATGCCGTTCGCATGGCCGGGCAGCGCCGGGCCATAGTCGAAGATCAGATCGGTATCCGGATCGAAGCCCATCGGCTCCAACCCCGGTGCCATGATGCTTTTCGTCTCGCGGATCTGGGCGAGGGTGGCCTCGGCTTTCTCGTGGTCATAGCTGTCGGGCAGGAAGCCCGCGAGGCCGAGGATCGTGGCGCGGTCGGTCGCGTGGCCGACGCCTGTGAAGGCGAGCGAGCCATGCAGCGATGCGCGCAGGCCCTTCGGGTGGAACGGGGCCTTGCGGATCCGGTCAAGGAAACGTGCGGCGGCAACCATCGGGCCCATGGTGTGCGAGGACGATGGGCCGATGCCGACCTTGAACATCTCGAAGACGGAGAGAAACATTTAGAGCGCGCTTCCTTCGGGAGGAGTGGGGAGTGAGGGGGCTGAGAGCGGTGTCGGGCCTAAGCCTTCCGCCTGTTGGCAGGCCGCCATCGCTGGGCGGGCCTCGACGGCTTTGGCAAGGGCGAGAAGGGCTGGGAATTTGGCTAGGTCATACCAACCAGACTGGCCGCGCGGGTAGAGCGTAGGCCAGCGCAGGAGGATCGAGAGGTAAAGATCGGTCGCAATCGGTGCATCCGGCCCGCCGAAGCCTTCACGGGCGGCAACGGCTTTATCGAGGAGCGCCAGATGGCCGTTCAGCGTTTCGTGCAAGCGATTTGACAGTGCCGCTTCCGCGCTGGGCGCGTATTTTTCGGGGTAGAACAGCATCCTGAGTTCGGCGTGGAGCGTGTTCGAGATGAAGAAGAGCCACTTGAGGAAGTCCGGGCGTTGCGGAGTGCCCGCTGCAGGGGCAAGGAGGCCCGTTTCCTCGGTGATCCACAAAAGACAGGCCGCTGTTTCGAACATTGCCCCGTGGGGTGTTTCGATTGCCGGAATGCGGCCAACAGGATTGAGCCTCAGATATTCCGGACTGGATTGCCCGCCGGCGCGGCGGTCCACCAAAATCGCACGATAGGGCATGCGCGTTTCTTCCAGCGCGAGGCGCAGGATGAGGGAAGCGTTATCGGGGGCGTAATGAAGCGTAATCATGATGGCATAATCCTGCGTTGGGCATTCCGATTTTTACCGCATGAAAGCGACCAAGCCACTCAACATTCCGGCAGTGGAATTTTCCTCGCTCCGCCGCCTCACAGCCGCAATTTCCGCACAATGGAAAGCTACTAACCATCAGTGGCAAGTGTGAAAGGCTTGCTGGTAGCGGATCGAGGTCAGTCGGATGGCATTATACGAGTTTCTTGGGATCGAAAGGTCGGCGCTGAATATCAGCGGTCCGGATCCGTTCCTTGATGCTCACAATCGCAATCCGGCCACCATGGGCGGCACGACCTTTACGGTGGACTCCTCCGGCTGGCAGCCCGTGGCCGTTGACGATGACGAGACGATGTTCCATGACGGCGATGCCAATCAGGCCCTTGCCGCGACGGTGACAATGAACGGCACGACCTACACTGCCGGCACGCATATCGAAAACGAATATACCTATTTCGTACGCCCCGCCGGATCGACGGACGCCGGCGATGTGATCGTTCTGCACGACATCAAAATCGGAACCGCGCTGGTCGGTTTCGCCGCAGAGGGGCGTTTGCTGCCGGGGGTTACATATGAGTTCATTGCGGGAGGGAGCGATGGCCCAACGGCGAATTATGCCGATCTTGTGGTTTGCTTCACGCCGGGAACGATCATCACAACCGACAAAGGCCCTCGGGCGATCCAGTCCTTGAGAGCCGGTGACAAGGTGCAAACGCTCGACAACGGGTATCAACCCGTCGCTTGGGCCGGGCGACAGATCACACGAGGGCGGGGCAACAAGGCTCCGGTGTGGATCAGAGCAGGGGCCATGGGGAACGAGCGGGATTGCAACCTCAGTCAGCAACACAGGGTGCTGATGCCCTGCGCTTCGGGGGAAGCCTTGGTTCCGGTCAAAGCGTTGATCGGAACGGCAGGCGTAAAAGTCGTGCCACATCGGCAGGTGATCTACCACCATCTGCTTCTGGAGCGGCATGAGGTGATCTTGGCCGATGGCTTGCCCGCAGAAAGCCTTTTGCCGGGGAAAGAAGCGCTGAAATCCATTTCGGCGCAAGATCGGGCAGCTATTTTGCGCCTGTTCCCGGCGTTGCGGCAGGGTGCGGGATGGGGGGCGGCGCGACCGCTGCTCAAGCCCGGCCAATGGCGGCGTTCGCGCGGGAATAGCATCGGGAAAATGCAATAGAATTACCCTCGCACTGCCCTTTGCGCGCCGCATTCCTGCGCCAAGGTGTTTTCAGAATTGGTAACACGAGGTCACGATGCGGCTCGCTTATTCCATGGTTTTGTCCCTTGCCGCAGGCATTCTGCCTGCGTTTTCCACCGCCCAAGCGGCGACGCGGGAACTTCCTTACGAAATCGCGCGGATCATCGAGGAGGATTCCTCGCGCGCGATTGACCGTTTCGGCCGGATCATGACTGGCATTACTGCAGATGGCACGATTTCGGAAATGGCGATCCGCCGCCGCGAGATGGTGGAAGATGCCAGCCAGCGCGCCCGCCGCCTTTCGGAACTTCTGGCGCTTGACCTCGACAATGACGGGCAGGTCATCGACCTCGAAATCACCGCAAGCTTCGAAGCCGCGAGCACGCGTGACCGCCGCGAGCTTCTCGTGCTAACCGCCACCGCCGACAAAGACCGCAACAATATCATTACCTTCGAGGAAATGCGCCTCGCCGCCGCTGAAAGCGTGTGCAGCAGAGGCCGCTCGGCCCGGGATATTGCCTTCGCCTATGACATGCTGGTGTTCGATCTCGATAATAGCGGCGACGTGACCATGCGCGAGATGATGGAAGCGGTGGAGCGGTTCTCTCCGAAGTGCTCCTGCGTGGAATAAACGCGAAGAATTCTATCCGGAATCCTGAGCTCAAGGGGCGAGGTGCGCTGAATAGCCTCTCGCCTCTTTAGGCTGCCTTTCGTAAAAGGGCGCGACCAAAAAAGGAGTCGCGCGCATGTCCGGAGAACTTTCACCCATCGACAAGGCCAAATTCGTAGCCGCAAAGCGCGCGGTGGATTTCGTCGAAGACGGGATGCGCGTGGGCTTGGGCACGGGCTCGACCGCCGCATGGATGGTGCGCTGCCTCGGCGAGTTGGTGCGTGAGGAAGGCCTGAAGATCAAAGGCGTGCCCACCTCGACCCGTACCGCGCAACTCGCGCGGGACTGCGGCATTCAGGTGGTGAGCCTCGATGAGGCCAAGTGGCTCGATCTGACCATCGACGGCGCGGACGAGTTCGACGGTGACCTGAACCTGATCAAAGGCGGGGGCGGTGCGCTTCTGCAGGAAAAGATCGTGGCCACGGCCTCGGACCAGATGATCGTGATCGCCGATGTGGGCAAGGAAGTGGAGCGGCTCGGGGCCTTCCCGCTGCCCATCGAAGTGATCCCCTTTGGCTGGCAGACCACCAAGACGCTGGTGGAAGAGATGTTAATCTCCATGGATGTTCTGGGCCGCGATGTGACGCTGCGCATGAACGGCGAGCGCCCCTTCGTGACCGATGAAGGCAACCATATCCTCGATCTGCATCTCAACCGTATCGGCAATGCCCGCCAGATGGCGATGGTTCTGAACCAGATCCCCGGCGTGGTGGAAAACGGCCTCTTCATCGATATCTGTGATATCGTGGTGGTGGGTTTCGGCGATGGCCGCGTCGAAGTGCGCGACATCAACGAGGGCACCGTCGAGAAAGACCGCCTCGACTTCGTAGAGAATGACAACCTGTTTAGTGATTTGATGGAATAATTAGCGATTTAGAGTGATCGCCAAAGGCCAGACGGCTGCACCTGATAAACCTTTTCGCTTTGGCGTTTGCGCCCGGGTACTTCTGGTGGGACCTTGCGCAGATTGGCTGGGTCACTTCGCAGGTTATGATGAACCTCTTTTACTCCGGGTCGCATTCGTGCTGAGCGCGTTTCTGCTCCGGATGGTGGTGGGTGGCATCTCGGACGAGGTGATTGTGCTTTGCGGGCTCTTTCGCAAACGCAGCGCGCTGGTGGCAAACCCCGGGGCGCTGCTCCGGACCCCGGGATATTTTCACCAATATGATAGGGCTTTGGCGCGAGCGGGCCGGGACCTGCTCTGGCCAAGGGCGGAGGGCTGTGGAATAAACGGGCGAGCTTTTTCGTGAGGAGACATGCCATGGCCGAATTCGATTATGATCTCTTCGTTATCGGGGGCGGTTCGGGCGGCGTGCGCGCGGGGCGCGTGGCGGCGCAAGCAGGGGCCAAGGTCGCTTTGGCCGAAGAGAGCCGCTATGGTGGCACCTGTGTGATCCGGGGTTGCGTGCCGAAGAAACTGATGGTCTTCGCCTCCGAGTTTCCGGGGCTTATGGACGAGGCGCGGGACTATGGCTGGGAGGTCGAGGGCGGAGATTTCGACTGGTCGAAGTTTCGTGCGCGGCTTGATGGCGAGTTGACCCGGCTCGAGACGGTCTATCGCGGCATTCTGAAGAACAACGGCGTGACGACTTATGACGCGCGGGCGCGTCTGGCGGATGCACATACGGTGGAGCTTTCGGACGGGCAGCGCTTTGCCGCAAAGCATATTTTGCTCGCGACGGGCGGGCGGCCCGTGCGGCCCGAGTTGCCGGGGGCGGAACTGGGCATGGTGTCGGATGACATTTTCCAGATGGAGCGCCTGCCCGAAAGCGTGTTGATCTTGGGCGGGGGCTATATCGCCTGCGAATTTGCCTGCATTCTCAACGGGCTTGGCGTGAAGACGACGCTTTATTATCGCGGTGCACAGGTGTTGCGCGGGTTTGATGACGAGGCGCGCGGGCTTGTGGCCGAGGAAATGGCGCAATCGGGCATCGATATGCATATGGGCACCAATATCCTCTCGATGGAGAAGGATGCGGGCGGCGTGCGGGTGAAGGCCACCAATGGCACCGAGCGCGTGTTCGGGGCGGTGCTTTTCGCAACGGGCCGTGCACCGAATACGGTGGGGCTGGGGCTCGAAGCCTTGGGTGTCGAGTTGAAGCGCGGTGGCGCGGTGGCGGTGGATGACTATGGCCAGACGGCTGTGCCTTCAATTTACGCCGTGGGCGATGTGACCGACCGCGTGAACCTGACGCCGGTCGCGATCCGCGAGGGGATGGCTTTTGTCGAAACCGTGTTCAAAGGCAAGCCGACGAAGCCCGATCACGATCTGATCCCGACGGCCGTGTTCACGCAACCGGAACTCGGCACCGTCGGCCTCAGCGAGGAAGCGGCCCGCAAGAAGGGGCCGATCGAGGTTTATGCGACCTCGTTCCGGCCGATGCGCACGTCTTTCATCGGGCGACAAGCGCGGGTGTTGATGAAGCTCATCGTCTGCTCCGAGACGCGCCGCGTTCTGGGGTGCCATATCGTCGCGCCGGGGGCGGGCGAGATGATCCAGTTGGCGGGCATCGCGGTGAAGATGGGGGCCACGAAAGAACAGTTCGACGCGACTTGCGCGGTGCATCCGACGATGGCGGAAGAACTGGTGACCATGGCAAAACCTGTGCGCACGGCTTGAAATTTGCCGCGCGATGCACAGTTTGAGGCGAAAGCCTAAGATAAATTGTTAAGAAGAGGGTAGAGGCTGATGGCTGGAAACACGGGCGGCCCCTGGGGCGGCGGCGGTGGCGGCAACCGGGGTGGAGATGATGATCGTCCGCGTAATGGTGGGCGGCGCCCGCAAGATGACGGGCCGCAGATCCCCGAGATCGACGAGTTGATGCGCAAGGGTCAAGAGCAGCTGCGTGTGCTCATGGGCGGGCGTGGCGGCAATAATGGCCGTGGCACCGGTGGTGGCGGCAATGGTGGCGGCGAAGGCCCGAAGCTGACGCGCGGCACAATTGGGATCGGTGCTCTGGCGCTGGTCGCGCTCTGGGCGTTTTCGAGCTTCTATACAGTGCGGCCCGAAGAGCAGTCTGTCGAGTTGTTCCTTGGCGACTATTCGGCCACCGGAAATCCCGGCCTGAATTTCGCGCCTTGGCCGCTGGTGACTGCCGAAGTGATCAACGTAACCTCCGAGCGGACCGAAACCATCGGTGGCGGCGCGGGCGCGGGGCTAATGCTCACGACGGATGCCAATATCGTCGATATCGATTTCCAGGTGGTCTGGAACATCAACGACGCGGGCAAGTATTTGTTCAACATCCGCGATGCGCAGCAAACCGTGCAGGCGGCCTCTGAGGCTGTGATGCGCGAGATTATCGCCGCGTCGAACCTCGCGCCGATCCTCAACCGGGATCGTGGCGTGATCGCCGATACTGCCATGCAGAACATTCAAGCGGTGCTTGATGAATATGACGCAGGCATCAGCATCGTTCGTGTGAACCTCGAAAAGGCCGACCCGCCGCGCGAAGTGATCGATAGCTTCCGCGAAGTGCAGGCCGCCGAGCAGGAACGTGACCGATTGGAACGTCAGGCCGATGCCTATGCGAACCGCGTCTTGGCGGAAGCGCGTGGTAAGGCCGCGCAGGTGATGGAACAGGCGGAAGCCTACCGTGCCCAGACCGTGAACGACGCCATCGGTGAGGCAAGCCGCTTCTCCGCCGTGCGCGAGGAATACGCGAAAGCCCCCGAAGTGACTCGGAAGCGCCTCTATATCGAGACGATGGAAAAGGTGCTTGGCGCGGTCGACAAGACCATCCTCGACCAGTCCATCGTGGGTGGTGAAGGCGGGTCGGGTGTGGTGCCCTATCTGCCGCTGAACGAATTGCGCCGCTCGACGACGGGAGGAAATTGAGATGAAAGCAACGACATTCCTTTTGCCCGCAATCGCGGCCGGTGTGGCGCTGGTGCTTTCGTCGGTTTTCGTGGTGGACGAGCGCGAGAAGGCGCTGGTGCTCCAGTTCGGCCAGATCAAGGCTGTGAAGGAAGATCCGGGCCTCGCGTTCAAGATCCCCTTCATTCAGGAAGTGGTGAAATATGACGACCGGATCCTGAGCCTCGATACCGAAACCATCGAAGTCACGCCGTCGGATGATCGCCGCCTCGTGGTGGACGCTTTCGCGCGCTACCGGATTGCCGATGTGGTGCAGTTCCGCCAAGCCGTGGGTGCCGGTGGCGAGCGGCTCGCTGAAGATCGCCTGTCGTCGATCCTCAATGCGCAGATCCGCGAAGTTCTAGGTGCCGATCAGGTGACCTCGGACACGATCTTGTCGGAAGATCGCCGCGGGCTGATGAACCGTATCCGCGATCAGGCCCGTGCTTCGGCGCGCTCGCTTGGTCTCGAAGTGATCGACGTGCGTCTGAAACAGACGAACCTGCCCTCGCAGAACCTCGACGCCACCTTCGCCCGTATGCGCGCCGAGCGCGAACGCGAAGCGGCAGACGAGATCGCACGCGGTAACGAAGCGGCGCAGCGGGTGCGCGCGTTGGCGGATCGTACGGTCGTGGAGACCCTCTCGGAAGCCGAGAAGGAAGCCCAGATCGTGCGTGGTCAGGCGGATGCCAAGCGGAACGCGATTTTCGCGGATGCCTTCGGGGCGGATCCCGAGTTCTTCGCCTTCTATCGCTCGCTGCAAGCCTATGAAGCGGCTCTGACGGGCGAGAATTCGTCGATGGTGATGACGCCCGACAGCGAGTTCTTCGACTACCTGAAGTCCGACAAGGCATCGCAGTGATCACCGCACTGCTCAAGGGCCTTGCGCTTTTGATGATCGTGGAGGGGCTGGCCTGGGCGCTGGCCCCTTCCTATCTGGGGCGCCTGCTCGAAGCGCTGCGCGAGATGCCGCCCGAGGCGCGGCGCTGGATGGGGCTTGGCGTGGCGGTCATGGGCGCTTTGCTTCTCTGGCTCGTCGGCGGGCGGTGATCACGGGCGAGTCAACCGGGGGTCACGGCCTCTTGAGAGTTTGCAACATGGGTTTGAGTTGCGGTTCGGGCTACTTAAATACAAACTTGTTCGCATCGGGCCGCATGTCTGCCCGCATTTAACCTAGAGGAGTGGTGAAGGTGAAATCACAGGCACTTTCTGTTCCAAACCAGCAACCGATGGCGCTCAAGGCGCTGTTCGTTACCTTGGTGGCCGCAATTCTGATGCTGGCGCAGGCGGTCAGCGCTTGGGCGCGCCCCGACAGTTTTGCCGACCTTGCCGAAAAAATCAGCCCGTCGGTGGTGAATATCACGACCACGACAGTTGTTGCCGCCGGTGCGGGCCAGAACCCGATCGTGCCGGAAGGCAGCCCGTTCGAGGATTTCTTCAAGGAATTCCAGAACCGTAACGGCGAAGGCAATCGCCCGCGCAAAACCTCGGCGCTGGGCTCGGGCTTCGTGATTTCTGAGGACGGGTTCATTGTCACCAATAACCACGTGATCGAGAATGCCGACGAGATCGTCATCGAATTCTTCTCGGGCGAGGAACTGCCCGCGAAACTCATTGGCCGCGACGCGAACACCGATATCGCTCTTTTGAAGGTAGATGCGGGCAAGCCCTTGCCCTTCGTCAACTTCGGCAATTCCGACAATATGCGCGTGGGCGACTGGGTTGTCGCAATGGGGAACCCGCTCGGCCAAGGCTTCTCGGTCTCGGCAGGTATCGTTTCGGCCCGCAATCGCGCGCTGTCCGGTTCCTATGACGACTACATCCAGACCGACGCCGCCATCAACCGTGGCAACTCGGGCGGCCCGCTCTTCAACCTCGATGGCGATGTGATCGGCGTGAACACCGCGATCCTCTCGCCTAACGGCGGTTCGATCGGCATCGGCTTCTCGATGGCCTCCAATGTGGTGTCAAAAGTGGTCGACCAGCTCAAGCAATACGGCGAAACCCGCCGTGGCTGGCTTGGCGTGCGTATTCAGGACGTCTCGGACGACATCGCGGAATCGATGGGTCTGGACAAAACCGCAGGTGCGCTTGTCACCGATGTGCCTGATGGCCCCGCCAAAGATGGCGGCATCCTTCAGGGCGACGTGATCCTTTCGTTCGATGGTGTCGATGTGGCCGATACCCGCGCGCTGGTCCGCATGGTCGGCAACTCCGATGTGGGCAAGGAAGTGCGGATGGTGGTGTTCCGTGAGGGCAAGACCCAGAGGCTGAAAATCACCCTTGGCCGCCGTGAAGATGCGGAAAGCGTCGTGCAAACCGCCCAGCCGATGGAAGAAGCCGAACCGGAAACCGCGACTGTGCTTGGTATGTCGCTCTCGGCTCTGACGGATGATCTGCGCGCGTCGCTCAAGCTGGTGGATGATGCCGAAGGCGTGGCGGTGATCGCAGTCGACGAAACCTCTGCGGCCTATGAAAAGGGCCTCCGCGAAGGCGATCTGATTGCCGAAGCTGGCCAGCAGCCCGTCACTATGCCCGGTGATCTGGAAGCCCAGATCGAAGAGGCAAAGGATGCGGGCCGCAAATCGCTCCTCCTTCTCGTGCGCCGCGCAGGCGAGCCGCGCTTCGTGGCACTGCCGATCGAATAAGACCAACGCAAAAGCCAATAAAAAAGGGCGCCCCTCGGGGCGCCCTTTTGCATTCTGGGGTGCGAGATCAGCCGTGGATCGTCGCGTCGGCCAGCGAGCCGAGGTTTGCTGCGTCGAGGAAGCTGAACATCCCTTCGCTGAGTGCCGCCGCTGTCTGGCCTTCGATCAGCGCGATCACGTTGCCGCCCATGCTGACTTCCACGCCTCCGGCGCCATCGGTGAGGGTGATGTCGGCGAAGGTCGGCAGCGTGCCAGAGTAAAGCACCACGATCCCGTCCTCTTCCGGCGAGAAGTCCTGGAAGGTGGCGGGGCCCGTCGCATCCGAGAAGACCGCGAAATCATCCGCGCCTGCGCCGCCCATCAGCATATCGCCGATCCGGCCCACGAGCGCGTCGTCGCCCTCGCCACCGTCGAGCATGTCGATATCCGCGTCATTGCCGCCCTTCAGGAAGTCGTTGCCCGCACCGCCCATGAGCGTGTCGAGGCCTTCGCCGCCATCCATCCAGTCATCGTCAATGCCGCCGTCGAGATAATCGTCACCGTCTTGGCCGCTGATCGAGTCGTCATCATCCGCGCCATAGACCGTATCGTTCCCCGTTCCGGCATAAACCGTATCCATGCCGTTCTCGGGCACGAAATCACCTCCGAGCGGCGGTTCGCCCGCATCGGGAATGTCGAAGAGCGCGGTGCCATCCTCAGGGCCGAGGCCTGCATAGATCAAATCGTCGCCATCGCGGCCCCAGATGTAATCGCTGCCTTCGCCGCCGATGATCGTGTCATTGCCCTCGCCACCGTCGATGATGTCGGCATCATAGCCCGCATCGATATAGTCCGCGTCGAAGCTCGCATAGATCTCGTCCGCATCGTCACCGGTGAGGATTGTATCCATCCCCTGACCGCCCCAAACGGTGTCCTTGTCATCATCGGGGGTCGCATCGCCTTCGAAAAGGAACGGATAGCCGAGATCCGGCGCACCGTCGGCCCCACGGGCGTCAATGTAGTCATCGCCGAAACCGCCGGTGATCAGGTCATTGCCCTGACCGCCCATGATCGTGTCGAAACCGCGTGCCCCATAAAGCTCGTCATCGCCATCGTCGCCTTCAATGTAATCCGCATCGCGCCCGCCATGGATGGTGTCATTGCCCATGTCGCCCAGAATGCTGTCCATGCCCTCGCCACCGCTGAGGAAGTCATTCCCCATGTTGCCGCGCATGGTGTCATCGCCCTTGTTGCCTTCGAGCCAGTCATCGCCATCGAAGCCACGGATCGAGTCATTGCCCTGATCGCCTTGCAGGTAGTCATTGCCGAGGCCGCCGCGCAGATCGTCGTCACCCCAGTTGCCGCGCAGACTGTCATCGCCATCGTTGCCATCGAGCGTGTCGTCACCATCAAGGCCGAGGATGGTGTCGTTGCCTGCATCCCCATCCACACGATCGGCGTCATCCGTGCCTGTGATGTGGTCGTCTTCCATGGTGCCGACAAAGAGCGAGCCAGCGAAGGCGAGGCCAAGTAAGGAAAGAATGGCGATCATGGGGAATGTCCTTTTGAAAAGCGGGGCCGCCCTCAAAATGACACAATTGAATTTTTTAACTCTTTTTCTCCATAAACATCCTAGTGGATATATATGACGCGCGTACTGTTCTCTATCTAAGAACAATAGACTAGAAATTCGCAAATTGTGGCGGAATTGGCTTTAATTGCTTCCGCGCGGAATGGCCGAAAGGCCCAGCTTGTGGGATGCCGCGAGCGAGAGAATCCCTGAATCGAGCCCTTCCGGTGCCTGATAGGCTCGCACCGCAGCGCGTGTCCGGCTGTCCATTTCGCCTGTGATCGGCCCGTGATAGAGCCCCCGCGCGGCCAAGGCGCGCTGGACAGAGGCAATGAACTCGGGTGTCGCTTCGCGCTCGCACGGCGTTTCGAACCACGTCTCGCGCCGCTCGCGCATGATCTGCTGGCGGGTTTCGGTCTTGTAGATCGCGGGGTTCAGCACCCGCCCGTCGGTGGTCACTTCGGCGGGCTGGAGCAGGATCTGCTCGGTGACTGTCTCGATGATGGCAGGCGTCGCATGTTTGCCCCAGCAGGAGCCAGGCGAGGCACCGGGCGGGGCTTCCTGATACTGGCGCGAAACCTCGCCGCCATAGGGCCCAAGCGTCTGGCATCCGGCCACGCCAAAAACCGCGACAAGCGCGGCAACTCGCAAAGCAAGCGGCGGGGTTCGGGTCATCTGCTCAAAGCCTCTTCTGGGCGTTTCGGAAAACCTAGCGCAATCCAGAGTTTGGGGGAAGCACATTGCGAGGGGCCGGGCGCGGAGGCAGCAAAACCGTTGCTCAGAAGTCGCCCCGATCCTCGGCCAGAAGCTCGTCGAGCAGCGCCGAGATATCCTCCACGCTTTCCGCGATCACATGCGTGACCCCGCCTTCCCGCTGCATCCGCCCCGTCACGCGCATCATCCGAGAGGCGATCACCGTTCGCCTTTGCGCCTCGTAGAGCTTTTTCCAGATGATCACGTTCACCACACCGGTTTCGTCTTCGAGCGTGACAAAGATCACCCCCTTCGCGGTGCCGGGGCGCTGGCGCAGGATCACCAGCCCCGCCACAGTGACCCGCGCGCCATTCGGCGGATAATCGAGATAGCCCGCCGGAACCGCCGAAGGCGGGCGGGGCCAGTCGTCTGGATGGGGTAACACGAATTGGTTTAGAGGGCGCATGGATGGAACAATACAAGAACATAAACCTGACTCGCAATCCTGTGACGCAAAAGGCGGAAAATTACTCTGGAAGCGGGCAGGGGGCTTCGCTAGGTAGAAGCGCGAGTTTTTGAGGAACCGGACCGATGGCAAAAATCACCTATGTCGAGCACAATGGCACCGAACACGTCGTGGATGTGGCGAATGGCCTTTCCGTGATGGAAGGCGCGCGGGACAATAACGTTCCCGGAATCGAAGCCGATTGCGGCGGCGCTTGCGCCTGCTCGACCTGCCACGTTTATGTGGATCCGGCATGGGTTTCGAAACTGCCCGCCAAGGACGACATGGAAGCCGATATGCTCGACTTCGCATGGCAGCCGGACGCAGAGCGTTCGCGCCTCACCTGCCAGATCAAGGTGACCGACGCGCTCGACGGCCTCGTCGTGCATATGCCCGAAAAGCAGATCTGATGCGCCAAAGCGCGCCGCGACAGCTGGCCCGCCTCTGGCGCGCTTTCACTCGCGGCGCGGGACTGGCCTTGAGCTTCTGGCTGGCCGGGCAGGGCGCTTCTGCCCAGACGATCCACTCCGCCGAATTTACCGAACCCACGCCGCGCTATGATCACGCGATCCTTGGCGATGCGCTGGAATGGGGTGCGCTGGCGCTGACATTGAGCGACGGCACGCGGCGGCTCTTTCGCCTTCCGGAAACGCTTGTGTTCGAAGACCTCACCCCCCGTCTGGCGGACCTCGACGGCGATGGCGCGCCGGAAGTGATCGTGGTCGAAACCTCGCTGGCCAAGGGCGGGCGCTTGGCCGTCTGGGGCCTGGAAGGACGCATCGCGCAAACGCCCCACATCGGCCAGACGCATCGCTGGCTTGCCCCCATCGGCGCGGCTGATCTCGATGGCGACGGCGAGATCGAGATTGCCTATATCGACCGCCCGTATCTTGCCAAAGAACTGCGCATCTGGCGGTTCGAGAAAGGCGGCCTGACGGAAGTCGCACGTGCAAAGGGGCTCACAAACCACCGTATCGGCTGGGATCATATCGAAGGCGGCATCCGCGATTGCGGCCAAGGCCCCGAGATGATCGCCGCAGATGCTGACTGGCAGCAGGTCATGGCATCGCGGCTCGAAGGCGGAAAGGTCCGCTCCCGCGCGATTGGCGCCTATAGCCCCGCTGCCATGGCCGAGGCGCTTGCCTGCAAAGGCTGATCTAGCCCTGCTCCACCACATGCGCGCCACGGATCGATCCGAGCGACTGGAAAAGCCCCGCCGTATTCGTTGCGTTGAACTTCTTCAGGAGGCGCGAGCGATGCACCTCCACAGTCCGGTAAGACATTCCCAGAAGCAGCGCGATTTCCTTGCTGGTCTTGCCTTCGGCCATCAGGGAGAACACCTCGCGCTCCCGTCTCGTCAGCGGCTGGTAGGGGCGAGTGGAGGAGAGATCGGCAAAACTCCAGACTGCCCGCACCAGCGGTTCTTCGCGGGTAAAGCTATGCCCGCGCACACGGCACCAGAAGAGTGAGCTATCCTTGCGCCGCATCACCCGCTCGTCCCAATAGGTATTGGTCTCGCGCAGGTCTTTGACGCCGCGATTGCGGATATTCGCGAACTCCGCTTCCGAAGGGTAGAGAATGGCGAAAAGCTGGTTCTTCAACTCGGCGCGCGGGTAGCCGAACATGCGCGCGAAGCTCGGGTTGCAATCGCGGATCACGCGGTTTTCCGTCACCACCAAGCCGATGGGCGCGAAGTCATAGACAAGCTGCGCGAACTCACCGCTCTGGAAACTGTCTTCGATGGGATCGGTCATCGCGTTCGCTTTGCGCCTTGTTGATTTGCGCGCATCGTAGGCGAGGCAGAGGGGAAGGCAAGGGGGCCTCGGATCAGGCCGTCTGCTCCAACTCGTTGGCCAGTTCCGCAGGTGCGCGGCGCGTGATCTTGCGGTTTGGTCCGTAGCCTTTCACTAGGGCAAGCCCCAGAAAAACCCCGAGAATTCCCGGCATCGCGCTTTCGCCAATCGTCAAGAGGCTTGGCGACTGGATCACCGCCCAGACGGGCAGCACCACACCCAGAACAAGGCTCGCAAGCCCCGCGCCGTAAGCCGCTTTCACTATCGCAGGCGGCGGGCCGTCCTCGATTTCAAGCTCCGGTTGGCTCGCCATCAGAGCGCGCAAGGTGTCGGTCACGGCGGCGCGGAAGGCCATGTCGTCCGGCCCGCCCAAATAGGCGCGGCGCGCAAGGTGTTGTCGGATTTCGCGGGTCGCGCTGCCATCCGTCAGCGTCAAGGTCCGCGTCACGGATTGGCCAAGCTTGCGGTTGAACCAGCGCGCATGGGTCACGCACGCAAGATCAAGCTGCCAGAGCACCTCTCCGGCCTCCGAGACCTCGCTCAGCTGCCCGTTCTCAATGGAAAACCGCCGCGCGGCTTTCAACCCGGCAGGTTTCACCTTGTGGATACGGCCCTTCTTCACAGCGCCCGCCATCCGATATCGCGGCGGCAGAAGCCTTCCGGCCAGTCGATCGCATCAACCATCGCATAGGCCCGCTCTTGCGCATCCTTCAGGCTGTCGCCCCGCGCCGTTACGGCCAGAACGCGCCCGCCATTCGCGAGGATCTTGCCATCGGCCGCCTTGGTGCCCGCATGGAACACCATGTTCTTGCTGTCTTCGGGCAGCGCGGCCAGCCCGCGGATTTCTGTGCCCTTCTTCGGAGTGCCGGGATAACCCTCGGCGGCCATCACCACGGTCAGCGCATGGTCATCGGCCCAGTTCACCTTCGCCTCCGCCAAACGGCCTTCGGCGCAGGCGTGGATCAGATCGAAGGCCTGCCCGCCCAAGCGCATCATCAGCACTTGGCACTCGGGATCGCCGAAACGCACGTTATACTCCACGAGGCGCGGCACCCCGTTCTTGATCATCAGGCCCGCGAAAAGGATGCCTTGGAACGGCGTGCCGCGACGCGCCATTTCGGCCATCGTCGGTTTCACGATCTCGTTTAATGCGCGTTCAGCCACCGCATCGCTCAGAACTGGGGCAGGGGAGTAGGCCCCCATGCCGCCCGTGTTCGGGCCTGTATCGCCATCGCCCACGCGCTTGTGGTCTTGCGCGGTGCCGATGGGCAGCACGGTTTCGCCATCGACGAGAATGAAATAGGAGGCCTCTTCGCCATCCATGAACTCTTCGATCACGGCTTCCGCGCCTGCATCGCCGAAATCTGAGAAAACCGTATCGACGCCCTCAAGCGCTTCGTCCAGCGTCATCGCCACGATAACACCCTTGCCCGCGGCCAAGCCATCGGCCTTGATCACGATGGGCGCGCCTTGCTCGCGGATATAGGCTTTCGCCGCTTCCGCATCGGTGAAGCGCGCATAGGCCGCTGTCGGGGCCTTGGCCGCGTCGCAAATCTCCTTGGTGAAGGCTTTCGACGCTTCCAACCGCGCCGCTTCCTTCGATGGGCCGAACACCAGAAGCCCCGCCTCGCGCAACCGATCCGCCACACCAGCCGCCAGAGGCGCTTCGGGGCCGACGATCACGAAATCGATCGAGTTCTCCAAACAGAACTCGGCCACCACGCCACCGTTCAGAATGTCGATATCCGCGCATTCCGCGATCTGTGCGATGCCTGCATTGCCCGGTGCCACGATCAGCTTGTCGCATTTAGGGTTCTGCAATGTCGCCCATGCCAGCGCGTGTTCGCGCCCGCCCGATCCGAGGATGAGGATATTCATGGGCTGTCTTCTCCTGCTTGGCCTTGCTTGTCGGGGGTAATAAGGTCGGAATGCCAAGACGACAAGCGCGGCTGTGCCGCAGCGGGAAGGAAAGCACCGGATGGACCTGATCGACGACGCCCCGAAAGGCAATGCGCCCGAATTCACCGTGTCGGAACTCTCCGGCGCGGTGAAGCGCATGATCGAGGGCGAGTTCAGCCATGTGCGGATTCGCGGCGAATTGAGCCGCATTTCCCGCCCCAGCTCCGGCCATCTCTATATGGATCTCAAGGATGACCGCTCCGTCATCGCGGGCGTCATGTGGAAAGGCACGGTCTCGCGGCTGCAAATGCGCCCCGAAGAGGGGATGGAAGTGGTGATCACGGGCCGCCTCACCACCTTCCCCGGCCAGTCGAAATATCAGGTGGTGATCGAGGATATGGCCCCCGCAGGCCTCGGCGCGCTCATGGCGATGCTCGAAAAGCGCCGCGCGCAGTTGCAGGCCGAGGGCCTCTTCGACCCCGCCCGCAAGAAGCCCTTGCCCTACCTGCCCGAAGTGATCGGCGTCATCACCTCGCCTTCGGGCGCCGTGATCCGCGATATCCTTCACCGCCTCTCGGATCGCTTCCCGCGCCGCGTGCTTCTCTGGCCCGTGGCGGTGCAGGGGAAAGACTGCGCCCCGCAAGTCGCCCGCGCCATTCGCGCCTTCAACGAGATGCCCGAAAGCCACCGGCCTGACCTCCTGATCGTCGCCCGTGGCGGTGGTTCGGTCGAGGATCTTTGGGGGTTCAACGAAGAAATCGTCGTGCGCGCCGCTGCCGCCTCGCGCATCCCGCTGATTTCCGCTGTGGGCCACGAGACCGACACGACGCTCATCGACTATGCCGCCGACAAGCGCGCCCCCACCCCCACCGCTGCCGCTGAAATGGCGGTGCCGGTGCGCGCGGAACTCATGGCTTGGGTGGCCGATCAAGGCGCGCGCTTGGCTCGTGCCTCCGCCAACGGGCTCTCGCAACGCGGCCAGCGCCTCCGCGATCTTTCCCGCGCCCTGCCGCGCCCGCAAGCTTTGGTCGAAGCCCCGCGCCAACGCTTGGATGCCGCTGCCGACCGCCTGCCGCGCGCCCTCCAAAGCGGTGTCGAACGCCGCAGCGCGCTTCTGGCCCGCATCACGGGAGGCTTGCGCCCTTCCGCGCTCACCGTGAAAACCAACCAAGCCCGCCAGCGCCTCGATACCGCCTCCGAGCGGCTCACCCCCGCCGCTGAACGCCTGATCCTCGCGCGCAAGGAAGCCTTGGGCCGCCGCGCCGACCGCCTGTCGCTCGACCCGTTGAAGAAACACATCGAGCGCGAAAGCCGCGATCTCTCCCGCTTGGGCGACCGCCTCAACGCCGCCTTCGCCCAATCCACCGCCAAGCGCCGCGACAAGCTCGAAGCGCTCGATCGCCTCCACGAAACGCTGGGCTACCGCGCGACGCTGGCGCGCGGCTACGCGGTGATCCGGGGCGAAGATGCGCTTGTCACCACCGCCGCCGATGCCGCCAAAGCCACGGTTCTGGAAATCGAATTCGCCGATGGCAAGCTCGCCGCCTTGCCCTCAACCGCGCCGCAACGCCCGAAAAAGCCCGTGAAAACGCCGGAATCACCGCCCGAACAGGGCTCGCTGCTGTAATCAGACGCCTACTTTCGGCCCGAAGCACATCAACGGCGCGTCGCTCTGCTCTACCTCGTAAAGCTCGCTCTGCGCGGGGTCGTTCTCGAACCGCGCCACCAGCCCGCGCCCGCCCTTGAGGAAGCTCCAGCACTGCCGCTCGGGGTTGTCCTCATAGACGAAGCAGATCATCCCCGCCTCTTCGAACCATTTCCCGTCCCGGCAATTGCCATCGAGGAAAGACCACCGCACCCGCCGTCCCGGCAAGTATTCCTCGCCGCCATAGGGTTTGCCCATCGAGCCGTAATAGAAGGTCTTGCCTTGTGTATAGGCGTCGAAATCCTCGTCACTCATCCGCTCCTCTGTGGCGCCGGAGAGGCTGGGCAAAAGCGCAAGAAGAAGGGCCAATCGTTCCATGCACTAAAGATGCCCGAAACACATCCATAGCGCTAGTGCCGCAAGGGGAGGCTGGCAAGTTTCCGCACTCCCGCAGTAGTCTCGCGCCATGACACAGATCCTCTTCGCCGCAGGCCTCCTCGCATCGCTCCTCTACTGGGCCATCGTCTCGCGCCCCGTCTCGGCATGGCGCACCGTCACGAAAGGGGCCGCGCTGGGCCTTCCCTTGATCGCGCTTGCGCTCATGAGCTGGCCGAGGCTCGCGCTCTTGGGTCTCGCGCTTTCCGTGCTGGGCGACCTCGCCCTCTCCCGCGCAGGCGATAGCGCCCTCAAAGCTGGGATCGGCTTTTTCGCGCTTGCGCACATCGCCTATGTCGGCGCGATCTACGGCCATGCTCCCCTTGCGCCCACCACACCTGCGCTCATGGCTATCGCGGCGCTCTGGCTCTTTGGCCTTTCCACCCGTTTCTGGCTCTTGCCGCACACAGGGCCACTTCGCCCCGCCGTCGCGCTTTACGTGGTGCTGATCCTTGCGATGGGCGTCATGGCGCTCCTTTCAACAACACCCTCGCCATGGCTCATCGGCGGCGCACTGGCCTTCATCGCCTCCGACCTCATCCTCTCCATCGAGATTTTCCGCTTGGGCGACAGCCCGCGGAAACGCCTCACCGCCCGTCTTGTCTGGCCGCTCTATATCGCGGGGCAGGCGGGGCTCATGATGGGGCTTGCGCCTTCGATCTGAGGCTCGGGTCTTTCCATCGCCCGCGATAGGGCTTAGGTGAAGGGAAACGGCACTAACGAGACCGCGCCCATGTCCCTTTTCGGCAAGCTCAAGGATCGGCTTTTCAAGTCTTCGGCGAAGATTGACGAAGGGCTGACCGCCCTCGTTGAAGACGGCGCAAGCACTGCACCAGAACCCGCGCCTGAACCCGCTCCCGCTCCGGCCCCCGAGAAAGCACCTGCTCCGGCCCCAGAAAAAGCGCCTGAACCGGCACCTGCTCCAGCGCCTGCGCTGCAGCCCAAGCCGCAAGCCCCAGCCAAGCCTGAGGCCAAGCCCGAAGCGAAACCCGAACCCGAAGCCCCGAAATCGGGCCTCCTTGGCCGCCTCTTCCGCAGCGAAACCAGCACCGCGCCGCGCCGTCTCGTCGATGACGCGATGCTCGAAGACCTGGAAGACCTGCTGATCCAGGCCGACCTCGGCGTCGATACCGCCGCCCGCGTCGCCGCGAACCTCGCGGAAGACCATTTCGGCAAGCGCCTCTCGGCCCGCGAAATCAAAGAGGCGCTGGCCCGCGAAGTCGCCCGCATCATGGAGCCCGTCGCCAAACCGATGCCGCTTTACGCGTCGAAGCCGCAGGTGGTTCTGGTGGTCGGCGTGAACGGCTCTGGCAAAACCACCACCATCGGCAAACTCGCCTCGCAATTCCGCGCGGCTGGCAAAAGCGTGGTGATCGCTGCAGGCGACACTTTCCGCGCCGCTGCCGTGGAACAGCTTCAGGTCTGGGGCGACCGCGCAGGCGTTCCCGTGCTCACCGCGCCCGAAGGCTCCGATCCCGCAAGCCTCGCGTTCGATGCGATGGAAAGGGCCCGCGTCGATGGCGCGGACCTTCTTATGATCGACACCGCAGGCCGCTTGCAAAACCGTCAAGACCTCATGGAGGAGCTGGCAAAAATCGTTCGCGTGATCCGCAAGAAAGACCCGAGCGCGCCGCACAACACGCTCCTCGTGCTCGATGCCACCACGGGCCAGAACGCATTGAGCCAAGTGGAGATTTTCCGCAAACTCGCGGATGTTTCCGGCCTCGTCATGACCAAGCTCGACGGCACCGCCAAAGGCGGCGTTCTCGTGGCG
>JALQUU010000036.1 GCA_023260655.1 Paracoccaceae bacterium | reverse complement strand
TGCGCTGACTGTCGGATTGCTCTCTGACACCGAAGACGTTTGTGAAGCTTCTGGTGTGTGGAAAGAGAAGAGCATGTACGGCAAGACCTACATGGGCATCGAACGCTCCACGTTCCTTATCGATGGAAACGGCAAGATCTCGCGTGCCTGGAACAAAGTAAAGGTTGACGGGCATGCAGAGGAAGTACTCGAAGCGGTAAAATCGCTTTAACCCACGAGCCGAGATGACCGCGCTTTCCCTGACACAAATGGCCGTTCAAGTGCTGACAACAGCAGATGGGCGGCATAAGACCGCTCTTTCGAAGGCACATGCCGAAGCATGGTTCGCGGCACGCGACGCCGGAGCGCCGCTTGTGGTCGGAGAAGCGTCCCCGCCACCAGACCCGGCGCGACCGGAGAAGCCCGAGCTTCTCCCTCCCAATGAAGTGCCAAGGCGCCGACCAGGTTCTGTGAAAGGGCGGATCGCGCTCCTTCATGCCGTGGCCCATATCGAATTGAACGCGGTCGATCTGCATTGGGATATCGTTGCGCGGTTCGGGCATATCCCTATGCCGCTCGGCTTCTACGATGACTGGGTTAAGGCGGCGGCAGAGGAATCCAAGCATTTCAACCTGATATGCGATTGCCTTGAACGGATGGGAAGTCACTACGGTGCCCTGCCCGCGCATGCCGGCATGTGGCGCGCAGCAGCGGATACGACAGATGACCTACAAGGGCGACTTGCTGTGGTGCCCATGGTTCTTGAAGCACGCGGGCTGGATGTGACGCCCGGCATGATCGCTATTTTCGAAAAGGCCGTAGAGGCCGAAACCGTGGCAGCGCTCAAGACGATATATGCCGAGGAAGTCGGGCATGTGGCTTATGGGGCGAAGTGGTTCAACTGGCTTTGCGGCCGTGACGGGCTTGACCCAAAAGACGCGTTTCACAGGCTGGTACGCCAGTATTTCCCCGGTTCGCTGAAACCTCCTTTCAACGAAGAAAAACGGGCGGAAGCGGGGCTGCCACCGGATTTTTACTGGCCTCTCGTGCATGAATCGCCGCAGCGCAGCTGAGTTCTGCCCTGCTTTCAAATAGTTCGGCGGTTTTCCGCCAGATCAGCGGGAATCGTCCGAAAGGTTCGAATCGCGGATCAAAAAAGGTTGCCGGATCGTCAAGCTCTGGTTAACCAGACCTTCGCGGGTTGTGTTCAACGAAACACGCTTGGCCCGCACAGGGGACAATAATAAGGGACGGACACGTGAGAACACGTCTTGCGATCCGCATTGATGCGGCTCTAGAGCGTTGGTTTCCTGAGCGTCGGGTTTTTCTGCGCTCTGAAACCGATACACGCTTCATCCGGCTAAAGCCTGCAACCCAGATGGTCGCCTTTCTTGGCGCATCGTTCTTTGTGGGTTGGACAATTATCGCGACTGCCATCTTGCTGATGGATTCCATCGGCGCGGGGAACTTCCGCGAACAAGCCCGCCGCGATCAGCGGACATACGAGAATCGCCTCAATTCACTCGCGGTAGAACGCGACACACGAGCTGCGGAAGCCCTTGCTGCGCAAGATCGTTTCAACGCAGCGCTAGACCAGATTTCGTTGATGCAATCGGAGCTCCTGAACTCGGAAACCCGCCGCCGTGAATTGGAGACGGGGATCGAAGTTATCCAGTCGACTCTGCGCCGCACCATAAAAGAGCGTGAAGCCGCCAAATCCGAAGCGAACGGTTTGATGGCCGCAGCGGATGGCAACGGTAAAGTCGTGCTGGCTTCGGCCGGAGCCGCCCCTGGCACGCTGGACATGATGATCGAAGCGCTGGCGGAGACAGCGCGCGAGCGTGACCAGATCGAAGAAAACGCCCAAGCCGCGCTTGTTCAGGCAGAAGAAATGGCCGCACAGATCAAGTCGATGGAAGAGAAGAACGATACGATCTTCCGCCAACTTGAAGATGCCATGACGATTTCTGTGAAGCCTCTCGACAAGATGTTCCGCGCCGCAGGGATGGATACCGACCGAGTTCTAAGCCAAGTCCGCCGCGGTTATGCGGGCCAAGGCGGGCCGCTGACGCCGATCACCTTCTCAACCAAAGGTCTCGCCCCAACGCTGGATGAAACCCGCGCCAATCGTCTGCTGACCCAGATGGACCAGTTGAACCTCTACCGCATCGCGGCCCAAAAGGCTCCTTTCGCGGTTCCGGTGAAGTCCGGCTTCCGTTTCACATCCGGCTTCGGCTACCGTCGTGACCCGAAAACGGGTGGTCGCCGCATGCACGCAGGCGTGGATTTTGCGGGCCCCGTCGGAACGCCTCTCTATACCACCGCCGATGGCGTTGTGGTCCATGCAGGTTGGGCCTCGGGTTATGGCCGCCTCGTGAAAATCCAGCACGAGTTCGGTATCGAAACGCGCTATGCTCATATGAACCGTCTGAACGTCAGTGTTGGCCAAAGGGTCTCGCGCGGGCAGCGTATTGGTGATATGGGAGCTTCTGGACGTGCAACAGGGCCTCACCTGCACTACGAAGTACGCGTAGGTGGGCAACCCGTGAATCCGATGATCTACATCAAGGCAGCGAACGATGTTTTCTAAGAGCAAAATAAACGAGCCCGGCCCCAAAGCGGCAGAGGCACCGAAGCCCGCAGCAGCCCCCGAGGCGGCCCGTGCTCCCGCACCCGAATTCAAGCCCTCGGCTCCGAAGCCAAAACCGCCAGCCTCGATTCTGTCGTCAGACCTTCACATTGTCGGCAATCTCAAGACCACTGGCGACATCCAGATCGAAGGCACCGTTGAAGGCGACATCCGCGCCCATCTCCTGACCGTGGGTGAAACCGCAACCGTCAAGGGTGAGATCATGGCGGATGACGTCGTGATCAATGGCCGCATCGTGGGCCGTGTCCGCGGACTGAAGGTGCGCCTCTCCTCCACGGCACGTGTGGAAGGCGATATCATTCACAAGACCATCGCGATCGAGTCCGGCGCGCACTTTGAAGGCTCCGTAAAGCGTGCGGACGATCCTCTGTCGAAAGGTGGCTCGAAGGTTGCGCTTCCCCCTCTCGGGAACGCTGGGGCCGAGAGCAACACCTGATCGTTAAACAGATTTGAAAAGCCGCCCTTCGGGGCGGCTTTTTTTATGGTCAGATCCGAGCGAAGGCCGATGACTTCAAAAGGCTAAAGCTTTCTCGCAAAGGCTGAACGAGTTGACCCATCGCAATCCGTTCCGGCTTTGAAGCCGCGGCTTTCAGCCTCGGCTTCGCGGCAAATGCCGCAATACACGCGATTCTACTGGCATTAGAGAGCTGATCACGCGGCCAATCCTGCAACTGGACGCGGGCAAGTTCAGCAAGAGCTTCCGGACGGCCGTCCGGCACGGGTTGTTTGCCGCGCGCTTCGAGTTCTGGCAAAGCGCAGAAGTAGTTTGCAAGCGCTTGGGCCATACCGATTTTCCGCACAGGGTTCTCGTCGTGCTCGGGAGCGCCGAGTGCCAGCGCAGCGGCCCAGAGTAGCGAACCTCCGGTCTGTTCGAGATAAAGGAGAAGCTCGGACGTATTTTCGAAAGGCCGCGCTTCACAGTCTTTCAGACGCGCGTCGATCGCTTCGTCCCAGACAGCAGCCGCCTCTTTGGAAAGAGCCGCGCCCAGAGGTGTTGCCACTTCGTGACGCCGCACTGGCTCGCCCGAAATGATCTCGGCAAGTACATCGCGCCACCACTGCAACCGCATCGCCACGATCATCGGTTCTTTCGAAGCCCAAGGAGCACGTGCGACTTTCGCATTCGCGGCATAGAGCGGGAAGAGAACCGTGCGCGCTTGCCGAGGGGCCGCCATGACCGCGCGGAAGCGATCAGGGTCAGCTTTTGCAAGCAAGGTCGCGCAGGCGCTTAGGTCAGTTGAATTCATCGATAAAGCCCACGATCGCTTCGGCGGTTGGTTCAGCATCGACGATATCGAGATGCCCGACCTCCGGCACGATCTGGTATCGTCCTTCCGAGTTCTGACCGCTGAACAGGGGTTCATACGCGTCCGAGATGAAGGCTTCGTCCTCCGCGCCTGCGACAAGTAGAAAGCGCGGGAGTTTGGCAATTGCGGCTTTGTAGTTCGATCCGGGAGCGAAACCGACATTCAGTCGCCACGAGTATTGCGTGGTTGCAGTATGGCCCAAGGGACCTTCGAAAACCGCCTGAGGCATTGCAAACTGGATGGCTGTTAGATGGTCGAGCGCATGAATGCGGAACGTGTTGAGCATCGACAGGCCGATGATGCGACGCAGCAAAGGATGCGCCCATCCTCCCGAGTTTTTGCGGGTGGTCGGAGCAGAATGGTGGACGAAGGGGGCCAGAAGGACGGCACCGTCTATGAGGTTTCGATAGGCACCACCCGCAAAGCGGATCACGAGCCCTCCTCCCGAACTATGACCGAGGAGCACGACCTTTTGCCCCGGCTGGCGAGAGGCCGAAATCAAATCAGCGAGGTCGTCCTCCATCTGCCCGATATAGTCGACATCACCGCGCCGTTCGGGCGTTGCGCCGTGCCCGCGCAAGTCGGGGACCAGTATTGTCGCCTTCCCCGAGAGGGTCCGCGCAAGGCCGGAGAACTGGCCACCATGCCACCCCGATCCATGGACGAGAATAACAAGCGGAGACTGGGCAGGGCCATCGATCCTGCGTGTGGGCATCGCCCAGCCATCCCGCATGGGAACCGGCGATGTAGGCAGATCTTCGAGGTTCTTTGCAAGTTGGCCCGGGAAATCGAGGCCACGTTCGGACTTCAAGGCCGCTTGGGGTTTCTGCGAGGCGATCAACCCCAAAGCAATCACCAAAGGAACAACGACAAAAACCGCCGCAATCTTCAAACCACCAAACACCAAATTCATGACGCTTCCCTGAGCAACTTC
Organism: Paracoccaceae bacterium; assembly: GCA_023260655.1. Lineage (GTDB taxonomy): Bacteria > Pseudomonadota > Alphaproteobacteria > Rhodobacterales > Rhodobacteraceae > UBA9554. The sequence goes on along the minus strand of JALQUU010000036.1, from coordinate 23,120 downwards.
CAATTGATCGCATCCAATAGCGCTTCGAAGGACGCATCGACTATGTTCGGGCTGACGCCCACTGTTGACCAGCGGCGCCCTGCCCCGTCTTCACTATCGATAATCACGCGCGTGACAGCTTCGGTGCCGCCTTGTGTGATCCGCACCTTGAAGTCGACAAGGCGCATATCCTCGATCGCCGTGGAGTATTGACCGAGATCTTTAGCCAGCGCTTTGGAGAGGGCGTTCACGGGGCCACGGTCTGACCCACTTTCATCCATGGATTCCGAAACCGAAAGCCGCTTCTCGCCGTCGACCTTGATGACGACAACCGCTTCAGAAAGGCTCACCATTTCGTTGTATTTGTTCTTCCGGCGCTCGACGGTTACCCGGTAACGTTTCACCTCGAAGAAACTCGGCTTGAGGCCCAATTCCTCGCGTGCAAGCAGTTCGAAAGAGGCTTGTGCCGTGTCGTAGGAATAGCCCTCGGCCTCGCGTTCCTTCACACGGTCCAGAATCCGGGAAAGGGCCGGATCGCCTGCCGCCACCTCGAGCCCCGCTTCCGCAAGGCGTTTGCGCAGGTTCGATTGGCCCGCTTGGTTCGACATAGGAATGATACGCTCGTTGCCGACAGAGGTCGGCTCGATGTGCTCATATGTCGTCGGATCTTTCAGGATCGCGGAGGCGTGGAGCCCTGCCTTGTGCGCGAAGGCCGAGGCCCCCACGTAGGGGGCTTGGCGCAGAGGCACGCGGTTCAGGATATCGTCGAGCTGACGGCTGATCTTGGTGAGGCCTTGAAGTGCATCTTCGCTGACGCCGGTCTCGAAGCGGCTGGCGTAAGAGGCTTTCAGAACGAGCGTCGGGAGCAGCGTGGTGAGGTTCGCGTTGCCGCAGCGCTCACCAAGGCCGTTCAGGGTGCCTTGGATCTGGCGGGCTCCGGCATCGATGGCTGCTAGTGTGGAGGCCACGGCGCAGCCGATATCGTCATGGGTATGGATGCCGAGACGGTCACCGGGGATGCCACTGGCAATCACGGCTTTGGTGATTGCGCCCACTTCTTTGGGCAGCGTGCCGCCATTGGTGTCGCACAGCACGGCCCACCGTGCACCGGCGTCAATCGCTGTTTTCAGGCACGAAAGCGCATAATCCGGATTGGCTTTGTAACCGTCGAAGAAATGCTCGGCGTCGAACAGGGCTTCACGCCCCTCGGTGACGAGATGGGCGATGGAGGCCGCGATATTTTCGAGGTTTTCTTCCAGCGTGATCCCGAGCGCGGTTTCCACGTGGAAAGGGTGCGTCTTGCCGACGAGGCACACGGAGGGCGTGCCCGCGTTCAAGACGGCCGAAAGCACTTCGTCATTCGCGGCCGAGCGCCCTGCCCGCTTGGTCATGCCAAAGGCGGTGACAGTGGCACGAGTGGCGGGAAGTGCTGCGAAGAAATCGCTATCGGTCGGGTTCGCACCGGGCCAGCCGCCTTCGATGTAATCGACACCGAGAATGTCCAGAGACCGCGCGATCTGTTGCTTTTCAGCGACCGAGAATTGCACGCCTTGGGTCTGCTGGCCATCTCGCAGCGTGGTGTCGTAGATGTAGAGGCGCTCGCGTGTCATGCGGGGAACTTTCGATCAGCGGAAAGGGCGGCACCGTGCCGGATCAGCATTAGAGGCCCTCCAGTTTGGACGCATCAAAATTTGGGCCAGCGACGAGTTCGACACCCGCCTTCGACATCCGCACTTCAACGCCTGCCGCGAGCAAGGCGGATTTCATGGCATCGACGCCCGAGAAATCCTTTGTTGCCATCGCATCCGTCCGCAGCACGGAAAGGCGCTCCGCATAAGCGCTGAGATCGGTCTCCGGGGCCTTGGCCCACGCGGGCGCTTCTGCCCCCATCAAGCCGAGGAGTTGCAGGCTGGCACGCAGCGACGGGCCATCCCCCGCGACAGCAAGTTGGTGCAGCTCGTAGACCACCATTGCTGTGTTTAGATCATCAGCCAGAGCATTGACCACGCCGACGTATGGCTCCGCACCGTCGACGGCCTCCTCGGCAATGCGAAAGAACTTCCTGAGCGTCGCTTCGGCCTGTGCGCGTTTCTCCTCGGTCCAGTCCATCGGTTTGCTGTAATGGGTCTGGAGAAAGACGAAACGGATCACTTCGCCGGGCACTTCTTTGTCCAGCAAATCGCGCACGGTGAAGAAATTGCCCAAGGATTTGGACATTTTCTTTCCTTCAACGAGCAGCATCTCGTTGTGCATCCAGAAATTCGCGAAGCCGCCTTCGGGGTGGGCGCAGCAGCTTTGGGCGATTTCGTTTTCGTGGTGGGGGAACTGCAGGTCGATCCCACCGCCGTGGATGTCGAAGGAGGAACCAAGAAGTTCGTGCGCCATGGCCGAGCATTCGATGTGCCAGCCGGGGCGACCGTAGCCCCATGGGCTGTCCCAGCCCGGTGTCTGATCGTCCGAGGGTTTCCAGAGGACGAAATCCATCGGGTCCTCTTTGAACGGTGCGACCTCAACCCGGGCACCTGCGATCATGTCGTCAACCGAACGACCCGACAGTGCGCCGTAGTCTTTGTAGGAGCGGACACGGAACAGCACGTGCCCTTCGGCGGCATATGCATGGCCTTGGGCGATCAGCGTTTCGATCATGGCGATCATCGCGCCGATCCATTCGGTGGCGCGGGGTTCCATGTTCGGACGAAGCGCGCCGAGAGCGTCCATATCGGCGTGATACCAGCCAATGGTTTCATCCGTAATGTCACGGATCGGGCGGCCTGTGGCAGCGGACTTAGCGTTGATCTTGTCGTCAACGTCGGTGAAATTCCGCGCATAGGCCACGTGTTCTGCGCCGTAAACATGGCGCAGCAGGCGATAGAGCACGTCGAAGATTACGACAGGGCGCGCGTTCCCGAGATGGGCGCGATCATAGACCGTAGGACCACAGACATACATCCGAACGTTATTCGGGTCGATCGGAGCAAATTCCCGGACCGTCCGCGATTTGGAATCTCGGAGGCGGATCGTTGGCTGGGTCATGGGGTCCTCACGGGCGGGTATCGCGCGGGGCTTATCAAATCCGGCAGGCGATGGAAAGGTTTAGGCGTGGCCTGCGCAGGCATTGACACCCATGCGCGGGCATGTCCCCTTGCACGGAAGTTGATGGAGTTCGGAATGCAAGCATCGAAGCGGATTGGGAACCTTTTGGCAGGCGGTGGCGATGGCTGGGCGCTGTTCTTCAAGGCGCGCCAGATGATTGCTGCGGGCCAGCCGGTGACGGAGCTGACCATCGGCGAGCATGACATCCGTACGGCACCTTCGATCCTTGCCGCGATGGCTCGGGCGGCGGAGGCGGGGCATACGGGATATGCCGCCATTCCCGGAACGGATCGCCTGCGCGATCTGGTGGCGCAGCGGGTTTCCGAACGCACGGGCGTTCCAACTAAACGCACCAATGTTCTGATCGTTCCGGGCGGGCAGTCGGGGCTGTTCGCGGCGCATCACGCAACGCTGGATGAGGATGATACGGCGCTTTTCATCGACCCTTACTATGCCACCTACCCCGGTACGATCCGTGGGGTGGGCGCACGCCCACTAGCGGTGAAGGCCTCGCCTGAAGATGGCTTCCAGCCCCGTGCGAGCGCGATTGACGCCGTGGCCGCGGGCGCGAAAACCCTGCTGATTAATTCGCCGAACAACCCGACCGGTGCGGTTTACACCCGCGAAACCCTTGAAGGCATTGCCGAAGTTGCAAAGGCGCATGACCTTTGGGTGATCTCCGACGAGGTTTATGACACGCAAATCTGGAACGGCGAGCATGTGAGCATCCGCTCCTTGCCGGGCATGGAAGAGCGCACGTTGGTGGTCGGATCGATGTCGAAAAGCCATGCGATGACAGGCTCGCGGATTGGCTGGATCATCGGGCCGGAGCCGATCATTGCGCTTCTCACCACGCTTTCGACCCATACGACGTACGGCGTCGCAGGGTTCATTCAGGACGCAGCCAGCTTCGCACTGGAAGAAGGCCCCAACTTGGAAACCGAGATTGCCGCCCCCTTTGCGCGGCGGCGCAAGATCGCACTGGATCTTCTCGCGCAGCAGAACCGGATCAAGGCCATTCCGCCGGACGGGGCGATGTATATGATGCTCGACATGCGGGCAACTGGCCTAAGCGGCGAAGCCTTTGCCACCCGCCTTCTTGTCGAGGAACTCATTGCCGTCATGCCGGGCGAGAGCTTCGGGCAAGCGGCAGCGGGGCATATCCGCGTGGCACTGACGATCCCGGATGAGGCTTTCGGTAAAGCCTTCGAGCGGCTCTTGGCCTTCGCTAACGCGATCTGATCGCGCACCGAAGGCGGCTTGTTCGCACGAACAGGCTCTGGCAGGCTCTCCGTAAAGGAGAGCTTTCATGCAGCACGACATCGGCGCCGTTTTTCGTGACCTCCATCAGCGGGGAAACCCGTTCATTTTGGCGAATGCTTGGGATCTAGGCTCGGCCAAGATGCTGGCTGCTTTAGGGGCGCAAGCGATTGCAACCTCTTCGGCGGCGCATGCTTTCACCTTGGGGCGGCCTGACGGGCAAGTGAGCCGTGACAAGGCGTTGGAGCACGCGGTAGCCATGGTGCGGGCGGTGAATGTGCCTGTGTCGGGCGATTTCGAGAATGGCTATGGCGACACGCCTGAAGCGGTGGCGGAAACTGTGAAGCTGGCGTTTGAAGCTGGGCTTGCGGGGATTTCCGTGGAGGATGTGGACCCCGCAACAGGCGCACCCTACCCGTTCGACGAAGCGGTCGAGCGGTTTCGAGCGGGGGCTGCGGCGGCACGGGCGCTCAAGAAGGATTTCGTGCTCGTGGCGCGGGCCGACGGGATCATGACCGGGCATTACGATATCGAAGAAGCGCTTCGGCGCCTGGCGGCGTTCGAGGCGGCGGGGGCGGACTGCCTCTATGCTCCGGTGCCGAAGACATGGGCCGATCTGGAGCGGATTTGCAAAGCAACGACTCTTCCTGTGAATGCGCTGGTCGTGGGCGACTACGCAAAACGCTCGCGGGCGGAGTATGCGGCGATCGGGGCGGCGCGGTTGTCGCTTGGGTCGAGCCTGTCGCGGGCGACGCATCGAGTGATCTATGATGCAGCGCGGGCGATGTTTGAAGGAGGCGATTTCTCGCCTCTCGGAAATTCGATTTCCTCTCGCATTATCAATGATCTGTTAGGTTAAGTTGATAAGACTTTTAACGGCGTTCTTCTTCCTGTTCGCAAGCGCTTTAGCGTCAGAAAACTGGCCCGCGTGGCAGAGCACAACGGTGAACGATTTCGCCGAGGTGATGGATGAGGCGTCCGAGGCGCGGGTGACGGCGCAACTCGACTCTTTGCGGAAAGAGACGGGGATAGAGTTCGCCGTTCTGACGCTCCGGACCCAAGCGGAATTCACGCCGGAGATGACGCTGGAGGCGTTCGCGCAAGGAGTGTTCGACCATTGGGGCATCGGCGACAAAGAGCGGAATGACGGCATTCTGGCGCTCGTGCTCGTCGATGATCGCGAGATGCGGATCGAGTTGGGGCTGGGATATGCAGGGCAATGGGATCGCGCGGCAGAGCGGGTGGTCGATGATTTCTTCCTGCCGGATTTCAGGCGCGGCGATTATCAGGCGGGGATCGAAGCGGGCGTGCAGGAAGCCATATCAAGCATCGCCCTGCCCTTTGCTGACCGCGCCGATCCACCCTCTGCGGCTTGGGCCGATAAGGCGCCGCCCTATTCCGTCATGCTCGGGATGTTGGCCTTCATCTTCCGGCGTTTCCTCTCCGACCAAGCCGCGCGGCTGAGGAAGTGCCCGAGCTGCGGGCGGTGCGGATTGCGGGTGCGGCGTGAGACGATCAAAGCCGCGTCCCGCTCCGCAACAGGGCAAGGCGAACGCACGACATATTGCCCCCATTGTGACTGGCGTGATCGCGATACCTTCGTGATCCCGTCGCAGCGCAGCAGCTCATCCAATGGCTTTGGGGGTGGCCGTTCGGGAGGCGGCGGCGCCTCGGGGCGGTGGTAGTGCGAAAACGACATTTCGTCGCAATTCGATAAGACGGACCCATTCTTCCTCGGCATTATTCACGTCAGGGAGAAACCGATGAAAGACATGGATTGGAAAATCGCGCTCGTCGTTCGCACTATCGGTGCGGAGCGTGGGCGTGCGGCGCGTGGGCGTCCTTTCGTTTTCTGAGAACCTGACGCCATTTCTGCTTTCTCGGAGTTACCAATAAATGAATGACCAGTCCCCCCGCCGTTCCGGCGGACGTGAAGCACGCCGTGCTGCTCGCTCGACTTCCCTTCCCGACAACCAGCGCCCGATCCGGGCCGGACTTTCCGGTGGCCATTATCGCCCGCTCTCGGAGAGCGATGTGCTGCGCATCCACCATGCTGCGCTGGACGCGCTAGAACAGATCGGCCTTGCCGATGCCCCGCCCTCCGGTGTGGAGATCCTGACGGGTGCTGGAGCGATCCTCGGGGATGACGGGCGCATCCGCTTCCCACGTGCACTTGTGGAAGACATGCTGGCGAAGGCTGCGCGCGGGATCACGCTCTACAGCCGTGACGGCAAGAACGATCTCGATCTGTCGGGTACCCGCGTGCACTACGGCACGGCAGGCGCGGCTGTGCATCTCGTCGATGTGCATGGCCAGCATTACCGCGACAGCAAGGTGCAGGATTTGCACGATGCGGCGCGGATCGTCGACAAGCTCGACAACCTGCATTTCTTCCAGCGCGCCATGGTGTGCCGTGATATCCCCGATAACCGCGAGATGGACCTGAATTCCATCTACGCAAGCTGCGCGGGCACCACGAAGCACGTGGGGGTTTCCTTCACCGATCCGGGCTATGTCGAGGACGGGCTGAAGCTTCTGCACATGATCGCGGGCGGCGAGGACAAATGGCGCGAGCGGCCCTTCGTTTCGAACTCTAACTGCTTTGTCGTGCCTCCGATGAAGTTCGCCACGGAAAGCTGCCGCGTGATGGAAAAGCTGATCGCGGGCGGTATGCCGATCCTTCTTCTGTCGGCTGGCATGGCGGGCGCCACCGCGCCGTCAACGGTTGCCGGCGCGATTGTGCAGGCTGTGGCCGAGTGCCTTGCAGGCGTGGTCTATGTGAACGCGATCAAGCCCGGCCATCCGGCGATTTTCGGGACATGGCCCTTCGGGCTTGATCTGCGCACAGGCGCGATGACGGGCGGTTCGGGCGAGCAGGCGCTTCTCACCGCTGGTTGCGCGCAGATGCACCAGTTCTACGGGCTTCCGGGGGGTGCGGCGGCAGGGATTGCCGACTCCAAACTGCCCGATATGCAGGCGGGTTGGGAGCAGATGTGTTCGAACGTGATGGCGGGCTTGGCGGGGCTCAACATGGTTTACGAAGCGGCGGGGATGCATGCCTCGCTTCTGGGTTTCTGCCACGAGAGCCTGATCCTCGGCGACGACATCATCGGGCAGGCGCTGCGCTGTGTGCGTGGGATCGAGGTGAATGACGAGACGCTGGCGCTCGATCAGATCCGCGAGGTTTGCATTGGAGGTTCGGGCCATTACCTCGGCACGAGCGCCACGTTGGCGCGCATGCAGACCGATCACGTGTATCCGACATTCGGGGACCGGACTTCGCCCAAGGAATGGGTGGAAAAGGGCAAGCCCGATCTGGTGGCGCGGGCTGTAGCGCGGAAGGAAGAAATCCTCGGCACGGTATCCGCTGCGCGCTTCGATCCGATGACGGATGCCGAAATCCGCAAGGCGTTCCGCATTCATCTGGCGTAAGAGGTTCCAGACAAACAAAAAAGGCCGCCGGGGATTCCGGCGGCCTTTTCTTTTGTGCGGGTCCGTTACTCGGTAACGGTGACAGATTTCATCCGGTCAGGCTGGCCGAAAACCTCACCGTTCCGCCCTTCGCCGCGCTTGATCGCGTCGACGATTTCCATGCCGGCGGTGACTTGCCCCACCACGGTGTATTGGCCGTTCAGGAAGTGGCCTTCCTGGAACATGATGAAGAACTGGCTATTGGCGCTGTTCGGATCCTGCGAGCGGGCCATGCCGACAATGCCGCGGTCGAAAGGTTTATCGGAGAATTCGGCGGGCAGATCGGAACGGCTGGAGCCGCCCATGCCAGCGCGACGCATATCGCCGCCCATTTTGCCGAACTCCACATCGCCCGTCTGCGCCATGAAGCCGTCAATCACGCGGTGGAAAACCACGTCATTGTAAGCGCCTTCGGCGGCGAGAGCGGTGATCTGCTCGACGTGTTTCGGGGCCACATCGTCGAAAAGCTGGATCTCGATGGTGCCGTTGGCCCCCTCGCCTTCCACTTCGATCTTGAGGCCCTTGGCCGACACAGGCAGCGCCAGTGCGGCGAAGACGCCGGCGAGGACGAGCTTACGCATCGGCGGCCACTTTCACGGAGATCATGCGGTCGGGGTTCGCCGGCGGCTCGCCACGGGTGATCGCATCAACGTGTTCCATGCCGGAAACCACATGGCCGTAGACCGTGTATTGACGGTTCAGGAAGTGGTTGTCTTTGAAATTGATGAAGAATTGCGAGTTGGCCGAGTTCGGGTTCGACGAGCGGGCCGCGCCGAGGGTGCCGCGATCATGCGGGATGCCCGAGAATTCTGCCGGAAGATCGGGGAGATCGGAGCCACCGGTGCCTGCGCGGCGCGGGTTCCACCCGTTTTCCATGTTGGCGTGTTCCACGTCGCCGGTTTGCGCCATGAAACCGTCGATCACGCGGTGGAAGGCCACGTTGTCGTATTTGCCGGCACGGGCGAGTTCTTTCATGCGCTCGCAGTGCTTCGGAGCGATCTCGGTGAGCAGTTCAATGACGACGGTGCCGCCCTTGAGTTCCATCAGGATCGTGTTCTCGGGGTCTTTGTAATCGGCCATTTTTCTCTCCTGTGCCTTGTTAGCGCCGATACTTAGGACTGTTTGCGCTACCTCACAAGGCAAGTGTTGACGCGGGTGCAAAACCCCGCCTAAGGGGACGAAAAATAGCACGGAACGGAGAGATGTCTTGCCCTGGAAAACAATCGACGAGATGGACCTCAACGGCAAGCGCGTGCTGGTGCGCGTGGACATCAACGTGCCGGTGGAAAACGGGGTGGTGAGCGACGCGACGCGGATCGACCGTATCGCGCCCACGGTGCTCGATATTCTGGCCAAGGGCGGGAAGCCGATCCTCGTGGCGCATTTCGGGCGGCCCAAGGGCAAAGTGGTTCTGGACATGACGCTGCGCGTTTGCCTGAAGCCTCTGGAGCGGGCTTTGGGGCGGTCTGTGGTCTTCGTGGAGACGCTGGAAGCCATCGAACATCCGACAGACGAATTGAAAGCCGCGGACGTTATCATTTTGGAAAACATCCGTTTTCATGCGGGCGAGGAGAAGAACGATCCGGAATTTGCGGCCCGTCTGGCGGCTTTGGGCGATATCTATTGCAATGATGCTTTCTCGGCTGCGCACCGTGCGCATGCCTCGACCGAGGGCATTGCCCGTTTGCTGCCTTCTTGCGCGGGTCGCTTGATGGAAGCGGAGCTCAAAGCACTGGAAGCGGCACTGGGCGCACCGCAGCGGTCCGTGGTGGCTGTTGTGGGTGGAGCGAAGGTTTCGACCAAGCTGGAACTCCTTGGAAACCTTGTGGAAAAAGTGGATCACCTGATCATCGGCGGTGGTATGGCCAACACGTTCCTTGCCGCCAAGGGCATCAACGTGGGCAAGTCGCTTTGCGAGCATGACATGGCCCCGACCGCTCAGGACATTCTTGCGAAGGCCGCGAAAACGGGCTGCGCGATCCACCTGCCTGTGGATGTGGTGGTGGCCTCGGAGTTCAAGGCGGGGGCCGAGAACAAAGTGGTGGGCGCGGCGGAGTGCCCCGAGGATATGATGATCCTCGATGCGGGCCCTGAGAGTATCAAGAATATCACGCAAGTCTTTGAAAACGCAAAAACCCTGATATGGAACGGCCCGCTTGGCGCCTTCGAGATCGAGCCTTTTGACACCGCGACCAACACCGCTGCCGCAGCAGCCGGACGGCTTTCGGTGGCGGGCAAGCTCATCTCTGTGGCGGGCGGTGGCGACACGGTGGCGGCGCTTAACAAGGCGGGTGCGTCGGAGTCCTTCACCTATGTCTCGACCGCTGGCGGGGCCTTCCTTGAGTGGATGGAAGGCAAGCTTCTGCCGGGTGTGGCGGCGCTCGATCTGGCGGCGTAACTCGCGTTAATTCTTTGGAAAACCCGATTTCCGAAGGGTATGGATTGCGTATGGCATGTGTATGGCAAGCGTCATGACGCTTGCCTGTTAACCTTTGCGCCCTGAAACCGCTTTTTGCCTCAGGCGGCGTGGCCCAAACGGGCGAGGATCGGCGCGACGTTTATGCCTTCCATGGCCCCTGCCGTGCTGCCTCTCCGCCCTTCCAGTCGGGTGGCGATGAAGGCCTCTGCTACGGCATCGGGGGCAGCTTCGAGAAGGAAGGCTCCGGCCAGAAGTTGCGCGAGGCTTTCGACGAACCAGCGCGCCTCGGATTCGGGCGGGAGCGCGGGCCAGCGGGCCTGGTGGGCGGTCAAGGCGCGGTCATAACCCGCGTCCCGGCCTGTGACGCCCGAGAGCCGAGTGCGGAGCACCTCGCCCGCCAAGGGGGCGCGGGCGAGTGTGCGGAGAATGTCGAGGCAGATGACGTTGCCGGAACCTTCCCAGATCGAATTGAGCGGCGCTTCGCGGTAGAGCATGGGCATCGGCGTGTCTTCGATGTAGCCCATGCCGCCGAGGCACTCCATTGCCTCGTAAATCACACCAGGTGCGCGTTTGTTCGAGAGGTATTTCGCCAGCGCCACGGCGATGCGGGCGAAGGCGCGGCTTTCCTCGGAGGTGCCGTCGAAGGCCTCGGCGCAACCGAAGGCCAAGGCGGTGGCGGCTTCGAGATCGAGGGTGAGATCGGCCAGAACGGCGCGCATAAGGGGTTGGTCGATCAGGCGGCGCTGGAAAGCGGAGCGGCCTTCGACCCACCAGAGCGCTTCAGCGAGAGCTGCGCGAATGAGGCCTGCGGGCGCGAGGGCGGTGTCGAGGCGGGTGTGGTGGACCATCTCGATAATGGTTTTGACGCCCTGCCCTTCCTCGCCCAAGCGATGCGCCAAGGCCCCGTCATATTCGATTTCCGAGGAGGCATTGGCGTGATTGCCGAGCTTTGACTTCAAACGCATGACGTTGATGGCGTTGCGTTCGCCCTCCAGCCAGCGCGGCACGAGGAAACATGTGAGGCCCGCTTTGGTTTGCGCCAGCGTGAGGAAGCCATCGGACATGGGTGCGGAGCAGAACCATTTGTGGCCGAAGAGGCGGTAATGATCGCCCTCGGCTTCGGCGCGGGTGGAGTTGGCGCGCACATCGGAGCCGCCCTGTTTCTCGGTCATGGCCATGCCGAGGGTGGCACCAGATTTCGTGTGCACGGGGGCCATGGCGGGGTCGTAGAGGGCTGAGGTGAGTTTCGGGGCCCAGAGGGCTGCGAGTTTGGCATCGGCTTCGAGCGCGGGCACGGCAGCGTAGGTCATGGTGAGGGGGCAAGAGACGCCGGGTTCGAGCTGGGCTTGGTAATAGACGAGGCCAGCATGGGTGGCATGGCCGCCTTTTTCGCCTTTGGCCCACGGACCAGAGGCAAAACCACTTTCGAGCCCGAGCGCCATAAGGCGGTGGTAGCCGTCGTTGAAACGGACTTCATCGGCGCGGGTGCCGTTGCGGATGAAGGATACGAGGCGCGGCGGATCGCGGCGGGCTTCGTCAGCGCTATGGCGGGCCTCTTCCGTGCCATAGGCTCGCCCTGTGGTGGCGAGGTGGGCGGCATCCGCGACAGCCTTCTTGGCGTAGGTTTGCAGGATAGGATCTTCGGCCCAGAGATCGCGGGCCCCACGCGGGAGGGGCTGGTTCAGGACTTCGTGGGTTTTCAGGTGGCTGCGAGGCGGGCTGAGCGGCATGGTGATCTCCCTTTCCGGCAAGATGCACGGGGGGATGCGGCCGGGCAAATGAAACGCCACGGCGCTGCACAATGTGTTGATCCGAAAGAGTTGGAAGAAAAAGCAATTAAGGGATTCACAAGGCGAATCAGATATGCGATTCTCCAATCAACGCCCGGAAGAGGCGCACAGCAGGCTCATACAGGCACCATGACACGCAACCGCCCGGCCCTCGGCCAGATCATCTACGTAGGAATTTGTTTGCTCTTGGCGGGCACCTTTGCTTTCGCCGCGATGCAGGGAAACTACGGGCTGTTCCGCCGGGCGGAAGTTGTCGCGGAGACCCAGAGATTGCAGGCAGAGCTTTCCCAGATCGAAGATCGTGTGGCGCGGATGGAGAACCTGACGCTGCGGTTGTCGGATGAATATCTTGATCTCGATCTGCTTGATGAGCAGGCGCGCTCGGTGCTCGGGCTGATGCGCGTGGATGAAGTGGTGATCCGCTGATCCCTTCCCGGTTGACCGGACTTCCAGAACATAGTCAGATTTAAGCGCGGCTTTCAGGCCGCTTTGCTCATGCGCGCATCCGTCGCGCAAGGAAATTGCGTAGCGTCACTTTTGCTCTCGCTTTGTGGGGTGGGATACTGTATGAGATAGTTCAACGTTAAACTATTTTCTGCAACCGCGAGAGGGAGCGCGCGATGGCGACGAAAAAACCCCAGGCGCAGTCCAATGTTTCCGCCGAGGAACTCAAGGGCTATTACCGTGACATGCTGCTGATCCGCCGCTTCGAAGAGAAGGCCGGCCAGCTTTACGGCATGGGCCTCATCGGCGGCTTCTGCCACCTCTATATCGGACAGGAAGCTGTGGTGGTGGGCCTTGAGGCCGCGACAAAGGAAGGCGACAAGCGCATCACCTCTTATCGTGATCACGGGCATATGCTGGCTTGCGGGATGGACCCGGGCGGCGTGATGGCCGAGTTGACGGGCCGTATCGGTGGCCTCTCCAAGGGTAAGGGCGGCTCGATGCATATGTTCTCGAAAGAGAAGCATTTCTACGGCGGCCACGGGATTGTGGGCGCGCAGGTGCCGTTGGGCGCGGGGCTTGCTTTCGCGGACAAGTATCTGGGCAATGACAACGTGTCTTTCGCCTATTTCGGTGATGGTGCTGCGAACCAGGGGCAGGTTTACGAGACCTTCAACATGGCGGCGCTCTGGAAACTGCCGGTGATCTTCGTGATCGAGAACAACCAGTATGCGATGGGTACGGCGCAGCGCCGTTCGACCTCGACCCCCGACCTCTGGACCCGTGGCGCAGCCTTCGGCATTCCGGGCGAAGCGGTGGACGGGATGGACGTGCTGGCGGTGAAGGCGGCAAGCGAGAAGGCCGTGGCGCACTGCCGTGCGGGCGAAGGCCCCTACATCCTCGAAGTGAAGACCTATCGCTATCGCGGGCACTCGATGTCTGACCCGGCGAAATACCGGACGCGAGAAGAAGTGCAGAAGATGCGCGAAGAGCGCGATTGCATCGAACAGGTGCGCGATCTGCTCCTGTCGGGCAAGCACGCGACCGAAGAGGATCTGAAGTCGATCGACAAGGAGATCAAGGAGATCGTCAACAAGGCAGCCGATTTCGCGAAAGAGAGCCCCGAGCCTTCTGTGGAAGAGCTCTGGACGGATATTTACGCCTGATCTGGTGGGAGGAAAGAGACCATGGCAATTGAGATTTTGATGCCCGCCCTGTCGCCCACGATGGAAGAGGGCACGCTGGCAAAATGGCTGGTGAAGGAAGGCGATACGGTTTCGGCGGGGGATATCCTTGCGGAAATCGAGACCGACAAGGCGACGATGGAATTCGAAGCCGTCGACGAAGGTGTCATCGGCAAGATCCTCGTAGCGGCTGGGACCGAAGGCGTGAAAGTGAACACGCCGATCGCGACGCTTCTGGCGGAAGGCGAGAGCGCGGATGCGGCCCCTGCCCCGGCAGCAGCACCTGCGGCCGCGGCTCCGGCCCCTGTAGCGGCAGCGCCCAAGGCAGCGGAAGCGGCTCCGGTGGCGGTGCAGTCGAAAGCCAGCCCCGATTGGGCAGAAGGCACCGAGATGAAGAAGCAGACCGTGCGCGAGGCGCTGCGGGATGCGATGGCCGAGGAAATGCGCCGCGATGGCACGGTGTTCCTCATGGGCGAGGAAGTGGGCGAATACCAAGGCGCCTATAAGATCAGCCAAGGCCTTCTGGACGAGTTCGGCCCGAAGCGCGTGATCGACACGCCGATCACCGAGCACGGGTTTGCGGGCATCGCGACGGGTGCGGCCTTTGGCGGGCTGAAGCCGATCGTCGAGTTCATGACGTTTAACTTCGCCATGCAAGCTATTGACCACATTATTAACTCTGCGGCCAAGACGCTCTATATGTCGGGTGGCCAGATGGGTGCGCCGATGGTGTTCCGTGGCCCGAACGGAGCTGCGGCACGTGTGGCGGCGCAGCACAGCCAGGATTACGCGGCATGGTATGCGCAGATCCCCGGCCTCAAGGTGGTGATGCCCTATTCGGCTTCCGACTATAAGGGCCTGATGAAGACCGCGATCCGCGATCCAAACCCAGTGATCTTCCTCGAAAACGAGATCCTTTACGGCAAGACCTTCGAAGTGCCGGTGCTGGACAATTTCACCATTCCCTTCGGCAAGGCCCGTATCTGGCGCGAAGGCACGGATGTGACCATCGTTTCCTTCGGTATCGGCATGACCTATGCGCTGGAAGCGGCGGACAAGCTGGCGGCGGAAGGCATTTCTGCGGAAGTCATTGACCTGCGCACTCTGCGCCCCATCGATTACGACACGGTGATTGCTTCGGTGATGAAGACGAACCGTTGCGTGACGGTGGAAGAAGGCTGGCCTGTGGGTTCGATCGGCAACCACCTTTCGGCGACGATCATGGAGCGCGCCTTCGATTACCTCGATGCGCCGGTGATCAACTGCACGGGCAAGGATGTGCCGATGCCTTACGCGGCGAACCTCGAAAAGCTCGCACTCGTGACCACGGATGAAGTGGTCGCGGCTGTGAAAAAAGTCACCTACCGCTGAGGGGGATGAAAGAATGGCAACTGAAATCCTGATGCCTGCGCTGTCTCCGACGATGGAGGAAGGCACGCTGGCGAAATGGCTGGTGAAAGAGGGTGATACGGTTTCGGCGGGCGATCTGCTGGCGGAAATCGAGACCGACAAGGCGACGATGGAATTCGAGGCGGTGGACGAAGGTGTCATCGGCAAGATCCTCGTGGCGGCGGGCACGGAAGGCGTGAAGGTCAACACGGCGATTGCGGTGTTGCTGGCTGAATGCGAGAGCGCGGATGCGGCCCCTGCCCCGGCCAAGGCAGCGCCTGCGGCGGCTCCGGCACCAGTGGTGGCACCTGTGGCGGCGGCTCCGGCACCGACTGCGCCGAAGAAAGATGGCTCGCGGGTATTCGCTTCGCCTCTGGCGCGGCGGATTGCAGCGGAAAAAAGCGTGGACCTTGCGGGTATCGCGGGTTCGGGCCCGCATGGCCGGATCGTGAAGGCGGATGTTCTAGGCGCGGGCGCTTCGGCACCGGCTGCGGCACCCGCTGTGGCTGCGGCACCAGCGGCGGCCCCTGCTCCGGCGGCGAAACCTGCGGCTGTGGCAGCAGGGCCTTCGACGGATGCTGTTCTGAAGATGTACGAGGGCCGTTCCTACGAGGAAGTGAAGCTCGACGGGATGCGCAAGACGATTGCGGCGCGCCTGACGGAAGCCAAGCAGACGATCCCGCATTTCTACCTGCGCCGTGATATCAAACTGGATGCGCTGATGGCGTTCCGGGGTGAGTTGAACGCGAAGCTGGAAAAGCGTGGTGTGAAGCTTTCGGTGAACGACTTCATCATCAAGGCTTGCGCGATGGCGCTGCAGGCAGTTCCGGATGCCAATGCCGTTTGGGCGGGTGACCGGATGCTGAAGCTGAAGCCCTCGGATGTGGCCGTGGCTGTGGCAATCGAGGGCGGGCTTTTCACGCCTGTGCTGAAAGACGCGGATATGAAGTCGCTCTCGGCCCTCTCGGCGGAGATGAAGGACCTCGCGAAACGTGCGCGTGACCGCAAGCTTGCACCGCACGAGTATCAGGGCGGCACCTTTGCCATCTCGAACCTCGGCATGTTCGGCATCGACAATTTCGACGCCGTGATCAACCCGCCGCATGGCGCGATCTTGGCCGTTGGCGCGGGTGTGAAGAAGCCTGTGGTGAATGCAGCGGGCGAGATCGAAGTGGCGACGGTGATGTCTGTGACGCTTTCGGTCGATCACCGCGTGATCGACGGCGCGCTTGGGGCGGAGCTTTTGCAGGCGATCGTCGACAATCTGGAAAACCCGGTGTCGATGCTGGCGTGATCAGGCGCAATGTAAAGAAGAGCCCCGGAAAGCAAATGCTTCCGGGGCTTTTTTTAATGCCGTTTGGCGGGTTAGCCGCGCAGGATCTGGTCCATCTCGATGGAGGGCGTCGAGCAACCGGCCTCGCCCACCACCTTTGCCGGAACGCCGGCGACCGTGGATTTCGGCGGAACGTCGTGCAGCACGACGGAGCCTGCAGCGATGCGCGAGCAATGGCCGACGCGGATGTTGCCCAGCACCTTGGCCCCTGCCCCGATGAGAACGCCGTTCTCGATCTTCGGGTGGCGATCGCCGTCTTCCTTGCCGGTGCCGCCAAGCGTGACGGAGTGGAGCATGGAGACGTTATCGCCAACGACTGCGGTTTCACCGATAACGATGGAATGGGCGTGGTCGATCATGATGCCTTTGCCGACGCGAGCGGCGGGATGGATATCCACGCCGAAGACTTCGGAGCAGCGCATCTGGAAGAAATAGGCCATATCGCGGCGGCCTTGGCGCCAGAGCCAGTTGGAGACGCGATAGGCCTGAATAGCTTGGAAGCCTTTGAAGAAGAGCAAAGGCTGGAGGAAGCGGTGGCAGGCGGGGTCGCGCTCGAACACGGCGACGATATCGGCGCGGGCCGAGAGCGCGAGTTCGGGATCGGACTTGAAGGCGGCATCGGTGATTTCACGCACCAGTTGCTCGGACATCTCGCCAGACGCCAGTTTGAGCGCGATCCGGTAGGCCAAGGCACATTCGACGGACTCGTGGTGAAGAATTGACGAGTGGACGAGACCACCGAGAAGCGGTTCGTCGCGGACCATGCACTCGGCCTCGTCACGGATGCGAGTCCAGACGGGGTCGACCTCTGCGAGGCGTGTCAGTTTTTCGGCCATAAGAGCCTCCTGCGGCGTTTCCTAGGCGTAAGATACGCCTCTACACGCAGAAGTAAAGGAAGAGAGCGGCCGGTTCGACCGCCCTCCAGACGCGATCAGAGCGGCAGAAGGCCCGGTGCGCCGGGGCCGAAACGCGCGGAGATTTGCGTGATTTCGGCCTTAATTTCCGGCGAATTCCGATCCTGTTCGATGTTGGACGCGGAGTAGATCCACTGTGGCGAGGGTGAAAAGGCCTCACGCAGAATTATCGAACCCGAGAGGATGCGGATGCGGTAAAGCTCGGATTCCTCGGCAAGAGGAACGTCGAGGCCTTCCCATGTGTCGCCATCCTGACGGGTGCGGCGGATCCACGAGAGCCGAAGGCCTTCGGCATCGGGCGTGGCTTTCAGGTGCACAGGCGAAAGCGGGCGCAGGCCCAAGCCACGGAAGGCGTGGGTTTCCTCGACGAAGGAGGGATCATCGAAGGCACAGCGCGCGGGACCGATCCGGTAGGTTTGCGAGAGCCCGCGCATGGAGGCGGCGAGAGGCAACTGCGTGACCGCCTGATCGAAGAGCACGAAGTAGCTGCCAATGGGCCATTCGGCGGGCATGGCGGCATCGGTGCCGTTACGACCGCGTACCCGCCCCGACAGGAGGTATTCCGAGGGCGCGATTAGTTGGGCCTCGGCAAACTGGATCAATTCCCAGTTTTCGGGCGACCCACCGCCAATGGCCGCAAGGTTTGCACCTGCGAAGAGACGTTCGAGACCGACGCTTTGCAAGGTGCCTCGCGCTGTCTTTGAATGCGGTCACATCGCCGTCGAGGATCCGTAACCGGAGCTCGTCGAGTTGCGCCCACATCGAAAGCAGTTGGGCTTCGACCAAAGCCGCCGCACGGCGCAAACGCGCTTCTTCGGGTACCACTTGGTCTTCCGCCTCAAGGGTTATATCCATTTTCATTCGCTGCCCGTTTCCTTGCCATCAGGTCATCCTTCGACCCGGAAGGGTCAGGATGGCGGGCGGCCTTTTCGCCTTGCCCGCACATCTGCCGCGTCCAGCACGGGAGGAAATCTGCACATCGGAACCCTTCCGATCCACAAACGCTGCGCGCGCACTCGGATCGCTCGGCGCGCCGAATTTCCTGCGATTGGCATTTGCATGCCCGAAGGATTGCCTGTATCACCCGCGGGCCGTTTGCCGCCCCATTGTTTTTGCTCGGCACTTGCCAAGGGACGCCCGACTGATGCTTCAGACCCCGTATTATCTGATCGACAAATCTCGGCTTCTGCCGAACATGGAAAAAATCGCGTGGCTCCGCGAAAATTCCGGTGCCAAGGCGCTCTTGGCGCTCAAGTGCTTTGCCACTTGGGATGTGTTTGATTTCATGTCGCAATATATGGACGGCACAACGTCTTCTTCACTCTTCGAAGTGAAGCTGGGGCGCGAGAAATTCCCCGGAGAAACCCATGCCTATTCCGTGGCTTGGTCTCCGAACGAGATCGACGAGGTTCTCGCCTCGTCCGACAAGATTATCTTCAACACTGTAGGGCAACTCTCACGCTTCGAAGAGGTGAGCCGCAGCCATGTGCGCGGCCTCCGCGTGAACCCCGGTGTTTCGACCTCCTCTTTCGATCTGGCCGACCCCGCGCGCCCCTTCTCGCGTTTGGGCGAACATGACCCTGCGAATATCGAACCCGTAGCCGACCTGATTTCCGGCTTCATGTTCCACAACAACTGCGAGAACGCCGATTTCGACCGTTTCTCCGCCATGCTTGACGGCATCGAGCAGCGTTTCGGGCATCTCGTCCGCCGGATGGATTGGATCAGCCTCGGCGGCGGCATCCATTTCACGGGTGAGGGCTATCCGCTGGAAAAGCTCGCCGAACGCCTGAAGCGCTTCTCCGACAAGAACGAAGTGCAGGTCTATCTGGAACCCGGTGAAGCCGCGATCACCAAGTCGACCACCCTCGAAGTCACCGTTCTCGACACGCTCTGGAACGGCAAAAACCTCGCCATTGTCGATAGCTCCATCGAAGCCCACATGCTCGATCTTCTGATCTATCGTGAAAGCGCCAAGATGGTGCCAAACGAAGGGCCCGAAGAATGGATGGTCTGCGGGAAGTCTTGCCTTGCAGGCGACATTTTTGGCACCTTTAGCTTCCCTGCCCCGCTCAAACCGGGAGATCGCCTCTCGATGGATGACGCGGCAGGTTATACGATGGTGAAGAAAAACTGGTTCAACGGCGTACAAATGCCGTCAATCGCGGTGAAAGAACTCGATGGCACAACCCGCCTTGTTCGCGATTTCACCTACGCAGACTTCGCGTCCGCCCTATCTTAAGGGCTGTCACTGAACCGTCGCGCTAGAGCGGCACCTTTCCACCCGACAAACTAAAGGGGGTCTCGTGGGTAGATGAAGAAGAACGTCCTCATAATTGGCGCAGGCGGCGTCGCTCAGGTCGTGGCGCATAAATGCGCTCAAAACAACGATGTGCTTGGTGAAATTCATATCGCCAGCCGGACGCTTTCGAAATGCGAAGCGATCCTTGAGTCCGTTCGCGAGAAGCGCGCGATGAAACTGGACGGCGTTCTTCGCGCCCATGCCGTAGATGCAATGGACAGCGCCGCCGTTGCGGCCCTGATCCGCGATACCGGTGCCCAGATTGTTATCAACGTGGGCTCTGCTTTCGTGAACATGACCGTGATGGACGCCTGCATCGAAACCGGTGCCGCTTATATCGACACGGCCATTCACGAAGATCCCGCCAAAATCTGCGAAGCCCCGCCGTGGTATGGCAACTACGAATGGAAAAAGCGCGAACTCTGCGCCGAAAAGGGCGTCACAGCCATTCTGGGCGCGGGTTTCGATCCGGGCGTGGTGAATGCTTTCGCGCGCTTCGCCATCGACCAGATGGACGAGGTGAAGTCGATCGACATCGTCGACATCAACGCCGGATCGCACGGCAAATACTTCGCCACCAACTTCGATCCCGAAATCAACTTCCGTGAATTCACTGGCACCGTCTACTACTGGGAAGACCAGCAGTGGAAGGAAACCTCGATGTTCGCCTCGGGCCGCGACTGGGATCTGCCCGTCGTCGGCACTTGCCGCGCCTACCAGTCGGGCCACGACGAGGTGCACTCGCTTGCCGCCAACTATCCGAAGGCAGATGTGCGCTTCTGGATGGGCTTCGGTGATCACTACATCAACGTGTTCACCGTGCTGAAAAACCTCGGCCTTCTCTCCGAGCAGCCTGTGAAAACCGCCGAAGGCCTCGAAGTGGTGCCACTCAAGGTGGTAAAAGCCGTGCTGCCCGATCCGGCCAGCCTTGCACCGAACTACACCGGGAAAACCTGCATCGGCGATCTGGTGAAGGGCACGAAGGACGGCAAGGATGTAGAGATCTTCGTCTACAACGTCGCGGACCACAAAGAAGCCTACGAAGAGGTTGGCAGCCAAGGCATCAGCTATACCGCAGGCGTCCCGCCCGTTGCCGCAGCCATGCTCGTTGCCACTGGCGAGTGGGACACCTCCAAGATGGTGAACGTCGAAGAGTTGGATCCGAAGCCCTTCTTCACCCTTCTCGACCGCATGGGCCTGCCCACCCGCGTCAAGGATGCTGCGGGCGACCGCGCTTGGAATGCCTGAACCAAAAGGGCGGCGGAGCCATTTCCGCCGCCCCTTGCACCCTCGCATCGCCCGCGCCATTGTCGCGCCATGAATGATGCGAGTGATGATCTGCCCGAGCCGGACGAGCGCCCTGACAGGCCCTCCATAACGCTCGCCATCCGACCCGATCAGATCGAACACGCCCCTGAAAAAATCACGTGGGAAACGGTCACGCTCACCAATGCGGGCCTACCCGCCCTCCTGCGCTTCGCCGCATGGCATCTCGAAATCGGGGCCGCCAAAGTCAGCTTCTACCTCGATCAGGATATGCCGGACGTGGAGCGCTTCTTCGCCCCCTACCCGCGCGTTTCGGTGATCCCCTGCACGCCCGAGTGGTGGGCCAGCATCGGGCGTGAACGCCTTCCCGCGCACCAGAACCGCCAAGCCGTCGCGGCGACCCAAGCCTACCGTTCCTCGCAAAGCCATTGGCTCTGTCACATAGACACCGACGAATTCCTGCTCCCCGAGACCTCCATCGCCGACTGGCTAGCCTCCGCGCCGGACGATATGGCAGTGCTCAACATCGCCCCTGTCGAGCAATTGGCATCGACAACGCAAGACAACACCTACCATTTCAAGATGGGCCCCCGTTTCGCGGGACAGACCGGTGCACTTAGGTAAAGCCTCTACCCCACCTTCGGCCCCTATTTGCGTGGCGGCTACATCTCGCATCTCGAAGGTAAGAACTTCGCACGCACTGGCTTCAAGGCGCTGCGCGTCGGCATCCATTCCTGCCTTTTCCAGCAAAAAGCCATCGCCAACAGAACCCGCCATCCCGGAGTCTGGCTCGGCCATGCCCATGCTCCAAGCTGGGAAAGCTTCGCCCGTCATCTCGCGTTCCGGAAAACCAAGGGCAGCTACCGCCCGCAAAAGAGTGGCAATATCGGATTGGCCCAAGTGCTCGACATGCTCGAAGCGGAAGGGGAAAGCGGCCTCAAGGCGCTCTTCACCGAGGTTTGCCTCGCCCGCCCCGACCTCCTCGCCACGCTTGCCGAACATAACATGCTCGTGACGCGCGAGATGCCTTCGATACCCTGATCCAAAAACATTTCGGCGTCACGTTGGAGGATCTGGCATGACCGCAAAATGGGGCATCGTCTCGACCATCAAGGCTCCGCTCGAAGAAATCCAACGCTTCGCCGCATGGCACCTCGAACAAGGTGCGCATCGGCTATTCCTCTATCTCGACGACGCGGACCCCGAAAAGGCCGAGCAGCTCAACCGCCATCCGAAACTGCGTGTCACCCTCTGCGATGCGACCTATTGGAAGAAACGCGGCAATCGCCCGGAAAAGCACCAACCGCGCCAGACCATGAATGCCGCCCACGCACTGTCACGCGCCAAAGACGTGGATTGGCTCCTGCACTGTGATGTCGACGAATTTCTCTGGCCCGGTGTGCGCCGCGTCGAAAGCCGCTTCGCGGGCCTCCCCGCATACTGCCTCTGCGCCCGTGTCCGCCCGTGGGAGGCGCTCTCGGGCGAAGGCGGGCGCTATTTCAAAGGCGTGGCCCTTTCCGCCCGCGAACGCCGCGCTGAAACCGAGGCGTTCTATCCCCAGTTCGGCCAATGGCTGAACGGCGGCTTCCTGAGCCACGTGGCAGGCAAGCTCTTTCTGCGCACGGGCCATCCCGAACTCAAACCGCGCATCCATAATGTCTATGCAGGCGAGATCGAGAACCCCGGCCAAGTGGAACTCTCCGACCTGCCGCTCCTGCATTTCCACGCAAAGAGCCGTGAGGATTTCCTAGCCGCCTATCGCTTCCGCCTTACCGAAGGCTCTTACCGGTCCGATTTGAAACCCAACCGCAAGCGCGAAGACGGCGGGCTCTCCATGCATGAGCTTCTCAGCATGATCGAAGCCGAGCACGGCGAAGGTGGATTGCTCGATTTCTACGACGAGGTCTGCCTCGCCCGCCCTGCCCTCCTTGATGCGCTCCGCTCCTATGGCAGACTTCTGGAAGCGTCGATCGATGCCGAAGCCCTCATTCAGCGTCACTTCGCCTAACCCTCTGCGTGATTGACCGCTGGCCGCCTTTGCGCTAAGGCCACGCAATGCGGATCAAGACGTGCCGGAGGCACAGGGCCATCCGGGCCGGATCCTTTTCAGATGTACGGGCCAAGTCGCGTCCGTAAGCCACGGACACACATGACCAAATTTACTGACCTGAAGCTCGATCCCAAAGTCCTGAAAGCCATCGAAGAGGCGGGTTACGAAACCCCCACGCCTATCCAAGCCGGGGCCATCCCCCACGCGCTTGAAGGTCGTGACGTTC
>JALQUU010000035.1:23906-29014 GCA_023260655.1 Paracoccaceae bacterium | reverse complement strand
ACGGGCGATCAGGAAGACCAGGAGGAATCCGGTGCCTTCCTGATGAAGGCCTTCGCAGGCGCGCTTGGCCTTATGTTCATCATCCTGCTGGCGCAGTTCAACAGCTTCTATAACTCGGTGCTGGTACTCTTGGCCGTGATCATGTCCACAGCCGGTGTGTTGGTGGGGATGGTCATCATGGGCCAGAGCTTCTCCATCATCATGACGGGCACGGGCATCGTGGCGCTTGCGGGCATCGTGGTGAACAACAACATCGTGCTGATCGACACCTATCAGGAATACTCGGCCTATATGCCGCGTCTCGAAGCGATCATCCGCACCGCCGAAGACCGCCTCCGCCCGGTGTTCCTGACCACGGTCACCACGATGGCGGGCCTTGCCCCGATGATGTTCGGCCTCAGCCTCGACTTTATCAACGGCGGCTATTCGATCGACAGCCCGACCGCGCTTTGGTGGAAGCAACTCGCCACCGCCGTGGTTTTCGGCCTCGGTATCGCCACGGTGCTGACGCTCGTCTTCACGCCCGCGATGCTGGCGCTGCGGGTTTGGGCTGGCACCTATGTGCAGGCCTTGGGGGCGCTCTTCGCCTCTGCAACGCGTGGCCGTTCGAGCCGTGCGGCCCGCGACTGGGCCTTGGCCCGCGCCGCGAAAAAGCTGCGCGCACCGGAACTTATCTGGGACGACGAGGAGACCCCTCCGGTCCCTCCGGCCAAGTCGGCACCGCTGAAAGCCGCTGAATAACCCCAAACGCAGGCCTTCGGGCCTGCGTTTCCGTTTACGGTGCAAAAACGGCAGATTCCGACTGCGCCATGGCCGCCAAACCCCCTAATTGTATGCAAACGCACACAATTCCCGTGCCTGCGGCAATTTAGCCATGTCGTTTCCGCATATTAGCATGCCGTTCCGATAGCCGGAATTGGTCAGAAAATGTTACAGAAATCTTGCGAAAAGTGTCCTTCTGCGAGCGCAAACAGTCTTGCGCTGCGATGCGGCGTCATCAATCGTCCCGCGCATTACTAGGGACAGCATCCACGGGGGGAGCCGCTCGATGCCAGAATTCAAGAAGATCCTGATCGCCAACCGCGGTGAAATTGCCATCCGCGTGATGCGCGCCGCAAACGAGATGGGAAAGAAGACCGTTGCGGTCTTCGCCGAGGAAGACAAACTCGGCCTCCACCGCTTCAAGGCCGATGAAGCCTACCGCATCGGCGAAGGCATGGGCCCTGTGCAGGCCTATCTCTCGATCCCCGAAATCATCCGTGTGGCCAAGCTCTCGGGTGCGGATGCGATCCACCCCGGCTATGGCCTCCTGTCGGAAAACCCCGATTTCGTCGACGCCTGCGAAGCTGCTGGCATCACCTTCATCGGCCCGAAAGCCGCCACCATGCGTGCCTTGGGCGACAAGGCCTCGGCCCGCAAAGTAGCCATCGCCGCAGGCGTTCCGGTGATCCCCGCCACCGAAGTTCTGGGCGAGGATATGGCCGCGATCCGCAAGGAAGCCGCCGAAATCGGCTATCCCCTGATGCTCAAGGCCTCGTGGGGCGGTGGCGGCCGTGGCATGCGCCCGATCAATTCCGAAAAGGAACTGGCCGAAAAGGTCATGGAAGGCCGCCGCGAAGCCGAAGCCGCCTTCGGCAATGGCGAGGGCTATCTCGAGAAGATGATCACCCGCGCCCGCCACGTCGAAGTGCAGATCCTCGGCGACAAATACGGCGAGATCTACCACCTCTGGGAACGTGACTGCTCGGTGCAGCGCCGCAACCAGAAAGTCGTCGAACGCGCCCCTGCCCCCTACCTCTCGCAAGAACAGCGCGAGGAAATCTGCGAGTTGGGCCGCCGCATCTGCGCCCATGTGAATTACGAATGCGCAGGCACCGTCGAATTCCTCATGGATATGAATGACGGCAAGTTCTACTTCATCGAAGTAAACCCGCGTGTGCAGGTCGAACACACCGTCACGGAAGCCGTTACCGGCATCGACATCGTTCAGGCGCAAATCCTTGTGGCGGAAGGCAAATCCCTTGCCGAAGCCACGGGCAAAAAGGCCCAGTCCGAGATTACCCTGCACGGCCATGCCCTGCAGACCCGGATCACCACCGAAGACCCGCAGAACAACTTCATTCCCGACTATGGCCGCATTACCGCCTATCGCGGCGCCACCGGGAACGGCATCCGCCTTGATGGCGGCACGGCCTATTCGGGTGCAGTCATCACCCGCTACTACGATTCGCTTCTGGAGAAAGTCACCGCTTGGGCCCCGACCCCCGAGCAGGCGATCCACCGGATGGACCGCGCGTTGCGTGAATTCCGCATCCGAGGTGTCTCGACGAATATCGACTTCGTCATCAACCTCCTGAAGCACCCGATCTTCCTGTCGAACGAATACACCACCAAGTTCATCGACACGACGCCCGACCTCTTCCAGTTCAACCGCCGCCGCGACCGTGGCACCAAGGTGCTGACCTATATCGCGGATATCACGGTGAACGGGCATCCCGAGACCGCAGGCCGCGCCAAGCCTCAGGCCGAGGTGAAAGCCCCGAAAGCGCCGAAAGTCAGCCTTGAAGCGCCGAAGCCCGGCACCCGCAACCTCCTTGAAGAGAAGGGCGCGAAGGCTGTGGCGGACTGGATGCTCGCGCAGAAGCAACTCCTTCTGACAGACACCACCATGCGTGACGGCCACCAGTCGCTTCTGGCCACCCGCATGCGCTCGATCGACATGATCAAAGTCGCGCCCGCCTATGCTCAGATGCTGCCCGAACTTTTCTCGGTCGAGTGCTGGGGCGGCGCGACCTTTGACGTGGCCTACCGCTTCTTGCAGGAATGCCCGTGGCAACGCCTGCGCGATCTGCGCACCGCGATGCCGAACCTCCTCACGCAGATGCTCCTGCGCGCCTCGAACGGCGTGGGCTACACCAACTACCCCGATAACGTCGTGCAGGCCTTCGTGAAGCAAGCCGCTGAAACCGGCGTCGATGTGTTCCGCGTGTTCGACAGCCTGAACTGGGTCGAGAACATGCGCGTGGCGATGGATGCGGTGGTGGAAAGCGGCAAGATCTGCGAAGCCGCAATCTGCTACACCGGCGATATCCTCGATCCGAACCGCGCCAAGTATGACCTGAAATACTACGTCGGCATGGCGAAAGAACTCGAAGCCGCAGGCGCGCATGTGCTCGGGCTGAAAGATATGGCGGGCCTCCTGAAACCCGCCGCCGCCCGCCTGCTGGTGAAGGCGCTGAAAGACGAGCTGTCGATCCCCGTTCACTTCCACACCCACGATACTTCGGGCGTCGCTGGCGCCACGATCCTCGCCGCCGCCGATGCGGGCGTCGATGCCGTAGATGCGGCGATGGACGCCTTCTCGGGCGGCACCTCGCAGCCTTGCCTAGGCTCCATCGTCGAAAGCCTCCGCCACACCGAGCGCGATACGGGCCTCAACATCAGCGCGATCCGCGAACTCTCCGGCTACTGGGAACATGTGCGCGCCCAATACGCGGCCTTTGAATCGGGCCTCGCCGCGCCTGCCTCGGAAGTCTACCTCCACGAAATGCCCGGCGGCCAGTTCACCAACCTCAAGGCGCAAGCCCGCTCGATGGGCCTCGAAGAGAAATGGCCCGAGGTCGCGCGCACCTATGCCGACGTGAACCAGATGTTCGGCGATATCGTGAAGGTGACGCCTTCATCGAAAGTCGTGGGCGACATGGCGTTGATGATGGTGGCCCAAGGCCTTTCGCGTGCCGATGTGGAAGACCCCACCCGCGATGTCTCCTTCCCCGACTCGGTCGTGGACATGATGAAAGGCAACCTTGGCCAACCGCCCGGAGGCTTCCCCAAAGGCATCGTGAACAAGGTGCTGAAAGGCGAAAAGCCTTCCACCGAGCGCCCCGGCAAGAACCTCGCCCCGATCGATCTCGAAGAGGTGCGTGCCAAGGTTTCAGCGGAAATGGGCGGCAAGCAGATCGACGACGAGGATCTCAACGGCTACCTCATGTATCCCAAGGTCTTCCTTGATTATATGGGCCGCCACCGCACCTATGGCCCCGTCCGCACCCTGCCCACCCGCACCTTCTTCTACGGGATGGAAGCGGGCGAGGAGATTTCGGTGGAAATCGATCCGGGCAAGACGTTGGAAATCCGCTTGCAAGCGGTTGGTGAAACCGACGAGACGGGCGAAGTGAAGGTGTTCTTCGAGCTGAACGGCCAGCCCCGCTCGATCCGCGTGCCGAACCGCTTGGTGAAGAGCACGACCCAAGCCCGCCCGAAAGCCGACACCGGAAACGCCGCCCATATCGGCGCGCCGATGCCGGGCATTGTGGCTTCGGTGGCCGTGAAAGCGGGCCAGGAAATCCACGAGGGCGACATGCTTCTGACGATCGAAGCGATGAAGATGGAAACCGCGCTTCACGCGGATCGCGCCGGCACCGTGAAAGCGGTCCACGTCACCCCCGGCGCGCAGATCGACGCGAAAGACCTGCTTGTCGAGCTGGAATAATCACCAAAGGGTCATGCCCTCAGAAGAGGGCGTGACCCAGCAGGCCGAGCGACGTTAACACGATGCTCGAAAACGTCAGAACCATGCCGATCTTCCGCGCCGGATGGAGATCATTTCGGTGCATCAGACCATAGGCATGGAGCGCACGCCCGAGAAACAGGGCTGCCCCCAAGGCATGCAACGCCGCGAACGGCGCGCCTTGCAGTTCCGCCAAAGCCAGTAGAACCACCCCCATCGGTGCATATTCGGTGAAGTTCCCTTGCGCCCGGATCGCATGGGCAAGCGCTGCATCGCTCCCGTCACCGATCGACACCCCGGACCGGAGCCGCGCCTTGATGACCTTCGCCGAGAGAGCAAACAGCAAAAGGCACAGAAGCCCTGCGTAAAGCGGTGTAACGATAAGAGCCATCCCGTTTTCCTTTTTGTGACCCGCGCAAGGGGGCGCTGCCCCCCTTCTGCCTTTGGCATTCATCCCCCCGGGATATTTGTCAAAGCGAAACTTCTGGTGCCTGTGAAACTCCGGTTTATCAGCAGATTAAAACTGCGCATCTGGCTGAATTTTTTCCCTTGCAGCCGCCGCGCGCTTCTCCTATCTACCCGCTACCGATCAGGATGC
>JALQUU010000035.1:0-23813 GCA_023260655.1 Paracoccaceae bacterium | reverse complement strand
TCAGGACGGGCGTAGCTCAGGGGTAGAGCATAACCTTGCCAAGGTTAGGGTCGTGAGTTCGAATCTCATCGCCCGCTCCAATCGGTGAAACGGAGCACGTGCTCAAGGGCGCGGGCGTAGCTCAGGGGTAGAGCATAACCTTGCCAAGGTTAGGGTCGTGAGTTCGAATCTCATCGCCCGCTCCAATCAAAAGGGCCTTCCTTCGGGAAGGCCTTTTGCTTTCTCGCTTTCGAAATATCCCGGGGGTGAGGCGCAAAGCGCCGAGGGGGCAGCGCCCCCTGCCTCGCCCGAATTTTTCAGAACGCCTTGAAGGTCAGCGTCGTCAGGCTGCGTTCAACACCGGGTACATTCACCAGTTCTTCGTTGATGAAGTGGCCGATATCCTGATCCTTCGGAATGTAGAGTTTGACGAGAAGATCCCAGTCGCCACTCGTGGAGTAGAGCTCCGAATGAAGTTCTTTCAACGCGATCTCTTCGGCCACTTTATAAGTGGTTCCTGGCTTGCAACGGATCTGGACGAAAACGCAGGTGCTCAAAGCCTCACTCCTTCTGGGATCTTGCACTTCTGGCATAGAACCTGCCTCGGGCGTCCGGCAGGGTCAATGCTTCGCAATGGGCGCGATGCCACAGGGGCCGATTTCTCGCAGGCCAAGGGCTTCCCCCGGTCGCCCTGCGCGCCTATAAGCCGGGACATCAGCAAAGGACATTTCCCATGCGTCGTGCAACCATCACCCGCAAGACTGCCGAAACCGCCATTTCCGTAACCATCAACCTCGATGGCACCGGGAGCTATGACAACCAGACCGGTGCCGGTTTCTTCGACCACATGCTCGATCAACTGGCGCGCCACGCCTTGATCGACATGGAAGTGCGCTGCGCGGGCGATCTGCATATCGATGATCACCACTCTGTCGAAGACGTGGGCATTGCTCTCGGCCAAGCTCTGGCACAGGCCATGGGCGACAAGAAAGGCATCCGCCGCTATGGCGAATGCGCGCTGCCGATGGATGACGCGCAGGTACGTTGTGCGCTCGATCTTTCGGGGCGCCCTTATCTTGTGTGGAACATCGCCTTCCCGACCCAGAAGATCGGGACCTTCGACACCGAGCTTGTCCGCGAATTCTTCCAAGCCTTCTCGACCCATGGCGGGATCACGCTTCACCTTGATCAGGTCCACGGTTTTAACAGCCACCACATCGCCGAAGCCGCGTTCAAAGCCTGCGCCCGGAGCTTGCGGGACGCGCTCGAGATCGACCCCCGCAAAGCCGACGCGATCCCCTCCACAAAAGGCTCGCTCTAAGCCATGCTGACGGCAATCGTCGATTACGATAGTGGCAACCTGCACTCGGCGGAAAAGGCCTTCCAGAAAATGGCTTTGGAAACCGGTGCTGGCAGCGTAGTTGTCACCTCGGATCCCGAGACCATCCGCACGGCCGACAGGATTGTTCTACCCGGTGACGGTGCATTCCCGGCCTGCCGCCGCGCGCTCTTCGATCACCGCGGCGTATTCGAAGCCATGGAAGAAGCCGTTATCCGTGGCGGGCGGCCATTTCTGGGGATTTGCATCGGCATGCAGATGCTGGCGACGCGCGGGCTTGAGTACGAAGAAACACCCGGGTTCGACTGGATCGGTGGGACAGTCGAAAAGATCCCTGTAGGTGATAACCGCAAGGTGCCTCACATGGGTTGGAACGATCTCGTGATTGATTGCCCGCATCCCCTCTTTGACGGGCTGAAAACAGGCGATCACGCCTATTTCGTGCACTCCTACCATTTTCGCGTCGCCAATCCCGCTGAGCGGCTGGCCCATGTTGACTATGGAACGGATGTGACGGCGATTGTCGGCAGGGACAATCTCGCGGGCTTCCAGTTCCATCCGGAGAAAAGCCAGCACGTCGGTCTGCGCCTGATTGCCAATTTCTTTGCGTGGAAACCCTGAGGCAGGGGGCTTTGCCCCCTCGGCGCTTCGCGCCTCACCCCCAGGATATTTTCGCCAATATGAAAGACTGATACCGCTCTCGCTTGTCCAAATATCCCCGCCGGAGGCACCGGAGGCGGCGGCACTGCCGACGCCGACAGATTGTGGGCGGAGAAGCCGCGCAATTAATTCTGGCGGGTCCAGGTCTGGCCGTAGCAGGCGGGGCCTTTGCAGCCGGTCACGCGGAGCGCGTTGCCTTTCAGCTCCATCGAGCCTCGGGCTTTAATGTTGAGCGTCGCAAGGTAAACCGTTCCGTCGCTGTATTTTCCGCCGCCCGTAGGCTGCATATCCCAGAACAGCGTTTTTCCGACATTCGGCGTCGATACTTCTTTTCCGGACCGATCGAAGGCTTTCATGATCTTGCCGCAGATCTTGGCACCGCAGCTGGACACGGCAATGTGGCTGACCAGATTTTTCTTATCCGGTTCGGTTTTCCAGAGACCGACAACGGGATCCGCTTGGGCAAGCGTGGGCAGCAGCATTAAAACAGAGACACAGAGAGCACGCATGGCGCAATACCCGTAAAAGGGTCACCTACACCACGATGCATACCATAAAATAGAAAAGGCGGCCAGTTTCCTGACCGCCGCTTCGGCTGGACATCGCCTATCTACCGATCAGTTGATCCGCTGCCAAGTTTGCTTCGAGCAGATCAGCCCGCCGGCCACGCAGCCTGCGAGTTTGAGCGAGTCGCCGTTCAGGTCGATCTTGCCGAAATAGATCTTGTCGTTCGACGGGCGCCAGACCTCGCCCTCGTATTTGCCGCCGCCCTTGGGCTTCATCTTCCGCACCAGAAGTTTACCCTGGTTGGGCGATTTGTATTCGCCGTTGGCGTCGAAGGATTTCATAATGGTGCCGCAGATCGCATCGCCGCAGGCTTCCATCTTGATATGGGCGTATTTGCCGTCATCGACTTCGGTTGTCCAGACACCCTCGACAGGGTCCGCCGCAGCCACGGAAGCCACCACTGCAAAAAAAACCGATAGAATTCCAAGTTTCACGGCCCGATCCTCCCTGAGCACTTCCTTCACACTGCCAAAGCTCCCCCCGTCGATCAAGCCTGACGAAGGGTCATTTGCAAATGTATCACGGCGGAGATAAGGGGAGCTATCCAAAGGAGTGCCGCCATGATCCTCTACCCCGCTATCGATTTGAAAGACGGTCATGCCGTCCGCCTTTTTAAGGGCGAGATGGAAAAAGCCACTGTTTTCAATGAAGATCCGGCTGCGCAGGCGATGGAGTTTGTGGCGGCAGGGTGTGAATGGCTGCATCTCGTTGATCTGAACGGGGCTTTCGCAGGCGAGCCTGTGAATGCCGCTCCGGTCGAGGAAATCCTGAAGCGCACCAAGGTGCCTGCCCAGCTTGGCGGTGGCATCCGCGATATGGCCACGATCGAGCGCTGGCTCTCGAAAGGTCTCGCTCGCGTGATCCTCGGCACCGTTGCCGTGGAAAAACCCGCGCTAGTGCGCGAAGCCGCGCGCGCTTTCCCCGGTCAGGTCGCCGTCGGGATCGATGCGCGGAAGGGCATGGTGGCCACCAAGGGCTGGGCCGAAGAAACCAATGTGATGGCCACCGATCTCGCTAAATCCTTCGAGGATGCGGGCGTAGCTGCGATCATCTACACCGACATCAACCGCGACGGCGCGATGCAAGGCCCGAATATCGAGGAAACCGCCGCTTTGGCGCGAGCTGTCTCTATCCCCGTGATTGCCTCGGGCGGGGTTTCTTCTCTCGCTGATCTCATCGCGCTTCGCGATTGCGGCGCGTCGCTCAACGGCGCGATCTCGGGCCGCGCGCTTTATGACGGGGCGATCGACCTTGCCGAGGCTTTGGCCGCGCTCAAGGGGTAATCCTTCGGGGGCCGGTGTGGCATCGTGCCCGCTTGCCCTCCGCTCCTCGCGGCGGCCTCCTTCGGGGGGTGGCACAGTGGATCGTTCATGATTGTCAAAGCCCCCCTCCCCGCCTCGTCGAGCCTCTGGCCTA
This sequence comes from Paracoccaceae bacterium, assembly GCA_023260655.1. Lineage (GTDB taxonomy): Bacteria > Pseudomonadota > Alphaproteobacteria > Rhodobacterales > Rhodobacteraceae > UBA9554. Next base: position 19,852 of record JALQUU010000035.1, on the reverse strand, counting down.
CGGTCACTTCGGGTGATTTCTTCGATGGCTATTCGGTCGAAAGCGCGCTCGCGCCACGCACCGCCGCCGATATCGGCCTCACATTGCCCGCATGGGCCGACCGTTTGCTCGGCCTCCGCAATGCGCTTGTCCGGCCCCTTGGCTTGAAGGCCGATAGCGCGGTTAGCGGCGACGGCGCGATCTTTCCGGTTCATCTCGACACACCTTCCGAAATCGTGCTCGGCACCGATGACAGGCACCTCGATTTCCGCATTTCCGTGATGCAGGTCGCGGGCCGCATCCATATGGGCACTTGGGTGCATCCCCATAATTGGGCCGGTCGCGCCTATCTGGCGCTCGTGATGCCGTTTCATGTGCTGATTGTACGCGATGCGCTTCACCGGATTGCACGGGCGTCGATTGCATCGTCCCCCCACGCACAGTAAAGACGGGGCAACCCGCTCAGAGGACGCCATGCTGAAAACCCGCCTGATCCCCTGCCTCGACGTGGCCGATGGCCGCGTGGTCAAGGGCGTGAACTTCGTCAATCTCCGCGATGCGGGCGATCCCGTGGATGCGGCCCGTGCCTATGATGCTGCAGGCGCCGACGAGATCTGCTTTCTCGACATTCACGCCACCCATGAAAACCGTGGCGTCATGCTCGATGTGGTCACCCGCACCGCCGCGCAGTGCTTTGTGCCGCTGACCGTGGGTGGTGGCGTGCGCACGGCCGATGATGTGCGCAAGCTTCTCCTCGCGGGTGCCGACAAGGTGAGTTTCAACTCTGCCGCTGTCGCCAATCCCGATGTGGTGGCCGAAGCCGCAGATCGCTTCGGCTCGCAATGCATCGTCGTCGCGATCGACGCCAAAACCGTGGCCCCCGGCAAGTGGGAGCTTTTCACCCACGGCGGCCGTAAACCCACCGGGATCGACGCGGTGGAATTCGCGCGCCTCGTCGCAGCCAAGGGCGCAGGCGAAATCCTTCTCACCTCGATGGACCGCGACGGCACCAAGGGTGGCTATAACCTGCCCCTCACCCGCGCGATTTCCGATGCGGTGGAAATACCCGTGATCGCCTCTGGCGGTGTCGGCACGCTCGACCACCTCGTCGAAGGCGTGACCAAAGGCGGGGCCTCTGCCGTGCTCGCAGCCTCGATCTTCCACTTCGGTGAGTTCACTGTTGCCGAAGCCAAGGCCCATATGGCCGCCAACGGCATTCCTATGAGGATGGACGCATGACGCTCGACGATCTCGCCCAAACCATCGCCGCCCGCGCCAAGGCCGATCCGGAAGCCAGCTGGACCGCGAAACTCCTCGCCAAGGGCCCCGAGAAATGCGCCGAGAAATTCGGTGAGGAAGCCGTGGAGGCCATCATCGAAGCGGTGAAGGGCGACCGCGAGCGCCTCACTTCTGAAGCCGCTGATGTGCTCTTCCACCTCCTCGTGATGCTGCGCGCCCGCGATGTTGAGCTTGCCGATGTGATGGCCGAACTGGCGCGCCGCCAAGGCACGTCCGGTATCGCCGAAAAAGCCGCGCGCGGCTGATCCATGGGGTTTCTCGGCGTCACCTCCTCGCTCTCGGGCCGCCGCTGGGTGGGCCCTTCAGCAGAAGTGGAACGCCAAGCCGAGGCGATCCGGCAGGAAACCGCCCTGCCCCTCCCGCTCTGCCTCACACTGGCGCGCCAAGGCGTCGCCCCGCATGAGGCGGCAGGCTATCTCGAACCGCAACTCCGCGACCTCCTCTCCGATCCGCACCGCCTGAAAGACATGGAGCGCGCCGCCCGCCGCTTCCTCGAAGCTGTCAAACGCCGCCAACGCATCGCGATCTTCGCCGACTATGACGTGGATGGCGGCTCCTCTGCCGCGCTTCTCCTTTGGTGGCTCCGCTCGCTGGGGCGCGACGCCACGCTCTACATCCCCGACCGGATCGACGAGGGCTATGGCCCCAACGTGCCCGCGATGCAGGCCTTGGGCGCAGAGCATGACCTCATCATCTGCGTCGATTGCGGCACGCTTTCGCATGATCCTATCGCGGCGGCTGGCTGCGACGTGGTGATCCTCGATCACCACTTGGGCGGCGAAACTCTGCCCGCCGCCGTGGCCTGCGTGAACCCGAATCGTCAGGACGAAAGCGGCGAGCTTGCACATCTTTGCGCGGCGGCCGTGGTGTTCCTGATGCTCGTCGAAGCCAACCGCCAGATGCGGAGCGAGGGCGCGCAAGGCCCTGATCTGATGGCGCTTCTCGATCTCGTCGCACTGGCGACCGTAGCCGATGTGGCCCCCCTGATCGGCGTCAACCGAGCGCTGGTGCGCCAAGGGCTGAAAGTGATGGCACGGCGCGAACGGCCCGGCCTTGTGGCGCTGGCCGATGCCGCCCGCATGAATCGCGCGCCTGACACCTACGCCTTGGGCTTCCTCCTCGGCCCGCGCGTCAACGCAGGCGGGCGCATCGGCAAGGCCGATCTGGGCGCGCGGCTTCTGGCCTCCGCAGATCCAGCCGAATCCCAGCGCCTCGCGGCCGAGTTGGACATGCTCAACACCGAGCGCCGCCAGATCGAAGAAAGTGTGCGCGCCTCCGCATTGGCCCAAGCCGAAGCCCGCGGGCTTGACGCGCCCCTCGTCTGGGCTGCTGGCGAAGGCTGGCACCCGGGCGTGGTGGGCATCGTCGCCTCGCGCCTGAAGGAAGCCACCAACCGTCCTGCCGTGGTCATCGGCCTTGCTGGCGATGAAGGCAAAGGCTCGGGCCGCTCGGTTGCGGGCGTCGATCTCGGCGCATCAGTCCAGCGCCTTGCCGCCGAAGGCCTGCTCCTGAAAGGCGGCGGGCACCGCATGGCGGCGGGGCTCACCGTGGCCCGTGACCAACTCGAACCCGCCATGGCCCGCCTTGCCGAACTCTTGGCCCGCCAAGGCGCAGGCGCCCTAGGCCCTGCCGATCTGCGCCTCGACGGCATGCTCATGCCGAAAGCCGCCACCCCCGAACTGGTCACGGACCTCGAACGCGCAGGCCCCTTCGGCCAAGGCGCGCCCGCCCCCCGCTTCGCCTTACCCGATGTGGCGGTGTCCTTCGCCAAACAGGTGGGCGAAACCCACCTCAAAGCCACCTTCGCGGACGGGCTTGGCGGGCGCATCGAAGCGATTGCCTTCGGGGCATTGGAAACCCCGCTGGGGACCGCGATTCTGAATCACAAGGGCGCGCGCTTCCATATCGCCGGAAAGCTCGAAATCAACGAATGGGGTGGCCGCCAAAACGTGCAACTCCGCCTCGACGACGCCGCCCCCGCCGCCCAATAACCCGCGTTTCAAGGGGCTTTTCGCGCGCCTGAAAAAATCTTCAAAAATCGCGATTTACCCCCTTGCGGTCATCGGCGGCTTTTTCTAAACACCGCCTCACGCAAAGCGTGGCCCGTTCGTCTATCGGTTAGGACGTCAGGTTTTCAACCTGAAAAGAGGGGTTCGACTCCCCTACGGGCTGCCACCTTTCCCCACAGATTTGCAGATGCTCAGGCCTCCAACGGCCCCGAATGCGCATTGTTCGGGCCAGTGCCCGAGCTATGAACGCGCGTGCCTCAGGCCACGCGACGGAACTTTTCTCGTGGGGATGCGGCTCTCGGCTTTGCCGAGTCATCGGGCGCGGCTGGCGGCCTGAAGATAGCCGCCCAAGCCCAGCTTAAGCCCCTCTCGAAAGCTCAAGCGCCCGTTCGCTTGATGCATTTCCGGGCAGCACTCCGGCACTTCTTCGCCGGTAAGGGCAATCGGGTGCAGCGTGGCTTACCGAAAGGCTTGCCCCGCTTATGCCCACCCTCCATAAGGCTTTTGATCGCCTTTGGGGAGAATTGCATGTCCGACGCAGCAATCGAATACTGGTCGACCCGCGACCTCGTGAACAGCCGCACGGTTGCCAATGTGCCCCTCTTCCGCTTCTTCGGCTACGCAGGCATCAGCCTTGCCGGAAAACTGTGTTGGAGATCGGCTTCGGCGCCAATCGCGGCGCGGACCTTCTCGAATGCCAAGCGCGCGGTGCCACGATCTACGCCACTGATATCGGCCAGAAATACGTCGAGGATTTCCAGAAGAACCACCCCGACGTGCCCGCCGCAGTCGCCAATGCAGGCACCGAGCCCCTGCCCTTCGGCGTAGATTACGACATCGTGTTCCACCGCGACATGATCTACTACCTCACCGATGCGCAGATCGGCTTCCATTTCCGCAGCGTGCACGAGAACCTCAATCCGGGCGGCTACCTCGTATTCCAGTTCATCGAGAAAGACCTCACGCTGGCCACCCCCGCCAGCGCCTCGGGTTCCTACCGCACCGATTTCGACACCCTCAAAGCCGCCGAAACCGACCGGATGTTCCGTGGCGAGACCAACCCGTTGCGGAAACTCGATGTGGATTGGTTGATCGGTGAAGCCACCAAAGCGGGTTTCACTTTGAAGGCCACCAAAACCGTGATCGAATCCTACACACCGGACGAAACCGTTTTCCGCGTGGATCGCTACCTTTTACTGGCAAAGTAAGGATTGCGTGCAGGGTGTCGGGGGCTCCGCCCCCCGCCCTACGGGCTACCCCCAGGATATTTGTTAAATCGAGAATAAGGGCGAAGCGTCATGACGCTTGCCATACACAAGCCATACACAATCCATACGTTTCAGAAACGGGGTTTGGGGCCGGGTTAATGGCTTTCAACCCAGCTCGCGAGATGGCCGATATCGGGCAGAACCGCATCGGCCAGAGGGGCCAGTTCCTCGGCAGGAGCCATGCCCGTGAGCACGCCCACGGTTTGCATCCCTGCCCGTTTTCCTGCCATCAGATCGTGGCGGCTATCACCTACCATCACCACCCGCTCAGGCGACAGGCCATGCAAATTCGCAAAGGCCAGCAGCGGTTCAGGGTTGGGCTTGGGCCCCCATCCGCTATCGAAACCCGCTATGAAATCAAAGAGATGATCGACACCCGCCGCGCCAAGATGTGCCTTTGCGCCGTATTCGGTGTCATTGGTCATGACGCCCAGACGAAGGCCGCGCTGCCGCATTTCCGCAAGGAAAGGTGCGAGGGGAACGGCCGGAGCCAAGGGGGCTCTAGCGGCTGTCTGCGTCAGGAAAAGCTCGATCTCCTCGACCGCGCGTTCAGTGAGCACCTCGCCCACCAGTTCCGCCACTTCGCGGTTCGATCCGGCGATCACCGGAGAGGCCGCATCAAAGGCGCTCGTTTCGAGATCAAACAGCAGACGCGCCGCGATCGCTTCGGCTATATCTTTGTTTCCGCCAGATAATTCCCGGATCGTTCCCGCAGCCCATGTGTTCCAAGTGGTCCGGAAATCGAACAATGTGCCGTCTTTATCGAAGAGAATCCCGTCTACGCGCATGCATGCCTCCTGCCCTTGGGTCACCCTGCCCCGCCGCTTGTTTTCCCGCAAGCGCAGCTTGACTTTTTCACCTGTTTCCTGTGCCGTCCCGCGTATGACGCAAGATACTCCATACCGCCTTCATGCTTCCCTCGGATACCACCTTTCCGTGGCCTCCCGCCTGCAGGAGCGGCGCTTGGACGAGCAGTTGAAAACCTTGGGATTGACCCGGACGACATGGTGCGTCCTCTTGGCTGTGGGCAATGAAAACCTCACGCAACCCTCTGATATTGCGGATTTTGTCGGGATCGACCGCACGGCGACCAGCCGCGCCCTGCGCGGTATGGAAGCCGACGATCTGATCACACGCGCCTCGGGTGACGGGGACCGCCGCACCCGTTGCGTCACGCTCACCCTCAAGGGCGAGGAAACCATTCGCCTCGCCACGCCGATGGCGCGCACCAATGCCCAGGCCATCGCAAAGGAACTGGCCCCTGAAGAGCGGGCCGAGCTGCTGCGCCTCCTTGGTAAGCTGCGCAAAGCCGAAGATGTGACGCTGAACACCTTGTAAACAAGGCGAATTCAGGTCCAGTGCACCGCTTCTTCCCCCGGCAGGCCTGCTCTGGCGCGCATCGGGATATCGAAGGCAAGGTTCTCGGTGCGGCAAAAGGCCATCACCCACGCGTCTTCATTCATTAAGAAATCCAGAACCGCGCCCAGGAAGTCCGGATCATTCGCCCGTGCGCGCATTTCGGACAATGACGCCCCGCTGGCATTCAAAAACACCGGAAAAACATCATCTTGCGCCGCAAGCCATGCCAAGGCCTGCAAGCCGACTGTTTCCGAACGCTCGCGGCTCAACGGCATTTTCTCGTTCATGGCAGGTGGAATCTCCGAATTGGAAACGATTTCTTAACTATTGCTGACACAGACTGGACCCAACCGCGACAGATGTTTCAACAGGGTCCTTTCCGCATGTCTGGCAAAATCCTCATCGTGGATGACATTGCGACAAACAGGATCGTTCTGCGCGTGAAACTGTCGAGTGCCTTCTACACCGTTATCCAAGCCAGTTCGGAGGGGGAAGCCCTGAAACTGGCGCAGGCCGATCCGCCTGATCTCGCCATTGTCTCGGCAACACTTCCAGAAGGCGGTGCCATGCGCCTTGCGACGCAGCTTCGTGCGCTCCATGGATTGGCGGATCTGCCGGTTCTGGTGACGGCACCGCAGTTGGACGAGGCCCAGCGCATGGCGCTCTTGGCCTCGGGGGTCGATGACATCATCGAAAAACCCTACGACGATCTCTTCCTGCAAGCGCGTCTGCGCAATCTGGTGCGGGCCCGCGTAGACATTCCGCGATCCTTCCAGCTCGCGGAATCGCCCACCGCGTTCGAGAATCGTGCGCGCATCCTCCTCGCGGCCGAGAACCCGGCCCCAATTCTGCTCTTCCGCAGCGCTCTGGAAGCGAAGTTGCCGCATCGGATCCTGCCGACCACCTTCACCGATCTGCCCAAAACCATTGGCGCAGGCGATCCGGCAGATGCAGTGATTCTCCTCGTCTCGCCAGAGAACCCCGGTGTGGCGCTGCGCCTCCTCTCGGAGGTGCGCACCCATGCCCGCACGCGCCATGCTGCCACTCTCGTGCTGTTCCAAGCCCCGTTCGACGCGGCGGCGCGCAATCACGCCCTTGATCTTGGCGCATGGGCTGCGGTACCTTTCGGCGACAATATCAGCGAGCTGGCACTGCGCCTCACCACACTCCTGAGCAAGAAGCGCCTCGCGGACCTGATGCGCGCCTCCGTGCAAAGCGGGCTTCAAGCCGCCCTCTTCGACCCTCTGACCGGCGCACATAATCGCCGCTACGCTCTGCCGCGGCTCGAAACAATGCTGCAAGACGCGCGCCGCACCGGTGCGCCGATGGCCGTGATGGTCGCGGATCTCGACCATTTCAAACAGATCAATGACAGTTTCGGCCACACTGCGGGTGATCATGTCCTGATCGAGCTGTGCAAACGGTTTTCGGCAGCCCTCGGGCCTCGCGATCTTTTCGCCCGGATCGGTGGCGAGGAATTCCTGCTTGCCCTGCCCGATTGCCAGCGCACCACAGCCAGTTTGAGGGCGCGCGCCTTTTGTGAACGGGTGCGCACCGAGCCTTTCGCCCTGCCCGGCACCGAAGCCCCTGCGCATGTGACCATTTCAATCGGCGTAGCAGTGCTGGACCCTGCTCTCGAACAAGAAGCCAAACCGATTTCCAGCCTTCTCGACCGGGCAGATCGCGCCCTTTATGGGGCCAAGACCGCCGGGCGCGATAACGCGCTTCTAAGTGCAGCTCCGCCCGAAAGCCGGCTCAGCGCGTAACGAAAGTTAACGATCCGTTAACTATCATTCCGAGCGCCGCATCCGGTCGTGCTTCTTGGCATGACGGGCGAATTCCTTGATCCGCTCTGCATAGGCCTCGCGCTCGTCCTCGTTCATCGCGGCCACCCGCGCAACCAAACCCTCAAGCAAGGCCGCAGAACGGCGATCCACCACGGAAACCTCCTCATCTATCGCTGCTTTAAATGCCGCAACATCAAAAGGTTCCGCCTTAAGGGCTGCAATCACACCCTGCGCCTGAGGCCCACCGCGTTCCCGCCCGCCACGCTCCCGCGCCTCTTCGAACAAGGCGCGCCGTTCGGTGCGATCAAGGGCCGCCACATACATCACCGGGCCGGATTTGGCGCGGAACCGATCCGCTTCACCGGGGGGCGGGCCGAAGCGCCAGAAAGCGCCGCCGATCGCCATAAGGATCACGAGGTTCAACGCCAGCGAAACCACCAGCGCCGCCTTCACCCAACGGTTCGTTTTACCTGTCGTGGTCTCAGTCATCTCACATTTCCTCCAGCGCAAGCGCCATATCGAATGACAAATAGGGCGAAAGCTCATCGCTGGCGACCGATGCGCCCCAGATCACTTCCGTCACGGCAGCGGGTGGATAGATCCCGAGCCAGAGGCCTGCCACCCCCGCCACAGCCAATCCGGCCAAAGCGGGGGCTCCGCCAATCGCTTCCCAAATCTCCGACCAGAAACCACCTCGTTTCACAGCCGCGCGGCGCTGCGGCTGTTCGGCCAAGGCCTCCGCCGTCAACCGTGCCATGAACTCAGGCGACGGTTCCGGTGTAGCCTGCTGCGCCTCCGCAAAGAGGGCGTCCAGTTCGGTGTCGTGCAGTTCCAGATCAGCTTTCGACATATCCCAACTCCTCGCGCCGCCCGGCCAAGGCCTGTGCCAGCGCTCTCTTGCCGCGGGCGGTCAGGCTTTCCACCGCCTCCACGCTCATGTCCATAATCTCGGCGATCTCGGGATTGGCCATTCCCTCGATATGCCGCAAAACCAACGCCTGCCGCTGCCGATCCGGCAAGGCCGCAAGCGCGGTTTCCAAGGCCGAAAGCCGTGCCTGCGTCTGCAAACGGTCTTCGGCCCCCGGAGCATCGGCCTCGGGCTCCGCCACAGCATCTAGCGCCACAGAAGCCCGCCCGCGCTTGCCCCTGATCCTGTCGATGCAGAGGTTTCCGGTCACGCGATAAAGCCAGGTCGAGACCTTGGCCTCTCCGGCCCGCCAATCGGGGGCCTGCTTCCACAAACGCAGCAGAGCCTCCTGCGCCACATCTTCCGCCTCGCTCCGATCCTGCAACAGGCGGTAGGCATGGGAAAACACTCTCGGGCCGAACCGCGCCGTCAAGGCACGAGCCGCCCGCGCATCGCCTGCCACATAGGCCGCGATGAGGGCTTCGTCACTCTCTGCAGTTGCTGCGTCAAAGGCCACGTTCATGCACCCTGCGCTACCCCGTCTGTCGCGTTCCGGCAAGCCGGACCAGGCATTTGCCCAGTCCGGCCTTTTTCAAAGCTTATTCCATCCAGCGCTTCTTGCCGTGGCCTTCACCATGACCTTTGCCGTGGCCCATGCCGTGGCACTCACCCAATCGCTCCCGCATCTTTTCGAGCTCCTGCTGGCTCACGACACCATCTTTGTCGGCATCGAGACGCTCGAACATCCGCGCCATCCGGTCTTCTGGAGGCGCCATTTCATCGGCACCGAGGAAGCCATCCTTGTTGGCGTCGCGGCGTTCCAGCATCTGGGCTGCACGATCCTTCGACGCTTCTTCCGCGCGCTTCACATGGGCTGCGGCCAGTTCATCCGCAGAAAGCTTCCCGTCCTTGTCCAGATCAACTTCGGCGAACCGCGCTGCCTGAAAGGCGGCGATTTCGTCCTTGTTGATCTTGCCATCCTTGTCGGCATCCATGGCGGTGAAGTCGAAGGGGAAGCCCTGACCGCGCGGGCCATCGCCCACACGCTGATCTGCATAGGCAGCAGCGCCCAGCGAAAGAGAAACCGTGCCTGCCAAAACGAGGGCGATAATGCGTTGCATTCTTCTTGTCCTTTCCATCGGCGGGCCTGTTCCCTGCCGTTCTGCAATCTCATACGCAGCCCCCCTGATTTTCCGTCGCGGCCTTCACGGAACCGTTACCGCAAACGCGACATGGGGACGCAAGGACAACCCGCGCACTTTCAATCCGGAGCCGGATAGATCACCACATCGATCTGGAGCGAGCGAGGAAACCACATGAGCAACGCAGAGAATATGCCTACACCTGAGCGGGAACTTTGGCCGGCTTTGATCAACGGCTGGCGGCGTAAATGCCCGTCCTGCGGCTCGGGCCCGCTGCTCAGCGGTTATCTCACGGTTCGCCCCACCTGCCCTGTGTGCCGCGAGGAATTGCATCACCACCGCGCTGATGATGGCCCGGCCTATCTGACGATCCTGATTGTCGGCCACCTGATGGCACCTTTGCTCCTGATCGTCTTCGAGAAATTCCGCCCCGATCCTTTGGTGCTTTTCAGCATCTTCGCGGTTGGCACCGTCGCGCTCTCGCTCTACCTTCTGCCCAGGCTCAAAGGCGCTATGATCGCCCTCCAATGGGCACGACAGATGCACGGGTTCTCGCTCCAGCGCTGATCCCTTCAGGAAAGACAGGGCGAGGCATGACCGAAGACAAGAGCGCTATCCGCAACGCGGCCACTGTGATCGTTTTGCGCGACAGACTGACCCAACCGAAGGTTCTGATGGGCCAGCGGGGGGCAGGTGCTGCCTTCATGCCGAACAAATTCGTCTTCCCCGGTGGCGCTGTCGACAAGGCGGATGCAGCCGTGCCGCTCGCCACGCCTCTGCCTGAAGTCTGCGCCAACCGCTTGGCCGAAGATGCCGAGCCGGGCCTTGCCCATCCTCTGGCCGTCGCCGCCGTACGAGAGTTGTGGGAAGAAACCGGGCTGATCCTGGGCCAGAAAGCCGCATGGGCAGCCGAACCCGCCGAAGACTGGGCCAGCTTCGCCGCCACGGGCCACCTGCCTTCCGCTGACGCTCTGCAATTCGTCTTCCGCGCGATCACGCCGCCCGGCCGCCCGCGCCGCTTCGACGCGCGCTTCTTCCTCGTCGACGCCGATGCCATCGCCTCGGATCTCGACGATTTCTCCGCCGCTTGTGACGAGCTATCCCACCTCCAGTGGATCCCGCTCCCCGAAGTGCGCTCCTTCGATCTGCCCTTCATCACCGAAGTCGTGTTGGCCGAAGTGGCCGCGCGCGCGCATGATCTTGCACCGCCCTCGTCGGTTCCCTTCTTCCACAACGGTGTTGAAGAAAGCCTGTTCCTGAGGCTCAGAGGTGTAGGACAAATGACAGGACGGACACACTAAGCAGCCCGATCCCGATCCACTCGCGCCCACTGATCGTCTCGCGGAAGAAAAGCACCGAGGCAAGGAGCGAGAACATCAACTCGACCTGCCCCACCGCCTTCACCAAAGCCGCGTTCTGCAGCGTGAAGGCCGTGAACCAGCACATTGAGCCGAACATCGAAGTAAGGCCGATCCATCCGGCTGTCCGCCATGCCCGAAGCACTTTCCCGATCTGCGCGCGGTCCCACCACAAGAGCCAGAGCGCCATGCCCAAGGCCTGTGTCGTTACCACGGCCGCGAGTGTTACAAGTGCGCGTTCGAACGGGAAATCCGACGCCACTTCCAGCGACGCCCCGCGATAGGTCACCGACGAGATCGCAAAGATCGCCCCGGAGGCAAGGCCAAGCCCCGCTGCACGGTTCCAGAGCCGCTTGAGCCAGTTCCCCTGCATTCCGGGCATATCGGTCAGCGCCAGCACGCCGCCGAGCCCGATCAGGATCGCCACCAGCCCGAAAGCCGAAACCCCCTCACCAAGAATCGCCAACCCGACGATCACAGTCATCAGAACCTCGGTCTTCATCAGGGTCACGCCCACGGCGAAGTTCCGCATCTTGAACACTGCCACCACACAGATCGTGGCCACGACCTGCGCGAAAGCCCCTGCCAGCACGTTCGGCCAGAACTTGCCCCCGATGGCAGGCATCGGTTCTCCGCGCAGGTGCAAAAGCCCCCAAAGCGCTAGCAGGATCAGCGGTGCCGAGTAAATGTAGCGGGAAAATGTTGCGCCAGTCACCGTCAGTGCCGCGGCACTCAGGTGTTTTTGCAACATGAAGCGCACTGTCTGGAAGGCAGCGGCGGCGAAGGTGACGATAACCCAGAGTTCCATGCCGCCTGTCTGACCTGAATTCAGCGCTTCCGCCAGAGGGGATGCGGCACGGGGTCTTTCGCCGTGAAGAAATACTGCCGGAACACGTCCAGATAGCTGCGATAGCGGTATTCGCCGTTCTTGCGCAGATATTCCCCTCGGCGCGACGCATAGAGCGCAGGCAGCCGGTACCATGGCACACCCGGATGGGTGTGGTGAACGGCATGGAAATTGTTGTTGAGGAACAGAAGCGCCAAGAGCCCCCGATCCTCGACGATCACCGTCCGTTCACAGGCGCGCTCCTTGGCGCGGTGCTCAAGGAAAGTGCGGATTTTCAGGATCGACCACCCCGCATAGGTCGCCAAGGCGAAGGCCCAGATCGGTATCGTGCCGAATGCCGCCAGCCACCAGATCACCACAGCCAGCGCCGGAATGTGCAAAAGCCATTCCCGCCGGATCGCGTGATCGCCTTTCGCAATCGCGCGCATATCGCCCAGAATGAACGCCCAAAGCCCGATGGCAGGCCCCACCAGCATCCGTCCGAAAAGCGTATTGTTGAACTGCAGCACCCGCTGCCAGCTCGGCGAAAGCTCCTCCCACACGGCGGGATCCATGAAATTCGCTTCCGGATCATCATAGGGATCGGTGAGGCGTTCATCGTGGTGGTGCTGCAAGTGAGTGTCGCGGAAGCGGCCGTAAGGCACACAGATTGTTAACGCAGGCGAGACTAGAACCTCGTTCAAACGCGCCCAACGTGTCGGGTGCCCATGCAAGGCTTCATGACAAAGCGAGGAATGTAACGTAGCCGAGAGAGTAACCAAAGGAACTGCCAACCAAATCGGAAGGCTCCCCGCCGTCGCTACGCCCCAAGTGGCGTAAGTCAGAACCAGAAGCGCCCAAGTCGGCCATTCGAATTTCGGGCAGGCACGCAAGTCTGACGGATCGCTCATTTTGGTCTCTTGGCTGTTCACGCATCCGTTACCGCGCAGTGCGTGGTGCTGCAAGGCGAGAGTGGTTAACAAATCCTTCCCTTGGTGATATTTGTCACCACATGCTAGAACCAACCGATAAACGCCTCCGCGCCCAGACCTTCCGTATCCGCCTTTCCGAGGCGATGGCAGAACGCGGTATGTCCCAATCGGATTTGGCTCGTGCGATCGAAGTAGACCGCTCCACGGTCTCGCAACTGCTTTCCGGGAGCGGTGCACGCCTGCCAAACGCTCAGGTCGCTGCGGAATGCGCCGCCGCTCTGGGCCTTTCGGCAGATTGGCTCTTGGGCCTCTCAGATCGGCCCGAAACCGCCGCCGATCTTCTGGCCACCTCCCTCGCCATGACCGCCGCCGAACGCGCCTTGATCGACGAACAGGTGTTCGCTTGGCACCGCGAAGCACAAGGCACGAAAATCCGCCACGTCCCTGCCACCCTCCCCGACATGTTGAAAACGCCGGAAATGCTGGATTGGGAATACGCGCCTCATCTCGCTCGAACCGGAGCCGAGGTCAGGGCCTTGGCGAGTGAACGGCTTGAGTGGCTCAGAGGGGCGCATTCCGATTACGAAATGGCGATGCCGCTGCACGAGTTAGCCGCATTATCCCGCTTCGAAGGCTATTACGCAGGCCTGCCCCCCGAAATCGCCCGCGCGCAACTTGCGCGCTTTGCAGAACTCCACACTCAACTCTACCCGCGCCTCAGGCTCTACCTTTTCGACGCCCGCCGCACGTTTTCAGCACCCCTGACGATCTTCGGCACGAAACTCGCAGCTGTTTACATGGGTTCAAGCTACCTCGCCTTCCGCGACACCGCCCGCGTGCAAGCCTTCAGCCGCCATTTCGACGGGCTCGTGCGCGAAGCTGCGATTTCAGCGCGGGATTTCCCCGTCCATATCGCCAGCCTTCAAACCGATTGAAGCCGCCGCGCTTCCTCGCCTGCGAACTGGATCAGATCGGCTACGAAAGGCTTTTTCAGATCATCGGTGCGCACGGCTGCATAAAGGCGGCGCGTGATCGGGTCGGCCGTGAGGGGCCGCGTGATGTAATCCGAGGAATACTTCACCTCCCGCACCACCCAGTCCGGCAGAACCGAAATCCCGCGGTTGGAGGCGACCAGCAGCAGGATCACCGCCGTCAATTCCACCTGCCGGATCGCGGCCGGTTCGACCTTCGCAGGCGTCAGAAGCTGGTTGAAAATGTCGAGCCGCGCGCGATCCACCGGATAGGTGATCAGCGTCTGCCCACGGAAATCCTCCACTTCGATAAAGGGCTTAGCCGCCAGAGGGTGCTGGGACGAGGCCACAAACACGGGGCGATAATCAAAGAGCGGAACAAAAGTGACGCCTGGCAAATCCTCTGGATCGGAGGAAACCACGAGATCAACCTCCTCCTTCAAGAGCGCCGGAAGCGCATCGAATGCGAGGCCGGGGCGGATATCTACATCCACTTCGCCCCATCCTTTACGGAACCGCTCCAGCACCGGAAAGAGCCACTCGAAGCAAGCATGGCACTCGATCGCGATATGCATCCGGCCAACATGGCCCTTCCGGATACCGCTGAACTCTTCCTGCAAAAGATCGATTTCCGGCAAAATCCGCTCCGCCGCCCGCAAGAGGCGCAGCCCCGCTGCCGAAAGCTTCAAGGGCTTTGAGCGCCGCACAAACAGTTCCACCCCGGCCTGATCCTCGATCCCCTTGATCTGGTGGCTCAGCGCCGACTGGGTGATGTTAAGGATATCGGCCGCCCGCGCGAGGCCTCCTGCTTCATGGATCGCCTTGATCGTCCGCAGGTGCCGGAACTCGATATGCATACTCGCCTCATGTTGATCTTCGATTTTATGAAGTTGTTTCACATTTCGGCAACTGCAACAAGAGGACAACTCAAGTTGAAGGATGCATCCCATGCACACCCCCGCCGTTTCGTTCGAATTCTTCCCGCCGCAAAACCTCGAAGCCTCGTTCCGGCTCTGGGATACCGTGCAGGTTCTCGCTCCCCTCGCCCCCCGTTTCGTCTCTGTGACCTATGGCGCAGGCGGCACAACGCGCGAACTGACCCGCGACGCGGTGGCCACGCTGCATAGAAACTTCGGCCTGAAAGTCGCCGCGCACCTGACCTGCGTGAACGCCACCCGCGCCGAAACGCTTGAGATCGCGGAAGGTTTCGCCACGGCAGGTGTCACCGATATCGTCGCTCTGCGCGGCGACCCGCCGAAAGGCTCGGGCGCATTCCAACCCCACGCCGAGGGCTTCACTTCCTCCATCGAACTGATTGAAGCCCTGAAAGCTACAGGTCGCTTTACGATCCGCGTGGGCGCCTACCCCGAAAAGCACCCAGAATCGGCCACCCAGCAGGCCGATATCGACTGGCTGAAGCGCAAGATCGATGCCGGTGCCGATGAGGCCCTGACCCAATTCTTCTTCGAAGCCGAAACCTTCCTGCGCTTCCGTGATACCTGCGAAAAGGCCGGGGTCGATGGTGCCCGCATCACCCCCGGGATCCTGCCGATCGAGAACTGGAAAGGCGTCTCGCGCTTTGCAGAGCGTTGCGGAACCGCCGTTCCGGCATGGCTCGTCGATGCATTCGAGAAGGCCGAGCGCGACAACCGCCAAGACCTGCTCGCCACTGCACTCTGCACCGAGCTTTGCTCCGACCTGATCGCGGAAGGCGTGCAGAACCTGCATTTCTACACGCTGAACCGCCCGGAACTCACCCGCGATGTCTGCCACGCTCTAGGTGTGACGCCTCGCACGAAACTCCAGAACGTCGCGTAACACTTGGCATTCCCTGCGCCGCACGGTCTCCTTCCCATGAACAGGGAGAAGACCATGCCGCGTTACGCCGAAACCCCCGCCGAGTTGCCCACGATAGCCGACACCTTGTCGGTCTCCGGGCTTGAGTTCATGCAAAAGGTCTTGACCGGAGAATTCTCCGGCCCGCCCATCGGCAAGACCTTGAACTACACTCTGAGCCGTGTCGAAGAGGGCCTCGCCGAATTTCGCGGTACCCCCACCTTCGCCTTCACCAACCCGATGGGCACTCTCCATGGCGGCTGGTACGGCACGCTCCTCGACAGCGCCATGGCCTGCGCCGTGATGACACGCGTGCCCAAAGGCTCCGTCTACACCACGCTCGAATACAAGATTAACATCCTGCACTCGATCCCGCTCGGCACCGAGATTGCCTGCGTTGGCACCTGCCAACATGCTGGGCGTTCCACGGGCATCGCGGTCGGGGAGATCCGGGGTGTCGAAGACGGGCGGCTTTATGCAACGGGTTCAACCACTTGCATCATCATGCCGATGGCCACGAAAGCCTAAAACGACCGCCGCGCGCGCCATACCCGCCACACCCGTCGGCGGGGGCGCGCGTTCAGGAACGCCACCGCTTCGTGGATTTTCTCCGAGCTGTCATTGCCGATCTGGCGCTGGCTTCTGAGCAGGAAAAGCTTGCCCGCGCCGCCCCACGTACCAACAGAAGGCGCGTGGAAATCCACAGGGTATCGGGCTTGCCAACCTGCCGGCAGCGATAGTCCGCACTCTTCGAGCTTTTCCATCATCCACATGAAGGCGAGGTTCGAAAGCTTGCGCGCAGGCTGAAAGCCACCCAACTGGCCACCGATGTCGCCATGTGTTCCCGGAAACCACAACTGCTCCACACGCGCCTTGGTTTCCTCCCCTGTGGTCCACAGCACAGGCTCGAAAGCCAGACGGGTTTCATCAGCCGCCAAGGCCTGAAACCCGGCAAGGATCGACGGCCCTATTGCATGGTCATGGAAGGCATGCGTCTCTGCCATCCATCGCCACAGTAACGGCACTCGAAAACCGAGCGCCTTTACTGTGTCCCAGACGAAAACGCCGTTGATCTCCACGCGCTTATGGCAGTAGGCCTTCGCGAAAGCCTCCTGAATGTCGCCTTCCTCGCCCGCTTGGTAATGCCGATAGGCGGTTTGGATGTTCCTTTCGGTGGCTTCCTCGCCACGCAAGAGGCCGACGCGGTCAATCACCCCCGAAAGACTTCTGACCGCGAAAGCGCCGCGCGAATAGCCCACCAGAAATACCTGATCCCCGGGGTGGTAGCGGCTCGCCAGCCAGCCATAGGCGCGGCGGATCTGGCGGTTGATCCCGCGCCCGAGCATGACATCTCTCGTCGCCCGCCAATCGTGCCATTGCAGGCCCGCTTCGTAATACACCGCAACGCCGGGCACTTCGGAGAGTAGCCGATAGGCCAGCCCCGCGTTGGTTTCCTCCCCTGGCTCCAAGGAGGACATGGTGCCGTCAAGAATGATCACCAGTTTCAGAGGGCCCCGCCCCCGTCTAACCGGAGTTTGCTCTGCGGTCGGGAATGGGCGAGCAAGCTGGTAAAGCCTGCGGAACAACCCTGTCAGGCGCGCCATGCGGCACCTCCTGACGGTAGCGAACCTTGGCTTACCAAATAAGCCCCTGTGATCAGGGGCCTATCCGGCGAACTGCATCCGTCAAACTCACTCTGCCGCCAGCTTACCCCCGGCATTTTGCAACATCTCCCACACACGCTGCGGAGTGAACGGCATATCCGCCTTCCGCACACCAGCATCCCAGAGGGCATCCTGCACCGCGTTGGCCACAGCCGCCATCGCGCCCACAGTGCCCGCCTCGCCACAGCCCTTCATCCCCATCGGGTTGGCCGTCGAGGGCACGGCCTCAGTGGTAAACGCGATCCAAGGCACATCGGTTGCACGCGGCATTGCATAATCCATAAAGGTCGCCGTCAGAAGCTGGCCGTGCTCGTCGAACACCACACGCTCCATCAAAGCCTGCCCAAGCCCCTGTGCGACCCCGCCATGCACCTGACCTTCCGCCAGAAGCGGGTTGATAAGATTGCCGAAATCGTCAACCACCGTATAGCGATCCACCACCAGGGCACCCGTTTCCGGATCCACCTCAACCTCTGCAACATGCGCGCCATTCGGGAAGCTCCGCGCCGGAAGCGTGGCGCGCGCCTCATGCCGCAAGAGATCCTCGCGCCCCGCCTCGCGCGCCAGTTGGGCCGCTTCCAGCAGCGTCGGCGTCATGTTGGAACCGGGCGCGCGGAACCGCTCGTCATCGAAGCTGACCACGTCTTCCGCCACACCCATCTTCTCCGCGAGGAAAGCCGAAAACGCCTTCACCATCTGGCTTACGACTTCGAGCGTCGCATGGGTTTGCACGGTTACCGAACGCGAACCGCCCGTACCGCCCCCTTGCTTGATCTGATCACTATCGCCCTGCACCACGGTAATCGCCTCAAGAGGAATCCCCGTCTGGTCAGACAGGAACTTCGCATAAACGGTTTCATGCCCCTGCCCGTTCGATTGCGTCCCGACATAGATCGTCGCGCCCGTTTCAGTGAACTCGACAGCGGCTCCCTCCGAAGGATCACCCAAAATACTTTCGATATAGTAACAGAGACCCATACCGCGCATTTTGCCCTGCGCTTCGGACGCAGCCTTGCGCGCAGCAAAACCCGCGCGATCCGCCCGCTCTTCCGCCGCGCCAAGAACGCGCAGGAAATCACCCACGTCATAGGTCTCGCTGACTATGGTCTTGTAGGGGAACTTCGCTTTCGGAATGAAGTTGATCCGGCGCAATTCCCAAGGATCAACGCCCAATTCCCGCGCCGCGCGGTCCATCATCCGCTCCAGCAAATAAATCGCCTCGGGCCGGCCAGCCCCGCGATAGGCATCCACTTGCGTCGTGTTGGTGTAATAGGCTTTGGCCCGCAGATAGACTGCCTGCACGTCATAGACGCCCGTCAGAACCCGCGCGAAAAGGTTCGACTGGATGATCTGCCCGAACTGGCTGTTGAACGCCCCCATGTTCGAGCGCGTATCCACACGATAACCGATCAGGCGGTTGTTCTTGTCGAAGGCCAGTTGCGCCACCGAAGTCAGATCGCGCCCCGCGTGATCCGAGAGCATCCCTTCCGTCCGCTCGCTCATCCAGCGCACAGGGCGGCCAAGCTGCATCGCACAGAAGGCAGCCGCGTAATACTCAGAGTAAGGCGGCGATTTCATCCCGAACCCGCCGCCCACATCGGGATTCGTCACCCGCACTTGCTCAGGCTTCAGATTGAGCACTCGCGCTATTTGCGCCTTGGCGATCCACACCCCTTGCCCGTTGAAGCAAAGATGCAGGCGCTCCCCATCCCACTCAGCATAGGCCCCGCGCGGTTCTATCGCGTTGACGATCACGCGGTTGTCCTCGACCTCAAGCTCCACCACACGCGCAGCCTTGGCCTTCGCCGCCTCGAAAGCTTCCTCGTTGCCGATATGCCAGTCATAAGCGAGGTTATTCGGCGCTTCCGGATGGATCACAGGCCCGCCCGGCGCGAAATCGAGCTTCGGCTCCAATTCGTCGTAATCAAGCTCGATCAGTTCCGCCGCGTCCTTGGCCTGCTCCAGCGTTTCCGCCACCACAACCGCCACCGGATGGCCCACGTGCAAAAGCTTGTCTTCCGCCAGTATAGCGCGGCGCACATCCGCCGCATCAGACCCGTCGCGATTCTTCACCAGCACGGCGAAAAGATTGGCCGTCACACCCGCCGCCTTGAGCATTTCCCCAGTCAGAACGTAAGCAACACCCTCGGCCTCTTCCGCTGCCGACACGTCCAGATTGGTGATCGTCGCATGCGCCACGGGCGAGCGGAAAACCACGGCGTGAAGCGACCCTTCAGGCACCACATCCTCCACATACCGACCTTCGCCTGTCAGAAAGCGAACATCCTCAAGCCGTCTGATCGGCTGGCTTTTTCCAAACTTGTCCATGCTTAGTCCCTCGCGCTCGTATTCCCCAGCACCTGAGACTAAGCTCTCTCGCGTCAGTGTCCAGAGCCGATACTTGCAAGTACGGTGGTGTCAGAACAATGCGAACAAGTCTCAGCTTTGGCCTAAATCCGAGGCCTAGCCTGCAAGCAGCTGCCGCCACTCAGCAAGAGCAGCGGCCCGGTTCAGC
>JALQUU010000034.1 GCA_023260655.1 Paracoccaceae bacterium | reverse complement strand
CGCGCTGAAAGGGCAGGTGAACGAGCCCGATGATCTGGCGCGACTGACGGGCGGCGTGGAGTTCACCACAACGACGGGGTATCGGCTGAAAAGCGAGGATATTTCGAGCGCGCTGTCCTATTTGCGCGTGACGAGCCCCGGCGCTGTTGAAGGCAATGGCCCGCCCGGCGTATTCACCGCCGGACGCATGACGATCACGACGGACCCTGAAAGCGGAAAGGCAGTGATGCTCTTCACGGACGGGGTGCATCTGGTATACGATCCGAAGAGTTGAGGAATATACGCCCGTGTCCTTCCGTTTGATCATACTGGTTCTTAGCCTTCTGATGCCTGCCGCAGTGAGCGCGCAGAACACTGTCGCTTTCGGGACGATGGCGCAGGACACGTCACTTCCGGTGGAGGTGACTGCAGAAAACCTCTCCGTCGATCAGGAAAAGGGCACCGCGATTTTCACGGGTGACGTGGTGATCGTGCAGGGCGAAATGCGGCTCGCGGCGCCTTGGGTGCTGGTGGTCTACTCCGAAGACCAGAGCAAGGTGATGCGGCTGGAAGCCAAGAACGGTGTGACGCTGGTTTCGGGGCCTGATGCGGCAGAAGCGGAGCGGGCGGACTACAGCATCGAAAGCGGTGTGGTGGTGATGCGCGGCAATGTGCTTTTGACACAAGGCAAGAATGCCCTGACCGCCAACGAGATGACGGTGAACCTGACCGACGGGACGGCGCAGATGGGCGGGCGTGTAAAGACGATCCTGCAACCCGACGCCGGAAAGAACTAAGATGGCGGGGCCGGACTTGACAGTGACGCAAGGCGGCGCGGGTCTGCGGGTGACTTCGCTGCGCAAGAGTTACAAGAAGCGCATGGTGATCCGCGACTTCTCGATGGAAGTGTCGCGCGGGGAGGTGGTTGCGCTTCTGGGGCCGAACGGTTCGGGCAAGACTACGACTTTCTACATGATCGCGGGGCTGGTTTACCCCGATGGCGGGCAGGTGCTGGTGGACGGGCGGGATATCTCGACCTTGCCGATGTATCGCCGTGCGCGGTTGGGGATCGGGTATCTGCCGCAGGAAATGTCGATTTTCCGTGGGCTTTCGGTAGAAGACAACATCAACGCGGTGTTGGAGATCGTCGAAAAGGACCGCCACAAGCGGCGCGAACGGCTGGAAGAACTGCTTTCGGATTTCTCGATAGAGCACCTGCGCCGCGCCCCTGCCTTGGCGCTTTCGGGTGGTGAGCGGCGGCGTGTGGAAATCGCGCGGTGCTTGGCGGCGAACCCGAAATACCTTTTGCTGGATGAACCTTTCGCTGGGGTCGACCCGATCAGTGTGGGCGACATCCGCCATCTGGTGGCCGATCTAAAGAAGCGCGGTATCGGCGTGCTGATCACGGATCACAACGTGCGTGAAACCCTCGAAATCGTGGATCGCGCCTACATCCTCCACGATGGGAAAGTGCTGATGTCCGGCACACCGGAGGATGTGGTTCAGAACGAGAATGTGCGCCGCGTTTATCTTGGCGCCGACTTCAAGATTTCCTGAGCAAAACGGCAACAATCCGGTTTCAGCGTTTCTTTCGGATTCATTTGACAGCCGCCCTTGGCTGGCGTCTGATGGAGCTATGACAGTCGCGGATTCCATCGCACCCATGCCGTCGGGCCTATCAGCCAAGGCCGGGTCGCATTCAGCCCGGACTGTCCAAATCCAGAACCGGGGCCGAGCATCCCGCGGCGCAGTGCGCTCGCGGAAGACCCCGGACTATTTCAGAAAAGGAAAATGACATGCGTTATCAGATCAGCGGCCGTCAAATCGACATCGGTGAAGCGCTCCAGACCTTCGTGAAGGACGAGCTGGGGGAAGTTCTGGGGAAGTATGCAGGGCGTCCGACCGACGCGAATGTCATTTTCTCGAAATCCGCGCATGAGTATGTTTGCGAAGCCGTTGTGCACCTTTCAACCGGGATGCAGGCGCAGGCCAAAGGGCATGCTAACGAGATCCATGCGGCTTTCGATGCCTGTAAAGAGAAGCTCGACAAGCAGCTTCGCCGTTACAAGCGCCGTCTGAAGGACCATCACCGCGATCGGCCGGACCCGGTTGAAGTCACGCAGGCAGCAACGTATATCCTCGCCGCTGACAGAGACGAGGATTCGGAACCCGATAGCCTGCAGCCGATGATCATTGCCGAAATGGAAGCGAAGATTCCTTCGCTCTCGGTGGGTGAAGCGGTGATGCAGATGGAACTGGCGGGCGCGCGATTCCTTCTCTTCAAGAATGAGACGAAGAAAGGGCTCAATGTGGTGTATCGTCGTGCCGACGGGAATGTCGGCTGGATCGATCCGCGCTGACCTTTAACTGGGAATTCAAGCTGGGGGCGGCATACGTGCCGCTCCCGATTCATAAGGCTCCGATGGAACTTTCCAAACTCTTGCGCACCGGCGCTGTAAAGGTAATTGCTTCGGCTTCCTCGAAGAAGCGCTTGTTCCACGATCTGGGCGAGATCGCGGCGTCCAGCTATGGGCTGCGCGCGTCGCAGGCGGTTGAAGCATTGATGGAACGGGAAAGCCTCGGGCCGACGGGTGTGGGCCATGGTGTGGCTCTGCCCCACGCGCGTTTGCCGGATCTGGAGCATGTGGTGGGCGCGTTCATCCGGTTGGAGAAGCCGGTCGATTTCGATTCCGTTGATCGCCAACCCGTAGATCTCGTTTTCGGGCTTTTCGCGCCCGAGGATGCGGGCGTGGAGCATCTCAAGGCTTTGGCGCTGGTTTCTCGGACGCTGCGGGAGGCGTCGATCTGCGCGAAGCTGCGCGCGAATACCGATGCGGTGACGCTTTACACTATCCTGACGGCCGGGAATTCTGTTCAGGCCGCCTGATCAGCTCTGCCAGTTGCCGAAGCCGAAGGTCGCGTAATCGCGGCCGTAGGCGGCTTGGGCGGCGGCTTCAATCTCTTCATCATAGATGTCAGCCAGCGCAAACGGCGCGTCGGCCTGTGCGGCTTCAATGAGATTGAGCGACCCCAGCACGTTATTGAGCCAGTACTTCCCGGGCTCTTTCATGCTTTCGCCGACTTGGTTCAGCGCCGCGAAATGCATGACTGCGACGGGCTTCCACTTGGCGAAAACCTCGTTGAGGCGGGCGCGGTTCAGAAGGTCGCCCTGCTCGAAGGGGCCGAACTTGACGGCATCTTCCCAGCCCGTGACGAGATTGTCGAAAGTGACGGGCACATAGCCTGCGGCCTGCAAAGACTTGCAGGCATGCGAGCCGATATAGCCCGCACCGCCAGTGACAAGAATATGGTCCGCCATCGGTTACTGAGCAGCCTTCTGTTCTGCTGTAACAGTGTGCAAAAAGGCTGCCAGTTCGTCGCGCAGATCCTCACGCGCCAGCGCGAAAGAAACGGTGGCTTGCAGGAAACCAGCCTTGGAACCGCAATCGAAGCGCTGACCACGGAAGCGGTAGCCATAGACGGGGCGTTCGGCTTCGATTTCGGCTGCAATGGCATCTGTAAGCTGGATTTCACCGCCAGCGCCGACCTTCATCTTGTTCAGGTTGCTCAGAACACGCGGTGTGAGGATGTAGCGGCCGATCACGGCGATGTTCGATGGCTCGGTACCTTTCACCATGCCGCGAACGGCGACCATCGAGCCCATGTCTTCTTTGATGTCGAGGATGCCGTAGGAGCTGGCCTTCTCGGGTGAAACTTCCATCGAAGCAACGATATTACCGCCCGTTTCCTCGTAGGCCTCGACCATCTGCTGAAGGCAGGTTTTTTCGGCGGCGATCACGTCATCGGGGAGGATGACCGCGAAGGGCTCGTTGCCGATGAGACGGCGCGCGCACCAGACGGCGTGGCCGAGGCCCATCGCCTTGTGCTGGCGGATATAGGCGATCGCGCCCGAGTCCATGTTAGTGTTCTTGAGGATGTCGAGCAGGTCATCTTTGCCCTTTTTCCGCAACTCCGCCTCGAGTTGGGGCGCGGTATCGAAATAGTCTTCGAGGGCCCCTTTGCCGCGGGACGTGACGAAGATGAATTCCTTGATTCCTGCCGCGCGCGCCTCGTCGATCGCATATTGGATCAACGGGCGGTCAACCAATGTCATGATTTCTTTCGGCACAGATTTCGTGGCCGGAAGGAAACGGGTTCCCAATCCAGCAACAGGAAAAATTGCCTTCGTAACTTTTTTACGCATTTCGCCCCACCTCGATATTCTTAATCGCCGCTTTTCCAGCCTTAGGGATACAATACACCAAAAAAGGATTATGAAACCTTGTTAAAATCAAAAAACGGCAAAAAGTTGATGATTTTTACGGGAAATGCAGTCTCGGCGCGTCACTTCCAACGCGCTGACGCTACCCTTTGGCACTCAATCTGGACGCGGTTCGCGAAAAGGTTGAATTGACGGAGGGAGAGCCGTCGTTCCGAACGCCCCCACAAGCCGCCGCGTTGCCACCAGATGCCGGGCCTCTTGAAGCGCAGGGTGTGGAAGAGAAATGTCCGGGAGAAGACATAGACCGAGACCAAATGGCCTTCCTCGGCAAGGGCCTCGGCTTCGCGCCGGATAGCGCGCACGCGCCAGTAGCGGCCGGAGACGACGCGGTGTTCACCTGTGGTGAGTGATTGGAAGGGAAGGAACGGCGATGCTGGCCGGGCAAGGGGCGCGAGGGTGGGCAGAGCCAAGGCGAGACCCGCATCGAAGCCCTGTTCCAGTGTTCCGAGCAGGCGGCGCACGTCGCGTGGTTCGATTAGTCCGTCGACCATCTGCTGGAGAAGCCGTTTGCGTTGTTCCTGACGGATCTCACACAGGCGACCTGCGTGGGTTTCGGGGCTAGCATGGCGTCGGAGGAAAACCATCGAGGACTGGCCGACGGCGATGAGATCTCGCACGGCTCGATCGCCACGCCGAAGATCTGACGGCCCATAGGCGTGGTGCACTTCGGCAGCGGGGGCGAGCGCGGTCCGGTGCCCTTGTACGGCAAGGCGGAGGTTCAGATCGGTTTCATCGAGGAAAAACCGGAACGCTGGATCGAAGCCGCCAAGCTCAGCCAATACCGAACGCCTGATCGCCATGTTGGTGCCTTCGGTTTTGACCGCGTGCCCTTCAGGAGAAACGGGCAAAACAGGCTGCTGGCCCTCGACAGGTAAGGCATGCGCCCGCCCTTGGTGGTCTACCGAACGCCCGCGCCATTGCCATGAAATGCCGTTCCGCCCGCGAACGAACCCACCCACGGCGCTGACGTCTGGCAGCGCGAAAGCCTCGCGGAGGCGTTCAAGCCACATGGGTTCCGGCACGGCGTCGTCGTCGATGAAGGCGACGATTTCACCGGCTGACTCTGTAATGCCCCTGTTTCGTGCAATGGAGATATTCGGCTCGTCAAACCGCACCAGTTTCAGCGCATTGGCAAAGGGCAGGGAGCGGGCCGCATCAATGCCTGCAGCATCTGCCACCACGATAATTTCATAAGGAGAATAGACCAGCCGCGCCACACCGAGGAGACATAGGCTCAGGCTTTGCGGCCGCCCAAGGCTAACGATCACAACACTGATCGTCGGCCGCTCTTCGGTCATTCCATGCCCATCTCGGCCATCATCGCTTCGATGCGTGGCACGTCGGAGGGGTTGTTCAATTCCCAGAATTGGCGGCCCTTCGCATCGACCTCGACGCATAGCACTTTGCGACCGTTTTCAAGGAAGCGCAGTTGTTCGAGCCCTTCCAGCGTCTCAAGCGGCCCCACGCTCCAGCCCGTGTAGGACGCGAGCGCCGCCGGGCGGTAGGCGTAGACGCCGACGTGATGGAACACGGGCGTTTCGGCATCATCGGCGTAGGTTTTTCCAGTGTAAGGGATGACTTCCTTCGAGAAGTAGAGCGCCCGCCCGCCAACGCCGAAAACGGCCGTTGTGCCGCCAACGCGGCCTGCGCGACGATCTTCGAGGAACCCGTTCAGGGCGCGGCCTTCGGTGCGCAAGACAGGCGTTGCGATGTCGGCTTCCGGATCGGCGCGGAGGCCTTTGATCAGGTCTTCCACGAACCACGCGGGCGTCAGCGGTGCATCGCCCTGCAGGTTCACCACCATTTCGAACCCGCCGCCCAACACCTCAGCGGCTTCCGCGCAACGCTCGGTGCCGTTCTGGCATTCGGTCGAGGTCATGACCACTTCTGCGCCAAAGGCTTCGGCATGGGTGCGGATGCGGTTATCATCGGTGGCCACGACCACGCGATCCGCGCCCTTGACCGCCATCGCCGCTTCCCACGAGCGCTGGATCAGGGTTTTCCCTTCACCGGAGGCACCTTTCAGCGCCACCAACGGCTTTCCCGGATAGCGGGTAGAGGCATAACGGGCAGGGATCGCGATCAGGACGCTCATTTTTTGAATTCCACTCCGGGCGCAAAGGCGATGAAGAACGGGTTTTCGAACCCGGCCTTTCCATAGCGCAACGGCTGGAGATTGTCGAAGCGGACAACATCGCCGCCTGCCCCTACCAGCACGGCATGGCCTGCTGCAGTATCCCATTCCATCGTGCGCCCGAGGCGCGGGTAGAAATCGGCCTCGGAAGTAGCGACCAAGCAGAACTTGAGCGACGAACCCGCGCTCCGCATGTCTTTCACATTGTACTTGGCGATATATTCGTCCGTAGCCTGATCGCGATGCGACTTGGAGGCCACGACCATCAGGCCGCTATTGTCGGGGCGCGACACGCGCAAACGGCGGGTTTCGCCCACAGTATCCTTGTCGAAAGGCCCGATTTCCTCGACGGCATTACCGCCTTTGTCGGTGTAGAACAGCCGCTCCTTGGCGGGAGCGTAAACCACACCGCGCACGGGCGAGCCATCCAGAACATAGGCGATATTCACAGTGAAATCGCCACGGCGCTGGACGAATTCCTTGGTGCCATCGAGCGGGTCGACCACGAGAAACGTGCGCACGTCCTGCGAATGGCTCGCTGCTTGCTCTTCGGTGACCAGAGCTTCGTCGGGGAATGCCGCCCGCAAGCCCGCCGAGGTCAAGGCATCGGCCGCTTCATCGGCTTCCGTCACAGGGCTCGCATCGGATTTCGTTTTCACTTCAAAATCAGGAGCATTGTAAATTTCCATGATCTTGTCGCCCGCCTCCAGCGCCAAACGCCGCATGACACGCTCAAGTTTTTCGTAATCCACTGCCTGTACTCCTGACGAAATGCGCGCGGCTATCCTCTCGGATTGATCGGGAGCCGCTGCCCTCTTATGATGTTACAAAACGGGATCAGCAAGTTGTCCCGCCAACCTTACCCCGCAATAGGGGAGCGAGTGCCAATGTTCCAGTCGCGCAGTGCCAGCAAATCCATTCTCGCCTCGGCTTTCACGATCTTCGAACTCACCTACCACGGTGTGGTGCGATCTGTCCGCAAAAGCCATGGCAATGCGTTGATGTCGATCCTGTCGAACATGCTGCAGGCGGCGATCTTCGTTTTGGCCTTCTTCGCGATGTTCGAAATCCTCGGCCTGCGACGCACCGCCGTGCGCGGCGATTTCCTGCTCTAAATCATGTCAGGGATCTTCCTCTACATGACCCACACCAAAACGATGGGTGCCGTGGCGGGTGCCGAAGGCCCTGCCAGCCCGATGATGCAGCACGCGCCGATGAACACGATCATCGCGATCCTGTCGGCAGCGTTCGGCGCGCTCTATGTGCAAACGCTTTCCCTCGTCGCGATCCTCTTCATCTATTACACGATCGTGCCCTTCGAGATCGAGAACGCTGCCGCCGCCTACGGCATGATACTGGTCTCCTGGCTCTATGGCATTGCCCTGGGCATGGTTTTCCTTGCGATCAAACCGTGGAACCCGGCGTGGTGAGCATCATGTCCACGGTCTATCAACGTGCCAATATGATCGCGTCGGGTAAGATGTTCCTCGCCAACAGCCTCCCCGGCTATATGCGTGACATGTTCGACTGGAACCCGCTCTTCCACCTCATCGACCAGTGCCGCGGCTTCACCTTCCTGAACTACGACCCGCATTATTCGTCGATCAGCTATCCGATCTACGTCTCGCTCGTCTTCCTCGTGCTGGGACTCTTGGGTGAATTCTATACCCGCCGCGCGGTTTCGATTTCTTGGAGCGCAAAGCGATGAAGCGCCTCGCGGCTGCGCTCGCACTATTGCCGTTCGCTGCCATGGCCGGAGAGTTTCCTGCGGCCTATTCCGTGTCCGGAGTCGCGGCGAACGACGTGCTGAACATCCGCGCCGAACCGAGCGCCGCCGCGCCAGTCCTTGGCCAATTCGCGCCCGACAGGCTCAGGGTCGAAGTTCTCGAAACCACACCAGACGGCAAATGGGGATTGGTCGGCCTGCCGGAAAGCAACGGCTGGGTCTCGATGCGCTACCTCGCCCCGCTGCCCGATGCGGCAAGCGCGATGCCGCAGCCCATTGTCTGCCTCGGAACCGAACCATTCTGGTCTCTCGGCATCACAGGGCCCGAGACGGCGCTCTGGAAAACCCCTGAAATCACGGAAGAAATCGTCCTCATTTCCAGCACCAAAGCACCGCTTGGATATATCGTCACCCTCACAGGTTCGGATCGAGGCGAACAGGTTCTGATCATCACAAGGGAGCAGTGCTCGGACGGTATGTCGGACCGCCGCTTCGGCTTCTCAGCGCGGCTTTTCCAACAGACCGAACAGGAAAACACACTCCTTTCAGGGTGCTGCACCCTGCAAGCGGACTAATCTGCAATTTCGCTTTTGAAAATATCCCGGGGTCCGGGGCAGAGCCCCGGCGCTTTCCGCTTTCACAGGCCAGCGAGGGGCTGAAACACAGGCTTTGCTTTTCTCCGCGTTGCCCCATCTAATAGGCCTCAAAGCTGATTATGGAGGCATCATGCCGAAATACGAGAAACGCGCCGAAGCGGTGGCGGCCCTCTCTCCGGAGGAATTCTGGGTCACGCAGGAAAGCGGAACGGAGCGGCCGGGAACCGGGAAATACCTCTATAACAAGGGCGTCGGCATCTACGTCGATATCGTTTCCGGCGAGCCCCTCTTCGCCTCTTCTGCCAAATACGAATCCGGCTGTGGTTGGCCGAGCTTTGTCAAACCGATCGAACCCGAGAACGTCGTCGAACTGCGGGACATGACCCATGGCATGATCCGCACCGAGGTCCGTTCACGGCACGGAGACAGCCATCTGGGCCATGTCTTCCCCGACGGCCCGCGGGATCGTGGCGGTCTAAGATACTGTATTAACTCGGCTTCTTTGCGCTTCATTGCCAAAGAGGATATGGAGGCCGAAGGCTATGGCGCCTATCTGGACAAGGTGGAGGAAATCGATGGCTGAAGAACGCGCAGTGCTGGCGGGCGGGTGTTTCTGGGGTATGCAAGACCTCATCCGCCGCCTCCCCGGCGTCACCCGGACCCGTGTGGGCTACACCGGCGGTGATGTGGCGAACGCGACCTACCGCAATCATGGCACCCATGCAGAGGGTATCGAAATCTGGTTCGATCCGACGAAAACGAGCTACCGCCGCCTTCTGGAATTCTTCTTCCAGATCCATGACCCGACGACGCCCAACCGTCAGGGAAATGACATCGGCATGAGCTACCGATCGGCGATATACTTTTGTAATGACGCGCAAAAAGCCGAAGCGCTCGACACGATTGCCGATGTCGATGCCTCCGGTCTTTGGCCCGGAAAGGTGGCGACCGAGGTCGAACCCGTGAGCGATTTCTGGGAGGCCGAGCCTGAACATCAGGACTATCTGGAGCGGCACCCGAACGGTTACACCTGCCACTACGCAAGGCCCGGTTGGGTCCTGCCGCGCCGCGCGGCGGAATAGAAAAAGGGCGGGGTTTCCCGCCCTTTTTCATGTCTGGCATCGCCTTCACGCTGCTCTAAAGCACCCAGAATTTTTTCGCCGTGATGTCAGCTTGTTAACCTCTCGAAATCCCGTTTCCGAAGCGTATGGATTGCGTTTGGCTTGCGTCATGACGTTGGCGGCGCGCGAAGCCCTTACAGCACCGCGCGCCGCCCGCCGGATCTGCCCGCATCTTGGGGGGCGGCAGACCGGATCCGCTTCCGTACGTGTGTGGGTTTCTTAGAAGCGGAACGTCGTGCGGATCTGGGCCGTTGTTGCGTCCAAATCCGTGCCAGATCCGTTGAAATCGTCGAACTGGTGGTAGAGCACCTCGCCACCAACCGAGATGTTCTGGGTCAGCTTGTGTTCATAGCCCACGCCGCCGAACCAACCGGTATCCGACCCCATCGAGGAGGTTTGTGCCTGCGCGCCGCCAGCGGTGGCGTAGAGGAGGCCATCGCCCATGTCATAGCCCGCCCGCACTTTCAGGCGCGCGACGTTTTCCAGCGTGGTCGCGCCGCCGAAATCGATATTGGCGAAATCGTAGTCCACGCCTGCGCCGAGAACATACTGGCCAAAGTCGTGGTCATAACCGAAGGTCAGACCGCCGATCGCGCCATCGCCTTCAAGGCCGCCGGACCCGTTGAGCGAACCGTAGCCGAGTTGCAAACCGCCATAGGCGCCCGTCCATTCCCCGCCCTGAGCGACCGGGATCGCCATGACCAGCGCGGCCTCTGTGACCGGTGCGGAAAGCGTGCCTGCGATTGCCGGTGCGGAAAAGGTTGCGGCGAGGGCCGCCAGTGTGAGTGCCTGTTTCATATCGTTTCTCCATTTGCGGGCACAGTCTGCTGCCCGTGTTTCAGCTACGAATGAAACGCCTTGGCTCAAGGGCAGGTTCCTTCACGAGCCAGCGAGCCGCCCGTGAGGCGTGGGAAACCCGCGATACTCCGCCGATTTTTAAAGGCCTTTGGCGAAGCCTTGCCGATTTCGCATGGCAGCCTTGCCGTTGACCTTTTGGTCAAGACGCATGAGCATCGGCGGCACGAACAGGGAGAGGCGTATGGATCCGGTCAAGGGGATCACCTTCAAGATAGCAGCGGTGATGGTCTTCATCTGCATGTCGTCTCTGATCAAGGCGACCGCACCCGAAGTCCCGCCCGGAGAAGCGGTGTTTTTCCGCTCGTTCTTCGCTATTCCGGTGATCCTCGGCTGGCTCTGGTGGCGGGGTGATCTTGCCACTGGGCTGCGGGTGAAATCGCCGATGGCGCATTTCTGGCGCGGGCTTGTCGGCACCTCGGCCATGGGTTTCGGCTTTGCCGCGCTGGGCTTCCTGCCGCTCCCCGATGTGACCGCAATCGGCTATGCTACGCCGATGCTCGTGGTGATCTTCGCAGCCATGTTCCTTGGCGAGGAAGTGCGCGCCTTCCGGTTGGGCGCGGTGGCATTGGGCCTGACGGGTGTGCTGATCATCCTAGCGCCCAAACTCTCGCTTCTCGAAAACGATATGGTCAGCCGTGGCGAGGCGCTGGGGGCGATCCTTGTTCTGATCGCGGCGGTGTTCGCGGCGCTGGCGGGCATCCATGTGCGCCAGATGGTGAAGACCGAACAGACTTCGGCCATCGTTTTCTTCTTCTCAGCAACGGCGAGCTTCCTCGGTCTTTGCACATTGCCCTTCGGCTGGGCGGTGCCCAGCGTGGAGCAGGCGGTGTTTCTCGTCGGTGCAGGGCTGCTTGGCGGGCTTGGCCAGATATTCCTGACTTCGGCCTACCGTTATGCCGATGCCAGCGTTGTGGCCCCGTTCGATTACACCTCGATGATCTTCGCGGTGCTGATCGGGTTTTTCATCTTCGACGAGGTTCCCACGCTGCAAACCCTGATCGGCGGTTCTATCGTGATCCTGGCCGGGGTGATGATTATCCTGCGCGAACACAGCCTCGGCCTCAAACGCGAAAAAGCCCGTCAGGGTATGACTCCGCAGGGCTGAGCCACACCAAATCTTTCGCTTTTGGAAATATCCCGGGGGGTGAGGCCAAAGGCCGAGGGGGGCAGCGCCCCCCTTGCTACCTCAGATCGGCCAGTGCGCGGCTGGCGTAGGCGAAGGGCATCGCTACGCGGCGGAACCTGCCCAAGGGAATGCGCGGGGGCGGTTCCTTCATGAGGCGGGGATAGAGCGCGGGGTTTTGGCCGGACACCAGATCGGCCAGAAGTTTCCCTGCGAAGCTT
Organism: Paracoccaceae bacterium; assembly: GCA_023260655.1. Taxonomy (GTDB): domain Bacteria; phylum Pseudomonadota; class Alphaproteobacteria; order Rhodobacterales; family Rhodobacteraceae; genus UBA9554. The sequence goes on along the minus strand of JALQUU010000034.1, from coordinate 19,210 downwards.
CCCATCGCTACACCGTTGCCGTGGTAGCTGAGCGCAGCCCATGTGTTTGGCAGTTCGGGCACCGGGCCAGCGAAGGGGGCGCCGTGGGCGGCGAGCGATACCATGCCGGACCAGTTCCACGGGCTTTCCACATGGGACCATGCCGGAAAGAGGCGGTCGAAATGCTGGCGGGTGGCTTTGGCCATGCCTTCATCGGCGCGGCGTGACGAAAGGAGGCCGCCGCGCATTCCGAAGAGGAAGCGGCCATCTGGAAGCAGGCGGAAGTAATGCAGGAGGCCGCGGCTGTCGTAGGCCATCTGGGCGGATGTCCAGCCTGCTTCGGCCTGCTCTGCTTTCGTTAGCGGGCGCGTCAGGAGCACGTTCGATTGCGCGGGCATAAAGCGCGCGCCGAGCCAGTTCGGCAGATCCTCTGACGAATAGCCGTTGGTGGCGACGATCAGGCGTTTGGCGGTGACGGTGCCTTGTAGGGTGTAGAGCCTGTGTGGCGTGCCGGGAGCGAGTTTGGTGACGGGGGTGGCGCTGAAGACGCGCACGCCTGCGGCCTGTGCGGCGTTGCTGAGGCCTTGGATGTAGCGGCGGGGGTTGAGGCCGAAGCCCAAGGGGATTGTTAGCCCGCCGTGCCACGGGCCCGCCATGCCAAGGCTGTCGAGGTCTTCCGGGGTGTGGAGTGTGGGGCGTAGCCCATATTCCGCTTCTACTTCGGACGAATGCTCGACCAGATCGCGGAAGGCACGGGGGGAGTGGGCGAGGATGGTTTCGCCGTTGGAGTGGGTCTGGGCGTCGATGTCGTGATCGGCGAGGAAATCCACGACATGGTCGATGGCGGTGCGTTCGGCTTGCCGCCATTCGGTGAGACCTTCGGTGCCGTGGCGGGTGCGGATCGCTTGCGACGAGAGCCGCGCGCCGCCCAAGCAGCAGAAGCCGCCGTTGCGCCCAGACGCGCCGTGGCCGGGGAAGTGTTCGTCGAGGACCACAACGCCGAGGCCTGCTTTCGCCAGATGGAGTGCGGCGGTGAGGCCTGTGTAGCCTGCGCCAATGATGGCGATGTCGGTGGTCATATCGCTCGAAAGCGCGGGGGTGCGGAGCGCGCTATCGGGCACATCTGCGGCCCAGCCGCAAAGGGCGGCGGGGCCGGGTCCATAGGCATGGGCGCCGAAGATGCGGCGCATGGGGCTTAGCCTGCCGCGCGGGCAGCCGCCTGCTCGTCGCGCTTCTGGCGCTGGGCGGCGCGTTTGGTGGCCAGAGAGGTGCCGATCACCCCAACTGCCACGATTGAGATCATGATCGTGCAGAGCGCGTTAATCTCGGGCGAGACGCCCAAGCGCACGGCGGAGAAGATCTTGATCGGCAGCGTTGTGGCCGAGGGGCCAGCGGTGAAGGAGGCGATCACCAGATCGTCGAGCGAGAGGGTGAAGGCCAGAAGCCAGCCCGAAATCACGGCGGGCGCAATGATCGGCAGGGTGACGAGGCGGAAGGCTGAGAAAGGCGAACAGCCGAGGTCAAGCGCGGCTTCTTCGAGCGACTGGTCGAAGGTGACGAGGCGCGAGGAGACCACCACCGAGACGTAGCACATCGCGAAGGTCGTATGCGCGAGGATGATGGTGAAGACGCCGCGATCCACGCCGAGCGAGATGAAGAGCAGAAGGAGCGATAGGCCGGTGATGACTTCGGGCATCACGAGCGGTGCGTAGATCATGCCCGAAAAGAGCGTGCGGCCGGGGAAGCGGCCCGCACGCACCAGCACGAGCGCGGCCATGGTGCCCAGAACCGTGGCCAGCGTGGAGGCGGCGACGCCGACTTTCAGCGTGACCCAAGCGGCATCAAGGAAGGCTTGGTTTTGCAGGAGCTCGCCATACCACTTCGTTGAAAACCCGGCCCAGACTGTCACCAGTTTGGAGGCGTTGAAGGAGTAGATCACGAGGATCACCATCGGCAGGTAGAGGAAGGCGAAGCCGAGGGTGAGGGAGGTGACGTTGAACCACGAGAGACGTCTCATTTGCCGGCCTCCCGCTGCTTTTGCTCGTTCCGTTGGAAGAGGATGATCGGGATGATCAGGATCGCGAGGAGAACCACGGCCACGGCAGAGGCCACGGGCCAGTCGCGGTTGTTGAAGAACTCTTCCCAGAGCACTTTACCGATCATCAGGGTTTCCGAGCCGCCCAAGAGCGAAGGGATCACGAACTCGCCCAGTGCCGGAATGAAGACGAGGAAGCAGCCTGCGATGATACCGGGGCGCGAGAGCGGAATGGTGATGAGCCAGAAAGCCTTGGTGCGGGTGCAGCCGAGATCTTCGGCGGCTTCGAGGAGCGAACCGTCGAGCTTTTCCAGTGCCGAATAGATCGGCAGGATCATGAAGGGCAGGTAGGTGTAGACGATGCCGATATAGACCGCGATTTTGGTGTTCATGATGATCAGGGGCGTGTCGATCACGCCGAGCCAGAGCAGGAACTGGTTGAGGAAGCCTTCCGTCGAGAGGATGCCGATCCACGAATAGACGCGGATGAGGAAAGAGGTCCAGAAGGGCAGGATCACCAGCATCATCAGCGTGGGGCGCCATTCATCGGGGGCTTGGGCCATGCCGTAAGCGATGGGGAAGCCGACGAGGAGGGCAAGCGTGGTCGAAATCGCGGCAATTTGCAGCGAGGAGAGATAGGCTTTCCAGTAGAGCGCATCTTCGGTGAGGAAGACGAAATTCTCGAAATCAAGCTCGGACCAGAAGGCCTTGAAGCCCGCCCATCCTTCGGAGAGGTCGAGCGTGGGGGTGTAGGGCGGGATCGCGAGTGCGGTGTCCGAAAGGCTGATTTTCAGCACGATCAGGAAGGGCACCAGAAACAGGATCAGGAGCCAGAAGTAGGGGACGGAGACGAGACTGAATTTCCGCATTCTCGCCTCCCTTATTCGGCCAGAAGAATGGCGGCTGTATCGGTCCAGGAGAGCCAGACCTCGTCTTCCCATGTGAAGGGGCGAAGCGCGAGGCGGCGGGTGTTGGCGGTTTGGGCGCGCACCATCGTGCCGTTCGCAAGGCGCACGTGATAGGTGGAGAGGTTGCCGAGATAGGCCACGTCGATGATGCGGCCCTGCACGGCATTGGTCATGCCTTGGGGCTTCTCGGTGTGAATCGCCACTTTCTCGGGGCGGATGGCGAGATAGGCTTTGCCACCGTCGGGAATAGAGATGAGTTCGCCTTCTTCCTTGCGGGTATGGAGCGGCGGTACGCCTTCGGCCCAAGTGATGTCATAGCCGTCGCCTGCGCGTTTGGCGGCGCCTTCGATGATGTTCACGTCACCGATGAAGTCCGCCACGTAGACCGAGTTCGGGGCTTCGTAGATGTTGGACGGCGTCGCGACTTGAATAACGCGACCTTCGTCCATCACGGCGATGCGGGAGGCGACGGTCATGGCTTCTTCCTGATCGTGGGTCACGATCACAAAGGTGGTGCCGGTGTTCTCCTGAATATCCATCAGTTCGAACTGGGTTTCCTCGCGCAGCTTCTTGTCGAGCGCGCCAAGGGGTTCGTCGAGGAGGAGGAGTTTGGGGGCGCGGGCGAGCGAGCGGGCAAGAGCCACGCGCTGGCGCTGGCCGCCGGAAATCTGGTGCGGTTTGCGCTTGGCAAACTTGGTGAGGCGGGTGAGGCGGAGCATCTCTTCGACGCGCGCTTCGAGAACGTCTTTCGGCTGGTTCATGCGGCGGAGGCCGAAGGCGATGTTTTCCCAGACCGAGAGGTGCGGGAAGAGCGCGTAGCTCTGGAACATCATGTTCACTTCGCGCTCGTTCGGGGGCACGCCCTTCATGTCTTTGCCGCCGATGACGATCTGGCCTTCGGTGGGTTGTTCGAAACCGGCGAGCATCCGCATCATCGTGGTTTTGCCGCAGCCCGAGGGGCCGAGCAGGGCGAAGAATTCGCGGGTGTAGATATCGAGGGTTTGATTGTCGATGGCGGTGAAGTCGCCAAAGCGTTTCGTGACGCCTTTGAACTGGATCAACGGCTTTTGGGTCGGATCATCCCAAGGCGCGAAAACGGGAACGGCCATCGTACAGTGCCCCTGTCAGGTTATGTTGGCTTGTGGAGGTCTTGGAGCCTCCTTGAAGGAAGGCCCGCGCCTTGAGAGCGCGGGCCGATTGGGCATCAGGTGCCGGACTTCACCTTGGTCCAGAGACGGGTCACGGTCCGCTGGAGTTTGGTGTCGTAGGGCGACTTGGTGTAGAGGTTTTTCAGCGCCTCTTCCGACGGGTAGATCGCCGGATCGCCGATCACGTCCTCGGCGAGGAACTCTTGCGAGGCCAAGTTGCCGTTGGCGTAGTAGACGTAGTTCGAAGCGGCAGCCATGTTCTCGGCGTTCATGATGAAGTCGAGGAACTTGTGAGCACCTTCTGCGTTCGGTGCGTCGACCGGGATCGCCATCATGTCGAACCACATCAGCGCGCCTTCTTTCGGTGCGTTGTAGGCGATTTCGACGCCGTTGTTGGCTTCTGCTGCGCGATCACGCGCTTGCAGGATGTCGCCGGACCAGCCGAACGCCACGCAGATGTCACCGTTGGCGAGAGCGTTGATGTATTCGGACGAGTTGAACTTCTGGATGTGCGGACGCACGCCCATCAGGACAGCTTCGGTCTTTTCGATCACGGCTGCATCTTGGCTGTCGGGATCTTCGCCGAGGAACTTGAGCGCGGCGGGGATGACTTCATCCGGCGCGTCGAGCATGTGGATGCCGCAAGCGGCGAGCTTTTCGGCATTGGCCGGATCGAAGATCAGGCCGAGGCTGTCGACGGGTGCGTCATCGCCGAGGATCTCTTTCACTTTGCCGACGTTCACGCCGATACCGGTGGTGCCCCACATGTAGTTGATGGCGTATTCGTTGCCGGCATCATACTTGGCGGCACGATCGGAGATCACATCCCAGAGGTTGCCGTAGTTGGCGAGCTTCGACTTGTCGAGCTTCTGGAAGGCGCCTGCCGCGATCTGGCGCTGCAGGAAGGTGCCGGTGGGAACGACGATGTCGTAGCCCGAACCGCCTGCGAGGAGCTTGGTTTCGAGCACTTCGTTCGAGTCGAACACGTCGTAGATCAGCTTGATGCCGGTCTCGGCTTCGAACTTGGCCAGAAGGGCCTCGTCGATATAGTCGGACCAGTTATAAACACGCACTTCTTCGGCAGCGGCGGCCGATGCGAGCGCAAGCGCGGCAACGGTGGTCAGCAGTTTGCTGGTCATCCCTGTTGTCTCCTTTGGACTTTTCCCTTGAGTGGCAAGGGGGGTTGCGCCAATTTTGATCAAGTTGCCCTTGCTGGGCAATGGCGTATTGTTTTCATGGTGGGGCCGCTCTGGCAAGGATGGCTTTTATCTGGGCACTGGGAATGGAAGAAAAACCGGGCATATGAGCGGAAAAGCAGCACAGAAAGAGACATCTGAGAACGCCGACTTCGCGCGGATGCCGGAGCACGAGGCGGTTTATCGGCGGCTGAGAACCCTTATTTTACACGGTGAACTGGTGCCGGGGCAGGCTGTGACCATTCAGGGCCTCACGGCCGATCTGCAGGCCGGGATGACGCCCGTGCGCGAAGCTATCCGGCGGTTGACGGCGGAAGGGGCCTTGGTGTTCCAAGGCAACCGCCGTGTGACGGTTCCGGTGCTGGAAGCCGAAAATATCGATGAACTGATTCTCGTGCGGAAGACGATAGAGTCGGAGTTGGCGCGGCGCGGGGCGATGCGGGCCAAGGCGGGCGTTGCGGATCGGCTCGAAGCGATCGACGCGGCACTGGATGCGGCCATCCAACGCGGCGATGTGCGAGGCTATCTCACGGAAAACCACAGATTCCATGCCACGCTCTACGAGATGGCGGCGGCGCCTATTCTGGCCTCGCTGGCCGAGGGGCTGTGGCTGCGGTTCGGGCCGTCGTTGCGGGTGGTTTGCGGGCGGGTTGGCACCCAGAATGTGCCCGACCGCCACAAGGAGGCGATTGCCGGATTGCGGGCCGGAGACGTGGATGCCGTGACGCGCGCCATGGAAGAGGATGTGGTGCAGGGAATGGAAGTGATCCGCACCGTTCTGGGCGAGGCGAAAAGCGCCTGATTCGATTGACTTCAGATAATTTGATCATATTCTGGGTGTAAGCTTTGGCACCCAGGCGGGTGCCTCCACATTCCTTCCATGACGAGGTGACCCCATGGTGACGATCTCCAGCCAACTGCCGACCGCTGAACTGCAGGCTCTCGATGCGGCGCATCACATGCACCCGTTCTCGACACAGGAAAAGCTGGCCGCGCGCGGTGCCCGCGTGATCATGCGCGGAGAGGGATGCTGGCTGACCGATAGCGACGGCAACCGCATCCTCGACGGCATGGCGGGCCTGTGGTGCATGAACATCGGCTATGGGCGGAATGAGATGGCGGATGTGGCCGCCAAGCAGATGCGCGAGCTGCCCTATTACAACACCTTCTTCATGACGACCCACGTCCCCGCGATCGCGCTTTCGGCGAAGCTGGCGGAAGTGGCGCCGGGCGATTTGAACCATGTGTTCTATGCGGGTTCGGGTTCGGAAGCGAATGACACCAATATCCGCATGGCGCGGGTCTATTGGGCGCAGAAGGGCAAGCCTTCGAAGCAGATCATCATCAGCCGTAAGAACGCCTATCACGGCTCGACCATCGGCGGTGCCAGCCTTGGCGGCATGACCCCGATGCATGAGCAGGGCGGGCTGCCGATTGCCGGGGTTCACCATATCGACCAGCCGAACTGGTGGGCTGAAGGCGGCAAGATGAGCCCCGAAGAGTTCGGGCTGGAGCGCGCGCGCCAGTTGGAGCAGGCGATCCACGATCTGGGTGAAGACAATGTGGCGGCGTTCATCGCGGAGCCGGTGCAGGGTGCGGGCGGCGTGATCGTGCCGCCGGAAACCTACTGGCCGGAAATCCAACGCATTTGCGACAAGTACGAAATCCTCCTGATCGCCGACGAGGTGATCTGCGGCTTCGGGCGGACCGGCAACTGGTTTGGCTCGGAAACCGTGGGCTGGAAGCCGCATATAATGACCATCGCGAAGGGCCTGACCTCGGGCTATCAACCGATGGGCGCGTCTTTGGTGTGTGACGAGGTGGCGGCGGTGATCGGGGCTTGCGAGTTCAATCACGGCTATACCTATAACGCGCATCCCGTGGCGGCGGCTGTGGCGCTGGAGAACATCCGCATCCTGCAAGACGAGAAGATCGTCAAGCGCGTGCGCGAGGAAACCGGGCCCTATCTCAAAGCGAAATGGGAGAAGATGGCGGAGCATCCCATGGTGGGCGAGGCGAAGATCGTTGGCATGATGGGTTCGCTCGCGCTGACGCCGCATAAGGAAAGCCGCGCGAAGTTTGCTTCGGAAGCAGGCACGGTGGGCTACCTCTGCCGCGAGCGCTGCTTCGCCAATAACCTCGTGATGCGCCATGTGGGCGACCGCATGATTATTTCTCCGCCTTTGGTGATTTCTAAACCGGAAGTTGATACGCTGATCGAGCGGGCTTGGAAGAGCCTTGATGAGGGTATGGCAGCGGCGAAGAAGGAAGGCTTGTGGCAGGCAGCATCGTAAAGCGGATCGTTCTCGGGTTTCTGGCGGGTGGGCTGGGGTATTACCTGCTCTGGCCGATAGAGGCCAGGCCAGTGGCGTGGTCTGCGCCGGAAGACCGAGGATTTACGGACGTTTACGAGGCGAACACGCGCCTTTCGGACCTGAGTTTCGCAGAGCTTTCGGGGCATGTTGGCCCCGAAGACGCGGACGTCGGGCCGGACGGGTTGCTTTACACCGTGAGCCATGACGGCGCGATTTTGCGCGGGCCGCTGGATGGGCCGCTGACGGTTTGGGCGGAAACCGGCGGGCGGCCTTTGGGGATGGAGTTCGGCCCCGATGGCACGCTTTGGGTGGCAGATGCCTATCGCGGGCTCTTGTCGATCTCGTCTGCAGGGGCTGTGAGCGTTCGGGCCATAGAAGCGGCAGGTGTGCCGATCCTTTACGCGGATGATGTGGATATTGCGCCGGATGGGCGGGTCTATTTCTCGGATGCCTCGACGCATTTCGGGGCGGAAGCCAATGGCGGCACACTGCCGGCTTCGGTGCTTGATCTGATCGAGCATGGCGCTTCGGGGCGGGTATTGCGCTATGATCCGGCGACGGACCAGACCGATGTCTTTGCCGATGGGCTGCAATTCGCCAATGGCATTGCAGTGAGCCATGACGGGGCACTTCTGATGGTGGTGGAGACCGGGAATTACCGGGTGCTGTCCTACGAAATCGATAATCCGAGCGCGCCGCCTGTGGTGGAGGTGGAGAACCTGCCGGGCTTTCCGGACAACATCAATAATACGCCCGGCGGCTATTGGCTGGGTTTGGTGAGCCCGAGGAATGCGCTCATGGACAAGCTTTCGGGCCTGCCCTTCCTGCGCAAGGTGGTGCTGCGCCTGCCCGATGCGATCAAACCCGCCCCGACGCGGCACGGGATGATCATCCGACTCGACGAGGACGGGCATGTCATCGGTACTTGGCAGGACCCGAGCGGTGCTTATGCGCTGACAACAGGAGCGGTTTCGCTGCCCGACGGGAGGGTGGCTGTTACCTCTCTGACTGAATCTCGACTAGGGATTCTCACCCTGCGTTGAAATTTCGCGGATCGGAAAAAGGCAGATTGGCTGTTTGGTGCCACGGAAAAAGCCGGAACGCCTGAGAATGTCGGATTCTGCGAATTTTCGTCGCCTTTCTGTTGCATCACCCTACGTGAAGCGGTTTAGTGAAATCCCAGAAAAAGCGGCCATAGACTGCTTGGACAAAACACGGGGAGCCTCACTTGGCCGGTTCGAATACATCGGATGCATTTGTCGTTTTTGACCGCGTCCAGAAAAGCTACGACGGCGAAACGCTCGTCGTAAAAGATCTCAACCTTTCGATGCCCAAAGGCGAGTTTCTGACGATGCTCGGCCCGTCCGGCTCGGGCAAGACGACTTGCCTGATGATGCTGGCAGGTTTTGAGACGGCGACGCATGGCGAGATCCTGCTCGATGGTCGGCCGATCAACAACATCCCGCCGCATAAGCGCGGCATCGGCATGGTGTTCCAGAATTACGCGCTCTTCCCGCATATGACGATCGCGGAGAACCTGTCTTTCCCGCTCGAAGTGCGCGGCATGGACAAGTCTGTGCGCGAAGAGAAGATCAAGCGCGCGCTGGACATGGTGCAGATGGGCCAATTCGGCAACCGTCGCCCGGCGCAGCTTTCGGGTGGCCAGCAGCAACGTGTGGCACTGGCGCGTGCGCTGGTGTTCGAACCTGAGCTGGTGCTGATGGACGAACCGCTTGGCGCGCTGGACAAGCAGCTCCGCGAGCATATGCAGTTCGAGATTACCCGCCTCGCGCATGATCTGGGAATCACCGTGGTTTACGTGACCCACGACCAGACCGAAGCGCTGACCATGTCGGACCGCGTGGCTGTGTTCAACGACGGTGTGATCCAGCAACTCGCGCCGCCTGCGGAGCTTTATGAAGCGCCGAAGAACAGCTTCGTGGCGCAGTTCATTGGTGAGAACAACACGCTGGAAGGCGTAGTGACCGAGATTTCCAATGATAAGTGCGTGGTTAAGCTCGACGATGGCGAGTTGATCGACGCGCGCCCCGTCAACGTGACGAAAGTGGGCGAACGCACCCGCGTTTCGATCCGCCCCGAGCGCGTGGAAATGAACAAGGCTCGTTTGCAGCCGGGGGCGCATACGCTCAAGGCGACTGTGTGCGAGTTCATCTACATGGGCGATATTTTCCGTACCCGCTTGTCGGTGGCTGGAAATGACGATTTCATCATCAAGACGCGGAACGCGCCCGATGCGGTGCGTTTGCAGCCGGGAACCGAAATCGAAATCGGTTGGCTTCCGCAGGATTGCCGGGCGCTCGACGCCTGACGAGTTTTGCCCTGTGCCGCGGGCGCAGGGCAGGAAAAGGGGCAGGCCGAAGCCCGCGGCCTGATCTCAGAAAGTGACCAGACGGGTTGGGAGATATGAAATGAAACTTAAGACCGTTCTTCTGGCGACCGCACTGACCAGCGCCGCCTATGCTGCTCAGGCCGCTGAACTCACCGTTATGTCCTGGGGTGGCGCTTACGAGGCCAGCCAGGTTGAAGCCTACAACAAGCCCTTCGCTGCCTCGAAAGGCGTGACGGTGAACATGGTTGCTGCCGACAACCCGGCAACCCCGATCGCTGCTCAGGTCGAAGCCAACAACGTGACCATTGACGTGGCTGACGTGGAACTCTCGGACGCTGTTCGTCTTTGCGACGAAGGCAAGCTGGAAGTCATCGACCACGCCGCTCTGCCGGCTGGCGCTGACGGCACCCCGGCAACCGAAGACTTCGTTGCAGGCGCTCTGGTTTCGGAATGCGCTGTTGCGAACATCGTGTGGTCGACCGTTGTTGCCTATGACAACACCAAGGTTTCGGGCGCAGCTTCGATCGCCGACTTCTTCGACACCGCGAAGATCCCCGGCAAGCGTGGCCTCCGCAAGGGCGCAAAAGCGAACCTCGAAATGGCTCTGATGGCGGACGGCGTTCCGGCTTCGGAAGTTTACGCAACGCTCTCGACCCCGGAAGGTGTTGACCGCGCATTCGCCAAGCTCGACACCATCAAAGCTGATGTTGTGTGGTGGGAAGCTGGCGCACAGCCGCCGCAACTGCTCGCAGACGGCGAAGTCGTGATGTCGACCGCCTACAACGGCCGTATCTTCAACGCCGCTGTTGCAGAGAACAAGCCGTTCACCATCCTGTGGGACGGCCAGATCATGGACTTCGACCTCTTCGTGATCCCGAAGGGCGCGCCGAACAAAGACCTCGCAGTGGAATACATCGCATACGCCACCTCGGCGCAGGCGCTTGCAGACCAGGCAAAGTACATCTCCTACGGTCCGTCGCGTAAGTCGTCGGCTCCGCTGGTGGGCCTCTATCAGGACGGCAAGACCGAAATGGGTCCGCACATGCCGACCTCGCCGGAAGCTCTGAAGAACGCGCTGACGAACGACTTCGAATTCTGGGCCGACCGTGACGTCGAGCTCTCGGAGAAGTTCAACGCTTGGCTGCTCAAGTAAGCCATTTGAAGGGCGGCATCCCCTGTGGGTGCCGCCCTCTTTATCATTCCTGAATAAATACCAAGAACGGGGAGCGGAATGAGCGATACAATCCTACGCACGGCAGATGGAAAGCCCCTGAAGGCAGCGCTTCAGCGCGCTTCGGCTGTGGCACGCCGCCGGGCGTTCTGGCTGGTTCTTCCGCTATTGGCTTTTGTAGTGATCACCTTCGTGGTGCCGATTGGCCAGATGCTGAGCCGTTCGGTGACCAACGACGCATTCTCGGCCAACATGCCGCAATTGGTGGCTTGGTTCGAAGCGAACCCCGAAGGCACGGAGCCTGACGAAGCCGCTTTCGCCGCACTGGCCGCTGACCTCACCAATGCCGCAGCAGAACGCACGATCGGTTCTGTTGCAACGCGCATCAATTATGACGTTTCGGGCACGCGCTCGCTCTTCACCTCCGCTGGCCGGAAGGCGAAGAAGCTGGAAGCGCCGTTCAAAGAGTCTGTGGTCGCGATGGACCCAAAATGGGGTGAGCCGATTGTCTGGGCGGCGATGCGCAACGCATCGGCCAAACTGACGACCTCGTTCTATCAAGCCGCGATGGACCGCAAGCTGAGCGCCAAGGGCGTGTTCGAGAAGGCACCGGGGGACCTGCAGGTCTACCTCAAGCTCTTCGGGCGGACGCTGGCGCTTTCTGCCGTGGTGACCTTCCTTTGCCTCCTCTTAGGCTATCCGGTGGCGCATCTTCTGGCGAGCCTGCCGATGAGCAAATCGAGCCTTCTGATGATCCTCGTGCTCTTGCCGTTCTGGACCTCGCTTCTGGTGCGGACCACGAGCTGGATGGTGCTTCTGCAGGAGCAGGGCATCCTGAACAACACGCTGGTCGGCTTAGGCATCATCTCGGACGAAAACCGTTTCGCGCTGATGTATAACCAAGCGGGCACGATCATCGCGATGACGCATATTCTGTTGCCGTTCATGATCCTGCCGCTCTACTCGGTGATGAAGACGATCCCCGTGAGCTACACCCGTGCGGCCCGTAGCCTTGGCGCGACGAGCTGGACCACGTTCCGCCGCATCTATGTGCCGCAAACCGTGCCGGGTATTGGTGCGGGTGGCATTCTCGTGTTCATCCTCGCGGTTGGATACTACATCACGCCGGCCTTGGTGGGTGGTGCGACGGGCACGCTGATCTCGAACCAGATCGCTTTCCACATGCAGGATTCGCTCAACTGGTCGCTCGCCGCCGCTCTGGCCGCGATGCTCCTCGGTGCGGTTCTGGCGCTCTACTGGGTGTATGACCGCCTCGTGGGCATTGATAACATGAAGCTGGGGTAAGCCATGGCTCTTCCGATTTACGCCTCTCCGCTGGAGCGGGTCTGGCACAAGACCTACCTCTTGATCTGCGCGGCGATCTTCCTGTTCCTGATCGCGCCGATCCTGATCGTGATCCCGCTGTCGTTCAACGCGGAGCCCTACTTCACCTTCACGGAGAAGATGCTCTCCTTTGATCCGGAAGGCTATTCGCTGCGCTGGTATGACAACCTGCTGACCCACGGGATGCAGGCCCCCGACGTGGCGCGGGACGGCACGTGGTGGTCTGATATGTGGAACAACGCGCAGTGGATCCGCGCGGCGAAGAACTCGGCTATCGTGGGCTTCTGGTCGACGCTGCTGGCCACTTCGCTGGGTACGCTGGCGGCGTTGGGGCTTTCGCGCTCCGAGATGCCCTATCGCAAGCTGATCACGGCGGTTCTCTTGTCGCCAATGATCGTGCCGGTGATCATTACCGCAACGGGCCTCTTCTTCTTCTACTCGAACCCCTGCTCGGTTCTCGGCCCGCTGGCCCCCGAAGGCGGCTGTGCGCGCCTCACCTCGACCTATCTCGGGGTGATCCTTGCGCACGCGACGCTGGGTATTCCCTTTGTGATCATCACTGTGACGGCAACGCTCACGTCGTTCGACAAATCGCTGAGCCGCGCGGCGGCGAACCTTGGTGCAGGCCCCGTGCGGACCTTCTTCAAGGTGCAACTGCCGCTCATCACGCCGGGTGTGGTTTCGGGCGCGCTTTTCGCCTTCGTGACCTCGTTCGACGAAGTGGTCGTGGTTCTGTTTATCGGCTCGCACGAGCAGCAGACCATTCCGCGCCAGATGTGGAACGGGATCCGCGAGCAGATTTCGCCGTCGATCCTCGCAGTGGCGACGATCCTCGTGATCATCTCTATCGCGCTTCTGACCGTGGTTGAGCTTCTGCGCCGCCGCTCCGAGCGGCTTCGCGGGCTGACGCCGCAATGAGGCTAGACGGCATAACCGCCGTTGTGACCGGTGCCGCGCAAGGCATCGGTCGTGCTCTTTGCGTGGCGTTGAAAGAGGCGGGTGCCGCGCGTATCGTTGCGGTGGACTTGCGCCTTGATGGGGCCGAGGAAACGGCGCGCATGGTGGGCGGTGTGGCGATGGCCTGCGATGTGGGCGATCAGTCTGCCGTTGAAGCGATGCTGGCGCGGGTGGAAGACGAGATCGGGCCGATTGACCTGATGTGCTCGAACGCAGGCATCCTCACCGGCAAAGACGCGAGCTTCGACAATATCGCCTTTGCCTCGACGGCGGATTGGGACAAAGCCTGGGCCGTGAATGTGATGTCGCATGTGCATGCGGCGCGCTTCCTGATCCCGCGTATGAAAGCGCGCGGCGGCGGATACTTTCTGCATACGGCTTCGGCAGCGGGGCTGCTCAATCAGGTCGGATCGGCTGTGTACGGCACGACGAAACACGCGGCTGTGGGCTTTGCCGAGGCTTTGGCCTTTGGCCATAAGGACGATGGCATCCGCGTTTCGGTTCTTTGCCCGCAAGGCGTGGATACCCCGATGGTGGCAGGGGCAACCGATACCAACCCGGCACTTGCCGATGGCGTTCTTCCGGCCGATGTAGTGGCCAAAGCGGCGCTCGATGCGGTGCGCGAGGAGCGTTTCCTTGTGCTGCCGCATGAGGTGGTGGCGGGTTACATGAAGGCCAAGGTTGACAACTATGACCGCTGGATTGGTGGCATGGCCAAGCTACAACGCATGTTGAAGCGGTTCTGAACCCCGAAATCGAGTAAACAGATGACAGACAAGAACGCGGCCCACAAAGCCGAGATGCAGAAAGTGCAGAAGGCGCATCGTGAGCGCGTTTCGGAGCTGAAAGACCCCGAGAAGGGCCTCGTGTTGGTGCATACCGGGAACGGGAAGGGCAAATCCTCTTCGGCCTTCGGTGTGGCGATCCGTGCGATCGGCTGGAAGCAGACCGTGGGTGTGGTGCAGTTCATCAAGGGCACGTGGATTACGGGCGAGCGGCAGTTCTTCCAGAAGCTCGGCGGCGTGGATTGGTACACGATGGGCGAAGGCTTCACCTGGGAAACGCAAGACCGCGAGCGCGATATCAAGGCCGCGGGCATTGCATTGGCGAAGGCGGCTGAGATGCTGGCCTCAGGCAAATACGATCTCGTAATCCTCGACGAGATCAACATCGCGCTGCGCTATGATTACATCACGCCGGAAGCGGTGATTGCCGCGCTGGAGGGCCGTGACCCGAAGACGGGCGCAATCCTCACAGGCCGCGATGCGCCGCAAGCGATCTGCGATTACGCCGATCTGGTGAGCGTGATCGAAGAACAGAAGCACCCGTTCAAAGCCGGGATCAAAGCCCAGCGCGGCGTGGATTTCTGAAAGCGGGCGGGGATTTCCCCGCCCTTTTCATTGCCGCTATCCGACGTGCTTAACGGCTCCGCATCAGGTGCAGGGTGTCTTGCGAGGGCAGGCCGTCTGGTGTGGCACCGCGCGATTGCTGGTAGGCTTTGATCGCGGCGATGGTGTTGGGGCCGATGATCCCATCGACCTTTTCGAGCCCGTAGCCTGCTGCGATCAGGCGGCGCTGAAGCTCCATCTTTTCCTCGAAGGACAATGGAGCATAGCCGCGCGGCCACGGAGTTTGAATTTCGGAACCGCCCGCAAGTCTATCAGAAAGATGGCCGACACCCATCACATAGGCATCGGCGTTATTGTATCTCGATATCACTTTGAAATTATCGAAGATCAGGAACGCTGGCCCGTTTACGCCCGCAGGCAGGAAAACCGAAGCCGAGCCGTAGTTTTTCACCGCCCGCCCGTTCAGGCCGACGACGCCCATCTTGGCCCATTCGGCAGGCGATTTCTTGATCTTCTTTGACGCGTTGCCGGACTTGAAACCTTTGGGCAACCTGACCTCGACGCCCCACGGCTGCCCCTTCTTCCAGCCATGGCGGGCAAGATAGGCGGCGGTGGAGGCAAGCGCGTCGGCCGGATCGTCCGACCAGATATCGCGCCGCCCGTCGCCTGTGAAATCAACGGCATAGGCGAGGTAGGAGGTAGGGATGAACTGGGTATGGCCCATCGCGCCTGCCCATGAACCCATCATTTGCGTGGCCGGAATGTCGCCCGATTGCAGGATCTGCAGCGCGGCTGTGAGTTGCTTTTCGAAGAAGGCCCCGCGCCGACCGTCATAGGATAGCGATGCCAACGCCTCGATCACGTTGAAGGTGCCGCGCCGCTCGCCATAGGTGCTTTCCATGCCCCAGACAGCCGCGACCACCTCTTTCTCGACGCCGTATTTGGCCTCGATCCGTTGCAAGGTCCGGGCGTGTTTGCGGAGTGCGGCTTGGCCGTTCTCGACGCGGATCGGAGAGGCGGCGGAATCGAGGTAATCCCAGATCTCGCGTTTGAATTCGGATTGGTTGCGGTCTTTCGCGATCACTTCGGCATTGTAAGAAACGCCACGAAAGGCCTGATCGAGCACGCGGCGCGAGATGCCTTGTTTCTGGGCACGGGCCTTGTAGCCCTCGATCCAGGCCTCGAAAGACGCGGATTTGGTAGAGACGATGACGCGGGCCTCGGGGCGCAGTGAGGCATCTGGCGCATTGGCCAAAGCGGGGCCGCAAAGAAGGGCCCCCGCGAGGAGGAAGAGATAGGAAGCGCGCATGGGTTTTCCCCTGTTTTCTGCTCGTGCTTTGGGAATGGTAGCGCGAATGGGCCCGTGCGGCTAGCAATCCGAAAGGAGCGCGCGGGAAGGTGCCGATACTAGGGCCTCACTTCCGGCGCGAGCGCTTCACTTTGCGGGCGATGGCTTTGTCTTTGTGCTTGGACGCGCCTTGACGGCGCTTCACGGGCTTGCCGCGCCCACGGGAAGACCCGCGCGGCATCTCTTCGCCTTCGAGCGTGAGAAGCTCGAGGATGATCCCGCCTGTAACAGGCGCGGCTTCCGCGAGTTTCACTGTCACCCGCTGGCCAAGGCCAATCACGCGACCGGTATCTGCGCCCAAGAGGCTCTGGCTTTCACGGTCATAGTGGAAGAACTCGCCGCCCAGCGCTCGCATCGGCACGAGGCCATCGGCACCGGAGCCTTCGAGCTTCACGAAGACGCCGAACTTGGCGATGCCGCTGATCCGGCCCGAAAACTCCTGCCCGATCCGATCTGAGAGGAAAGCGGCCAGATAACGGTCCGTCGTGTCGCGTTCGGCAAGCATCGAGCGGCGCTCGGTTTCCGAGATGTGGTTCGCGGTGTTTTGGAGCTTCTCGACATCCCACTCCGACAGCCCGTCATCACCCCAACCATGCGAGCGGATGAGCGCACGGTGGACGATGAGGTCGGAATAGCGGCGGATCGGCGAGGTGAAATGCGCGTAGGATTGCAGCGCCAGACCGAAATGGCCGAAGTTCTGAGGGCTGTAATAGGCCTGTGTCATCGACCGCAGGGTGGAGATGTTGATCAACTCGTCCACGTCCGTGCCTTCGGCAGATTTCAGAAGGCGGTTGAGATGGGCGGTCTTGAGCACCTGCCCCTTGGCCAACACGAGCCCCGCCGCTTCGGCGGTTTCACGCAACGCATCGAGCTTTTCGGGGCTGGGTTCCTCGTGAACGCGGAAAAGGAGCGGTGACTTCTTCTGGATCAAAGTTTCAGCGGCGGCGACGTTGGCGAGGATCATGAACTCCTCGATGAGGCGGTGCGCATCAAGGCGGTCGCGGAAGGCAACAGAAAGAACATCGCCATTGTCCGACAGGATGACCTTGCGCTCGGGAAGATCGAGATCAAGCGGCTGGCGGTCTGCGCGGGCTTTCACGAGGGCATCATAGGCGGCGTAAAGCGGCTTGATTACCTCGTCCATCAGAGGCGCGCATTTCTCGTTCGGCGCGCCATCCTGCGCGGCCTGAACTTCCTCGTAATTCAGCGAAGCGACCGAGTGCATCAACCCGCGCTGGAATCTGTGGCCGATCTTGTGACCCTTGGCGTTGATCTGCATCCGCACGGCAAGGCAAGCACGCGGAACGCCTTCATGGAGCGAGCAGAGATCGCCGGAGAGGCGGTCCGGCAACATCGGGACAACGCGATCGGGGAAGTAGCTGGAGTTGCCGCGCTTACGCGCTTCGTGGTCTAGCTCCGAATTCGGCGTGACGTAATGGGCGACATCGGCGATGGCGACCCAGAGCACATGCCCGCCCTCGTTCTTCGGATCGTCATCGGCATGGGCCCAGACGGCATCGTCATGGTCGCGGGCATCGAAGGGGTCGATGGTCACGAGAGGCATGTCGCGCATATCGACACGGCCGGAAAGGCCGGCAGGCTTCATGGCATCGGCCTCGGCGATAACCTCGTCAGGGAAATCATCGGGGATGCCGTGCTGGTGGATGGCGATGAGGCTGACAGCCTTTGCCGCCATCGGATCACCCAGACGCGCGATGATGCGGGCTCGGGGCAAGCCCATGCGGCCTGCGGGGCCTGCCTGCTCGGCTTCGACCAACTCGCCATCTTTGGCTCCCCCTGTGGCGCCAGGAGGAACGTGCCATTCCTTGCCATCGCCCTTGTCGATGGGGAGAATGCGACCCCCTTCGGCGGACTTCTTGTAGATACCCAGAACACGATGTGGGTTTTGGCCAATGCGGCGGATGAGGCGGCCTTCGTAGTGATACTCCTCGCTCTTCAGCTCGGTGAGACGGCCAAGGATCCGGTCACCCTTGCCCAAGGCAGGATCACTGTCGCGTGGGAAGAGGAGGACTTTTGGCTCGGCGCCTTCGCCCTGCCATTCGAGGGGCTTTGCCCAAAGATCACCGTTGCGGTCAGGGCCGAGAACCTCAAGTACAGAGACTGGCGGCAGACGGTCGGGGTCGCGGTAGGTTTTGTGACGCTTCTGGAGATGGCCTTCCTCTTCCAACTCTTTCAACACGCGTTTCAACTCGATCCGTTCGGCACCTTTGATGCCGAAGGCTTTCGCGATGTCGCGTTTGGCGGTGAGGGCGGGATTGGCGGAGATCCAGTCGAGGATTTCGGCCTTGGAGGGGATATGGCTCATGGCTTTGCCCTAGCATGCCGCGCGTTTGGCGTCATGAGGGAAAAGAAGGGGGCTGTCTGCCCCCTCTGCCTTCGGCATTCACCCCCGAGGATATTTTTTAAAGCGAAACGTTTTCGGTCCCGCTTCGGTTCTCAATTTTTCAAATATCCCCGCCGGAGGCATCCGACGGGTCCACAAGCGCGCCGCAAGCTTTAAGCGGTCCTGAACAGCGCGTGCGCAGTTTCACCGCCGACCAACGTCATGACGCTTGCCATACGCAATCCAGACACAATCCATACGCTTCGGAAACGGGCTCAGGCCACCACGCGGCAGGTCAGATTTATCCGCCCCGCTTTGGGCAAAAGCATCGAAGACCCATGCTTTACACGGTCGATTCCATGATGGCAAAGCCGCGCCGCGCCCCCCATCACCACCACATCCCCCGACCGCAGCCAGACCGATTCCGTGGGGTCCGAACGCTCCACCCCTCCCACCCGAAAAAGCGCGTCATCTCCGAGGCTTACCGACAAAACGGGCCATGAGAAAAATATCACCACTTTTTCTTACGGTTTGTAACGGCGCGGGGTGGTGCTCTCCCGCGTTCCCTGTGTAGCATGTCCTGTGCCCGGCGATGTCCGGGATGTGCAGGGGCCCCCTGAGTGCCAATACGGCGCCGGTTTTTGGATGCCGTGCACACGGTGGATCCCGCACCTGAATACGCTGCTTGCCCGACGCAGGGTGGCACTGGTGGCGCCCGCATGGCGCTTCTTCCCACGATTCGTTTCCATGCTGATTGACCTGATAC
>JALQUU010000033.1 GCA_023260655.1 Paracoccaceae bacterium | reverse complement strand
CCATGTGGTTGCGCATGTAGCGCTCGGAGGCCTTTTGCAGCGGCTGGTAATCCCACGGGAAATAGGCCCCGTTGCGCAGTGCTTCATACACCACCCAACGCCGCGCTTGGCTTTCGCGGACCTCCTCGTCGAAGCGGTTCAAATCCCAGAGCTTTTCGCTTTCCGCCCTCATTTCGGCGGCCAGCGCAGCATGGGCAGGATCATTTGCGAGGTTGTTCATTTCCTGCGGATCGGCGTCGAGGTCGAAAAGCATATCGGGGTCGAGCGCGCAGCGAACGTGCTTGTATTTGCCACGGCGCAGGCCCACGAGCGGCGCGTAGGAGGCTTCGGCGGCGTATTCCATCCGCACAGGGGCTTCGCGGCGGCGGCCATCGGTGAGGCCGACGAGGCTTTCGCCGTCGGTCCATGGCATGACTTCGTTCATCGAGACGCCTGCGAGGTCACAAAGCGTGGGGCAGACATCGAGCGTGGAGACGGCATCGGTGACAAGACCTGCCGACATATTCGGCGCAGCAATCATCAAAGGCACGCGGGCGGAGCCTTCGAAGAAGTTCATCTTGTACCAGAGGCCGCGCTCGCCCAGCATATCGCCGTGATCCGAGACGAAGACCACGATGGCTTCCTGCCGCGTGGCTTCGAGCACCGAGAGGATTTCTCCGATCTTGTCGTCGAGATAGGTGATATTGGCGAAATAGGCGCGGCGGGAGCGCTGCACCATTTCATCGGTCAGGTTGTAGCTGCGCCAATCATTGGCGTCGAAAATGCGCTTCGAGTGGTTGTCCTGCTCCTCGTAGTGGATCGGGCCTACTTCCGGCATCAGGTGTTCGCAATCCTCGTACATGTCCCAATATTTCTTGCGGGCCACATAGGGATCATGCGGATGGGTGAAGCTGACGGTCATGCACCACGGGCGCTCGTCGGCACCGCGCGAGAGATCATAGATCTTCTGCACGGCGTTGAAGGCGACCTCGTCGTCATATTCCATCTGGTTGGTGATCTCGGCCACGCCTGCGCCCGTGACCGACCCCATGTTGTGATACCACCAGTCGATCCGTTCGCCGAGTTTGCGGTAATCGGGGGTCCAGCCGAAATCGGCGGGGTAAATGTCGGTGGTCAGGCGCTCTTCGAAGCCGTGCATCTGGTCGGGGCCGACGAAGTGCATCTTGCCCGAAAGAACGGTGTGGTAGCCCGCGCGGCGCAGATGGTGTGCGAAGGTGGGAATGGAGGATGCGAACTCGGCGGCGTTATCGTAAACGCGGGTGCGGGAAGGCAATTGGCCCGCCATGAACGAAGCCCGCGCGGGCGCACAAAGCGGCGAGGCGGTGTAGCAGTTCTGGAACCGCGCCGAGCGTTCGGCCAGCGCCTTCAGGTGCGGCGTGTGCAACCAGTCCGCCGGGCCATCCGGCCAGAGCGTGCCGTTCAGCTGGTCGACCATGATGACGAGAATATTGGGTTTCATTCAGCACCTTGCGGAAGTTCGAGGTCTAGATAGCCGAGGATCTGGCGCACAGCGGCGTTCGAGTCCGGGGTGCCTTCGCCCAGCGATTGCCGGAGGTACGCGCCGTCGATCAGCACGGCTATTCTTTCCGCGACAAGGTTTGCCTTGGTACCGACGACAGGCCGGAGCGCGTGGCAGAGGTTCGATCTGAGGCGGCGGTGATAGATCGTCAGAAGGTTGCGCGCCTCGGCGGAAGCCTGTGCCAGAACGTAGAAATTCATCCATGCCGCGACAGTTTCGGTGCGGAAGTTGCGGCGTGAAAACGAGGCGCGCACGATGGCTTCCACCCGCGCCTTGGGGCTGTGCGCCATCACTAGAGCGCCGCGCACTTCGGCAGAGTAAACGCTCATCACGTGGCGCATGGCGGCGAGGAAAATCTGCTCTTTCCCGCCAAAGTAATGATGCGCCAATGCAGAAGACATACCCGCCCGGCGCGCGATCTGCGCGACGGTCACGTCTAGCGTGCCTTGGGCGCCAATCTCGGCAATGGTGGCTTCCACCAGAGCCTTCCGGCGTATAGGTTCCATGCCAAGCTTCGGCATCTCGTCACCAAAAAACGGTTTGCCCTTCAGGCTTGAATGTTTTTTGTTGACTCGTCAATCAACAATAAGAAACACAAATAGAAATGAAGCTCGGGAGAACAGCATGACCCTTCGCACCACTCTTTCCGCCCTCGCCCTCGTGGCCGCCCTGCCCGCTTATGCGCAGTGCGATAAGGTGACTTTCTCGGATGTTGGCTGGACCGACATCACCGCAACCACCGCTGCCACCACCACGGTTCTGGGTGCACTCGGCTATGAAACCGATGTGAAAGTGCTCTCGGTTCCGGTGACCTATGCCTCGATGGCCAAAGGCGACGTGGACGTTTTCCTTGGCAACTGGATGCCCACCATGGAGGGCGATATCGCCGCCTACCGCGAGGCCAAAACCGTGGATACCGTGCGCGCAAACCTGCAAGGCGCGAAATACACGCTCGCAGTCAACAAGGCGGCTGCGGACATGGGCATCAAGGATTTCGCGGATATCGCGGCTCACAAGGATGCGCTGGAAGGCAAGATCTACGGCATCGAGCCCGGCAATGACGGCAACCGCCTGATCCTCGACATGATCGCGGGCGATGTGTTCGGCCTCAAGGGCTTCGAAGTTGTAGAAAGCTCCGAGCAGGGCATGCTGGCGCAGGTCGCCCGCGCCGAGAAGAAAGGCGAGCCGGTTGTGTTCCTCGGTTGGGAACCCCACCCGATGAACGCCAATTTCGCGATGTCCTACCTCACGGGCGGTGACGATTTCTTCGGCCCCGATTTCGGTGGAGCAACGGTTTATACCAATACCCGCGCGGGCTATGTGGCCGAATGCTCGAACGTTGGTAAGCTTCTGGAAAACCTCGAGTTCTCGCTCCAGATGGAGAACGAGATCATGGGCGCGATCCTGAATGACGGCGAAGACCCGAACAAAGCGGCAGCGGCGTGGCTCAAGGCCAATCCGGCCGCACTTGACGCGTGGCTTGCTGGCGTGACCACCAAGGACGGTGGCGATGCCATGGGCGCTGTGAAAGCGGCTCTGGGCCTCTGATTTACCCATCGGCGCGGGGAAACCCGCGCCGTTTTTCTTTGGGGGGTGCGCATGGGTGACACGGAAAAGGTCAAAGAGCCGGCATCGTATTGTCCTTCGATCGTGAAGAAATACGGGCAACCGATTTCCCACTGGCTCGACCTTGTGCACAGGCAATCCGGCCTCAAGCATATGGAGCTTGTGGCGTGGCTCAAGGAAACGCACGGGCTGGGGCATGGGCATGCGAATGCCATCGTGGCCCATGTGCGGGAAGAAAAGACCTAAACCAAGCATCGGGAGCGGACAAACGAGATGAACTGGCTCGAGGATCAGAAAATCCCGCTAGGGCGCTGGATGAAGGCGCTTTTTGACTGGATCATCGACACGTTTCCCTTGTTTTTCGAGTGGATCGATGACCGTCTCTCGGACCTCATTGACGGCACTCTCGGTGTTCTGGAATTGATCCCGGCATTCGTGCTGGTGGCCGCTTTCTGCGGGCTGACGTGGGTGTTGCAGCGGCGTTGGCAGCCTGTCGTTCTGGTGGGGCTTTGCTTTCTCTTCGTGATCAACCAAGGCTATTGGGACGAGACCCTCGAAAGCCTCACCCTGATCCTTTACGCCTGCCTCTTGTGCATGGGAATCGGTGTGCCGCTGGGCATCAAGGCCGCGCATAATCCGAAGTTTTCCAATGCGATGCGGCCCATTCTGGACATGATGCAAACGATCCCGACCTTCGTTTACCTCATTCCGATGATCGCACTTTTCTCCATCGGCATGGTGCCGGGCTTGGTGGCGACCTGCATTTTCGTGCTGCCCGCGCCGATCCGCCTGACGGAACTCGGCGTGGCCTTGGTGCCTGTGGCACTGCGTGAAGCGGCCCTCGCCTTCGGAGCAACACCGCGCCAAGTGCTGACCAAGGTCGAATTGCCCTATGCCTTCCCGCAAATCATGGCGGGCCTAAACCAGACGATCATGCTGTCTCTGTCGATGGTGGTGATCGCGGCGCTCGTGGGGGCGGATGGTTTGGGCGTTCCGGTGGTGCGGGCGCTTGGATCGGTGAATATCGCCCTCGGGTTTGAAAGCGGGTTCGTGATTGTTGCCGTGGCAATCTCGCTCGACCGGATGTTGAAGGTGGAACGCTGATGGGCAAGGCAGTTGAATTCGACAATGTGTCCATCGTGTTCGGGGAGAAGCCGCTCTCGGCACTACCTTTGATGGATGAGGGCAAGAGCCGCGCCGAAGTGCAGGCGGCGACCGGGCAGGTTTTGGGCGTGCATAATTGTTCGCTCACCGTGGAAGAGGGTGAAATCCTTGTTCTGATGGGGCTTTCGGGCTCCGGTAAGTCCACGCTATTGCGCGGGGTGAATGCGCTCAACCCCGTCGTGCGGGGTGCCGTGCGGGTGAACACAAAGCACGGCACGGTCAATGTGACCGAAGCCAAGGGCGAGGCGCTGCGTTCGGTGCGCCAGCATGATGTGGCGATGGTGTTCCAGCAATTCGGACTTCTGCCGTGGCGGACCGTGCGCGAGAATGTCTGGCTGGGGCTGGAGCTTGCGGGGATGGACAAGGCCACACGGGCGGCAAAAACCGAAGAGCAACTGGCCCTGGTCGGGCTTTCCGATTGGGCCAACCGCAAGGTGGGCGAGCTTTCGGGTGGGATGCAGCAGAGGGTGGGCTTGGCACGCGCCTTTGCCACCGAAGCGCCGATCCTGTTGATGGACGAGCCGTTCTCGGCGCTTGATCCCTTGATCCGCACGCGGCTGCAGGACGAGCTTCTCGATCTGCAAGCGCGCCTCAGGCGCACCATTCTCTTCGTCTCGCATGACCTCGACGAGGCGTTCCGCTTGGGCAATCGCATCGCCATTATGGAAGGCGGGCGGATCGTGCAATGCGGCACGCCACAGGAGATTTTCCGCTCTCCAGCGACTGAATATGTGGCCGAATTCGTGGCCCATATGAACCCTCTCGGCGTTCTGGTTGCAGAGGACGTGATGGGGCCGCCTGCGGGATCGGGGCGCGAGGTGGATGCACGCGCACCTTTGGCGGAGGTGATGGCGCTACTGGCCGAAAATCCGGAGCCTTTGGCAGTTTTGCAGAACAGCGCACCTGTGGGCAGCATCAGCCCCCAAGGCGTGATGGCGCGGCTTCTCAACCCCGGTGGTTAAACCTTGGTGGCAGGTGCGGGCGGCGTGATCGCGCGCCGCTTCAGCACCGCTTCGCGCCAAGTGATAAACGTGACCGAACCAAGGATAACGATCCCGCCCAGCACGACCCAAGGATCGACAGGCTCGCCAAAGAACACCGCGCCCAGCGACACTGCCCAGACGAGTTGCAGGAAGGTAACCGGCTGCGTGACCGTAACGGGGGCCACGGAGAAGGCGAGCGTCATCGTGTAATGACCAGCGGTGGCGAGCGTGGCGACGGCCATAAGCACCGTCAGCGTGTGCCAATCCGGCGTTTCCCAGACCGAATAGGCCATGGGTGAAAGCCCGACGGTGACCCAGAAGGACAGCATCGCCACCACGACCGTGGCATTGGTGCGGTCGGTCATCAGTTTCGCCAAGAGGTAGGACCCGCCGAAAACCACGGCCGCCGCGAGCATCGCCAGATGCCCTGAGCCCACCTCGCGGAAGCCCGGCCTTAGGATAATGAGCGCGCCGATCAATGCCACGCCCACGGCGATGATCCGGCGGAGCGCCAGTTTCTCGCCGAGGAAAACCGCCGCACCGATGGTGACGTAGATCGGTGAGAGGTAATTCATCGCCGTCACATCAGCGATCGGGATGTGCGCCATGGCGAAGAACCAGAGCGCAACGGCAACCGAATGGCCAAGCCCGCGCAGGGTGAAAAGCCCCCAATCCTGTCGCGTGAGCCGCGCCCGCGCCACCGAAGGCAGCATCGGCAAGAGAAACACGAGGCCCAAGGCATAGCGCAGGAAAGCGGCCTGCGCGGCGGGTACCTCGGGGCCAAGATATTTCACCAGTGCGGTGACGCCCACAAAGAGGAGGCCCGTCACCAGCATCCAGAAAACTCCCAGAACAGGGCGTATCGGTTTCTCGGCTGTCATGGCCGGATGAAACACATGTTAACGAAAAAGGGTCAAGGGGGCTTACCCACCAAAGGTGAGTTTGAGCGCGATGGTCCACATGATCGCCCCCACAACCACATCCAGAATGCGCCATGCCACGGGCTTGGCGAAGAGCGGCGCGAGGAGGCGCGCGCCGAAGCCTAGCGAGAAGAAGAAGGCGAAGCTGGCGGTCATTCCGCCGAGGGCAAAGGCCAGCTTGTTGGCATATTGCGAGGAGATCGAGCCGAGGAGCACCACGGTGTCGAGATAGACATGCGGGTTGAGCCATGTGAAGGCGAGACAGGTGAGGACGGCGGCGCGCAGGCTTCCCGCCCCCTGCCCTGCTTCCAGCGCTTCACCGCCCCGCCATGCCGCGCGGAAGGCGCGGAAGCCGTAAACCAAGAGAAATGCCGCACCGCCAAAGCGCATCGCCGGTTCGAGCCACGGCAGCGCCTTGACCAAAGTGCCGAAGCCCGCAACGCCTGCGGTGATCAACACCGCATCCGAGAGCGCGCAGATCAGCACGACCGCCAGCACATGCTGCTGCTTCAGCCCTTGGCGCAGCACAAACGCATTCTGCGCGCCGATGGCCATGATGAGCGAAAGGCCAAGTCCCAAGCCTGCGAATGCTGCCTGCATAGTTTTTCTCCTCTTTGCGGCGAGATAGCAGGGCGGAAAAATTAAGCCTAGCGAAACAAATTCATCCTGATTAAGAATTTCTAATGCATCTAGACCCTGCCCAACTCTCCGCTCTTGCCGCTGTGATCACCACGGGTTCCTTCGAACTCGCGGCGGCCCAATTGGGTGTGACGCCCTCTGCCATTTCCCAGCGTATCAAGGGCTTGGAAAACCGGATCGGGGCCGTTTTGATCCAGCGCGGTGTGCCTTGCACCGCCACGCCGGAAGGCGCGCGACTGGCGCGGCACGCGGCGGACGTGGCACTTCTCGAACGCCAGTTGGCAGAAGAGATTGGGCAGGAAACAGCACCTGTGCGGCTCAGGATCGCGGTAAATGCCGATAGTCTGGCGACGTGGTTTTTGCCTGCGCTTCAAGGGTTTGAATACCTCTTCGACATCGTCGTTGACGATCAGACTCATTCGGCGGACTGGCTTCGCCGGGGCGAAGTGGTGGCGGCAATCACTGACCATATCGCGCGTGTGCAGGGGTGCGATGCGATCCCGCTCGGGAGCATGCGCTATCACGCCAGTTGTTCCCCCGCCTTCCGGGCGCGCTATTTTCCGGAAGGCGTGACTGCCGATGCGCTCGCGCACGCACCGATTTTGCAGTTCAACGAAAAGGACCGCCTTCAGCACGAATGGATCGAAACGATCGCAGGGCGGCCGCTGTCTCCTCCCGTCGTGCGCATTCCGACGGCTCAGGGTTTTTTGGAAGCGGCGCGGTTGGGCTTGGGTTGGGGGATGAACCCGGCCGTTCTTGCCAAGGGTTTACTGGCGAATGGGGACTTGGTGGAACTGCCCTCGAAAACACCCTTTTCGACGCCCTTGGTCTGGCAGGTCCGGCACCTGACAGCCGCGCCATTGGCGCCATTGACCAAAGCGATCCGGCGCGCGGCAGCGCAAAGCCTCGATCAATGAAAAAGGGCGCCCCGAGAGGCGCCCAATAATCCGCATATGAAACCAGATCAGAGCTGGCTCATCACCTCGTCCGAGGCTTCGAAGTTGGCGGTGACGCGCTGGACGTCATCGTCGTCTTCGAGGGCGTCGAGGAGCTTCATGAGCTTCTGCATGCCTTCGAGATCAAGCTCGGTGGTGGTGGTCGGTTTCCAGATGAACTTGGTCGACTCGGATTCACCAAGTGCCGCTTCGAGCGAGGTGGATACCTCGTTGAGGTCGGTATCGGCACAGTAGATCGCGTAGCCTTCGCCGGTGTCCTCCACGTCTTCCGCGCCCGCTTCGATGGCCGCTTCCATCACCTTGTCGAAATCGCCGACTTTGGCGGTGTAGGTGATTTCACCCTTCTTCTCGAACATGAAGCCGACGGAGCCGGTTTCGCCCAAGTTGCCGCCGTTCTTGCCGAAGGTCGAACGCACGTTCGAGGCAGTGCGGTTGCGGTTGTCGGTCATCGCTTCGACGATCACGGCAACGCCGCCGGGGCCGTAGCCCTCGTAGCGAATTTCTTCGTACATATCCGCATCACCACCCGTCGCCTTCTTGATGGCGCGGTCGATGTTGTCTTTCGGCATGGAATTCGAGCGCGCTTCTTTCACCGCAAGGCGGAGGCGCGGGTTCTTATCGGGATCGGGGTCGCCCATCTTCGCGGCAACCGTGATTTCCTTGGACAGCTTGGAAAACAGCTTCGAGCGGATCGAATCCTGACGACCCTTGCGATGCTGAATATTGGCCCATTTTGAATGGCCCGCCATGACCTTCTCCGACGATATTTCTGATTGACGCGCCGATATATGCCAGTCGCATGGGAAAGGGCAACCCCGCATGGCACCCTCACCGCGTGTTCGGCAGGTGACGCAAGGAAAACCAGCGGATAGAACAGCAGTATGAAGAAAGATTTTGACGAGTTTTGTGCGGCGATTCTGGCGCGGGGCAGTCTCACCCTATCCCAGGACGAAGCGGAGTATCTAAGAAAAGCGCCGGAAGGGTTCCTGCCAGCACAGCGTATTATCGGGGCGCATGCGTTCAAAACCGGGAATTACGAGGAAGCGATCTGGCGCACGGCTATCGTGTGGCGGATCACCCAGACACCGGAAGCGGCGGCGAACCATGTGTCGGCGCTCTATCGCGCGCGGAAATACTAAGAGGCCATTCGTTTGGCCGCCGATCCGCAGACGCCTTTGGAACCGACGCTTCGGGCGAGTTTCCTCTCGGAAATGTACGGGACCACGGGGGATCGGGAGCGGAACCGCAAATGGGGGAGGAATGCGCTGAAGCTGAAGGAAATCGAGGCGCGCACACTGGCCAAGCGGTTGCCGCCGAAAATCCACAGCTTCAATCCGGAAACGCCTGAGCGAAACGTCATCGCCTATTCGCTTTAAGGCAAAGGGCTGCGCTATCTCGAAGGTGTGGTGCGCAATGTGATCGTGGCGCGCCACCTCTATCCCGGCTGGACGCCGCGCTTTTACGTGGATGGCTCGGTGCCTATGGCCACCAAGCAGACGTTGATGGCCGAAGGGGCCGAGATCAAGGAAGTGCCGAGGCTCGCGGCGGCGCAATACGGGCTGTTCTGGCGGTTTCTTGTCGAGGACGACAAAGACGTCGACCTCTACCTCGTGCGTGACGTGGATTCCGTCCCTTCGATCCGGGAAGCGGTTGCGGTGCAGGATTGGCTGGCCTCGGGGCAACCCTTCCACGTGATGCGCGATTACGTGACCCATTCGGAACTTGTGCTGGCGGGCCTCTGGGGCGCACATCGGGGGAATATCCCGCAGATGGGCAAGCGCATCCTGAAGTTCGTCAAAGAGCAGGAAAAGGTGCTCAACAGCCGGGTGACCGACCAGTTGTTCCTGCGCCGCGAGGCTTGGCCCTTCATGCGCGGGCGCAGCTTCGTGCAGGATAGCGCCTTCGGCTACGGGGCAACCGCAGAGTTCGATCCGAGCTACCCGCTGCCGAAAAACATGCATGTGGGGCAGGACGATTTCGCCACTCGCTCGGCGCTTACAGCGGCCAGATCAGCGGGATCAGCACAGACGCCAGCAGCCCCATCATCAGGTTCAAAGGCACGCCAATTTTCATGAAGTCGGTGAACTTGTAGCCGCCGGGACCATAAACCAGCGTGTTCGTCTGGTAGCCGATGGGGGTCGCGAAAGCGAAGGAAGCACCGACCATCACCGCCACCACCAAGGGGCGCGGATCGACGCCGATCGAATTGCCCAAGCCGATCACGATTGGTGTCATGATGACGGCAACGGCATTGTTCGAAACGACCTCGGTCAGCGTTGTTGTCAGCATGAAAACGGCCGCAACAACAAGGAAGGGCGGTAAGCTGGACATTGAGGGCGCGATGGCATCGACGAGCTTCTTGAGCGCACCTGTGTGATCCAAGCCAGCACCCACAGCGAGCATCGAGAAGATGAGGGCAAGGAGGCTCGAGTCGATATGGCTGAAGGCTTCGTCCGCGTCGATGCAGCGGGTGACCAGCACTAATGCGGCACCGAGGAAAGCGAGCGTGTGGATTTCGGCAACGCCAATCGAGGCCAGAGCCACGATGCCGATGAGGGTTGCCACCGCAATCGGGGCATGGCCACGGCGATAGGCCCGTGCCGAAGGATGCGAGACGTCGACCATCTCCATATCGGTGGCCAATCGCTGGATGTCTGCAGGCGCCCCTTCGAGCAGCAGCGTGTCGCCCACGCGCACTTCAAGCTCGTCCAACTGGCGGCCGATGTTCTGGTTCCGGCGGTGCACAGCGAGAACGTAAACACCATAACGGCGGCGAAGGCGCATCTCGCCCAACGTGCGGCCAACCATCCGGCATCCCGGGGTGATGAGCACCTCGACTGTTTTGGTCTCGACGGCGCTCACCTGATCGACGCGTTTCAGTTCCTTGTTGCGCTGGAGGCTGAGAAGCTCGGTCATCTGCGTGCGGAGAACCACGCGGTCCCCCACTTGCAGGGTGACGCCTTGAAGGTTGCGACGGAGGGAAAGATCGCCACGGATCACGTCGATCAGGCGCACACCTTCGCGTTTGAAAAGCTGCACCGAAAGCACTTCGCGACCGATGAGGTTCGATTCCGGCGGGATCACCGCTTCGGTGAAGAACTTCATCTTGCTGCGGTCTGACAGGAGTGTAGCCATGCTGGCGCGGTCCGGCAGCAGGATCGGGCCGAATACGGCCAAGTAGATCAAGCCCCATGCCACGAGAATGGCGGTCAGGGGAGTGACTTCGAACATCGAGAACGGCTCTAGCCCCTGCGCCCGCGCCACACCGTCGACCAAGAGGTTCGTCGAGGTGCCGATGAGCGTCAGCGTGCCGCCGAGGATCGCGGCATAAGAGAGCGGGATCAGGAGTTTGGAGGCCGATGTGTCGATGGTTTTCGAGAGCTGCACAAAGATCGGCAGCATCACCACCACCACAGGCGTGTTGTTCATGATCGCAGAGGCCAAAGCCACGCAGATTACGACGATCGCGATTGCGGCCTTGGGATTCTTCCGCGCGTGTTTATCGGCAAGTGTGGTGAGCACATCGAGCGCACCCGTGCGCACCAAGGCCCCCATCACGATAAACATGAGCGCGATTGTCCACGGTGCGGTGTTGGAAAGCACCGCCGTTGCCTTGTCGATGGGCAAGAGGCCCAGCAGGATCATCGAGGCTGCGGCAACGATGGCGACCACTTCGGTGGGGAAGCTTTCCTTCAGGAAGGCTGCAAACATCAGCACCAAAATGCCAAGCGCGAGCCAAGCCTGAACATCTTGCGAGAACTGGAAAAGCTGCATGAGGGCCCCGTTATACCTTTTCGCCAGTGTCCGCGATTGCCGCCGCAGCTTCAAGCGCCTCGGCCGGACGAGGCTGAACCAGCGCCAAACCGCCCAACATCAGGCCGAGAGCCGCCCAGATATAGGGAGAGTAGCTTTCGCCCAGAAGGCCCATCGCCCAGAACACCCCGGAAATTGTGACGATATAACTGCACTGTACGGCAAACACCGGCCCCGCACGACCGACAAGCCAGACGTAAGAGGTATAGACAGCCGCGTGCACGAGGCTTGAGAGCACGAGCGCCCCTTCCGGCACGCCAAGGCCGGCCCGAGGGTCGATCCATTGCCCGGAGAAGAGTGTCAGCGGCAGAGCCAATACCGCGCCCACAAGCGCCGCACCGAAGATGGTCTGGATGGCGTCGGCTTTTCCTGTGCCCCAGCGCGCCACGAAATTTCCTTCGAAGGCGTAGGAGATGCCCGCCACCAAGGCCATCGCCACCCATGGCACCATGGCGCGGTCCGGCAGGCTTGCTTGGGGCACCACGAGGAGGAGGACAGCTGACATCCCGAGCCCGAGCCCCCATAGGCGCGAGATGCGGAACTTCTCCAGCCCGAAGGCCAGTGCCACCGGAAAGGCGAGCATCGGGATGAGCGACAGGAGGATCGACATCACCCCTGCGGGAAGATGCGCAGCGGCTTTGTAGCTCGCGGAATTGGGAAGGATCGTGCCGATGAGCGCGATCACCACATAGGCCGTCAGAGACGCTCTATCCCGTGGCAAGCCACGCCCCGTGGCCAGCATCAACCCGCCCAGCGCCACTACCATCACCATTTGCTGCCAGAAGATCAGCCCGAACTGCCCATGGCCTGTGGAAACCGCAAGTTTGGTCAGGGGCTGTGTGAGGCCCCAGCCCACCCCGATCAGGATCAGAACGACGGAGAGGCCAAAGCGCTGCATTTACGGGCCGGATTGGGCCAAGCGGCCACCTTGTCGGACCATCTCGATCCGCGAGGCTTTTCCAGTGCGGTCATCGGTTTCGATATAGACGCCTGATAGCGTGGCCTCGCCCATCGCAGGCGTGAACCGGCCCTTGGCCATACCGGTGACGAAGCGACGCATCGGCTCTTCTTTTTCCATGCCGATCACCGAGAGGTAATCGCCGCACATGCCTGCATCCGACAAAAACGCCGTGCCACCGGGAAGGATCTGGGCATCGGCCGTGGGCACATGGGTATGCGTGCCCACAACGAGCGAGGCGCGCCCGTCGCACCAATGGCCCATGCCCATCTTCTCGGAAGTGGCTTCACAATGCACATCCACAATGGCCGCCTGCACAGCACCGCCCAAGGGGAAGGCGCGCAGGATACCGTCGATGGCCGAGAAGGGATCGTCGAAGGCGCGTTTCATAAAGACATTGCCCAAAACCTGCGCCACAAGCACTTTCCGCCCGCGCGCATCCTGAAACACCTTATGCCCGCGCCCAGGTGCCGTTTTCGCGAAGTTAATCGGGCGGACGATGCGCTGGTCGTTCTCGATATAGCCGAACATGTCTTTCTGATCGAAGGCATGGTCGCCCAAGGTCACGCAATCCGCGCCCGCCTCGAAGAGGCTTTTCGCGTGATCCGCTGTCAGCCCGGCGCCGGAAGACGCATTCTCGCCGTTCACCACAACGAAATCGAGTTTCCACTCAGCGCACAAGCGCGGCAGGTGATCGCTCACTGCCTTGCGCCCCGCGCGCCCCATCACATCGCCAAGAAAGAGTATTTTCATGGCCTCACCTTTAGCGCCTTCCGCGCCACCGACAAGGGCAGTGATGGCCTCACTCGAGCGAAAATGCCCGTTGCGCGCCCATGTCACAGAACCGTTGCGGAATCATCCGATGGTCTGCCCCGACCGCATCAGGCGGCATGGACAGAAGGAAGACGCGAGATGGCGAAAGACAAACTGAGCTTCGACGAGCATGACGAGCGGGTGAACCCGCGCCCCGAAACCACCGATTTCGACCGCGTTGTCGAAAGCGCCCTTTCCCGCCGTGGCTTCTTGGGCGGTGTGATGAGCTTCGGCTTGGGCTCGTTCCTCATCGGCTCTTCCGCGCTGACGCGCCCTGCGCTCGCGACCGAAGACCGTTTCGGCTTTTCCGCCATCCCCACCTCTACGGAGGATACGATCGCGCTGCCCAAGGGCTTCGAGTGGCGTCCGTTCTTGCAATGGGGCCAGCCGCTCTGGTCGGACGTGCCGGAGTTCGATCACACCACCCGAGGCACCGCCGCCAGCCAAGCCCGCGCCATGGGCGACAATAACGATGGCATGGCCGTGTTCACCAAGGGCGACCGCCACGTGATCGTGGTGAACAACGAATACACCAACACCATCCTGATCTGGGGCAATGCCGAGGGCACGCCCGCTAATGACGACGACATCGAGAAGGGCATGGTGGCCCATGGCGTGACCGTTTCGGAAATCGCGCTGGTGGACGGCGTCTGGGCTGCCGTGAAAGACAGCGACCTGAACCGCCGCATCACGCCCAAAACCGAGATGGACCTCACTGGCCCCGCCGCAGGTTCTGATTTCCTGAAAACCGCCGCCGATTCCACGGGCACCAAGACGCTCGGCACATGGAACAATTGCGGCAATGGCGAAACGCCGTGGGGCACCTACCTGACCTGCGAGGAAAACTTCAACGGCTACTTCTCCGCCGCCGATGAAGCCCACGAGGTGAGCGCCGAATTGAAGCGCTATGGCATCTCCGCCAAGGACTGGGGCTATGGCTGGGCCAAGATCGACGAGCGTTTCGACGTCTCGAAACACCCGAATGAAGCCAACCGCGCGGGCTATGTCGTGGAGATCGACCCGTTCGACCCCACGGCCACCCCGAAAAAGCGCACCGCGCTTGGTCGCTTCAAGCACGAGAACGCCGAAGTGGTGGTCGCGGCGAATGGCAAGGTCGTGGTCTATATGGGCGACGACGAGCGCGGCGAGTTCCTTTACCGCTTCGTCTCGGAAGGCACCTATTCGGCCACCGGAAACAACGCCGATCTGCTCGACAAAGGCACGCTTTACGTGGCCAAGTTCAGCGATGACGGCAAAGGCGAATGGCTTGCCCTGACACCGGAAACCACCGGCATGTCTGACGCAGAAATCGCCGTGCACACCCGCCTCGCAGGTTCGAAAGTGGGTGCCACAACGATGGACCGCCCGGAATGGGTGGCCGCCCATCCGACCCGCCCCGAGGTCTATGTGGCTCTGACCAACAACAAGAACCGCGGCAAGAAGCCGAATGCTGGCGGCGATGATACCCCCGTGGGCGGCCCGAACCCGCGCGAAGGCAATAACTACGGCCAGATCGCGCGCTGGTGGCCAGCAGGTGGCGATCACACGGCGCAAGGTTTCACATGGGATCTTTACGCCCTCGCGGGCAATCCCACCGTGCATTCCGATGCCTATGCCGGTTCCGCCAATATCAACACCGGCAATATGTTCAACTCGCCGGACGGGATGATGTTCGACGAGACGGGCCTTCTCTGGATCCAGACCGACGGGAATTACTCGAACGACAAGGATTTCGCGGGCCAAGGCAATAACCAGATGCTGGCAGGCGATACGGTGACCGGAGAAATCCGCCGCTTCCTCGTTGGCCCGAAGGAATGCGAGATCACGGGCATGTGCTGGTCGCCTGACCGCCGCACCATGTTCGTGGGCATCCAGCATCCGGGCGAAGAAGGCGGCTCCTCCTTCCCTGGCGGCGAGGGCACTGTGCCGCGCTCGGGCGTCTACGCCATCTCCCGCAAGGATGGCGGGCTGATCGGCTAATCCCTTTCATCAAGCAATTTTTAGCACGAGTTCCCCCGGCGCCCTCTCCGGCGCCGGATTTTTCATTCTTGAACCACGCGCGGCTTTCGCAGAGGTTGAATGAAAGGAGCTGCGCCATGCATTGGAAATCCCGCCGCAACCTGCTTGACGACGCGCTCACCGATTGGGAAGCGCGCGGACTTCTTCTACCGGAAACCGCTCATGCGCTGCGTACCGATCTCGGCCCCGCGAAACCCCGCGATTTCAACCGGACGGTAATCTGGGCGGGTACGATCTGCCTCGGACTTGCAGTGCTGACATTCGTTGGCGCGAATTGGGAGGAGATGCCCCACGCCTTGCGCCTCGCACTGTTGCTTGGGCTCCTCTGGTCCGGCTGGGGCCTCGCATGGATCTGGCGCAGCGACACCAACCGCTTCGAGGCCGCCACCCTCTTTGCCACCATAGCGTTCGGTGCGACCATCGCGCTTGTCAGCCAGATTTTCTACATCCAAGGCGACTGGCAGGACGCGGTTTTCCTCTGGGCCATCGGCGCGCTAGCAGGCACAATGCTTTCCGGCGGGCGCTGGGCCCTGGCGCTCTCCGCCCTTCTCCTCCCCGTCTGGGACATAGCCCGCATAGACCGCACGGCGTTTGGCCCGCCAGACCTGATCTTTCTTGCCCTCCTCGCCTTCGCGAGCTACGGCGCACTCCGTGCCCGCCACCGCCTCAGCGGCCATATCCTGACCTTTGCCACACTCGCGTGGATCGCAGGCACACTCGGGCGGTTCGATATGCCCCCTTGGGCGGTGTTTTTCACCTATCCCTCGCTCATCGCCCTCTCCGGTCTGGCACTTCACTCGGCATTGGGGCCGCGCCACCTGAAAAGCTTCGAAACGGCGCTTCTGGGCTGGCTTCTCGGCGCGGCCATTGCCACGACACTCCTTCTCTTCCTCGGCGCAGAGGACTGGCAGCGGGAGTTCCGTACTTCCCCCTTGAGCGTCCTCGCGTCCATCCCGCCAATCGCCCTCGCCGCAGCCCTCGCGCTAAAAGAAGGCCCCGCTCTCTATGACAGGCGCATTTGCATCCTTCTCACCGCGCTCGCCATTCCCGTGCTCGCCCTCCCGCTCGGACCTTGGCCTTTTGCCGCTTTCGCCCTCGGCCTCGCCCTCTGGAGCCTCCGGATGGGCTGGCGGCACAGCCTCCCTGCCCTGCCCTCTCTAGGCCTCACGGGTTTCATCCTCACGCTCTTCACGCTCTATTTCGAAACGCTGGGTTCCCTAATCGGCACGGCAGGATTCTACCTCGGTGCGGGCCTGATCCTCATCGGTGGAGCATGGGGTTTCGGCCACCTGAAGTGGGGAGCGCAGGAATGAAAGCCACTGCCCTCATCGCCGCCGCCCTGTTGCAAACGGCCCTCGCCCTCTGGGGCATGGCCGACCAGATACTCCTGCGTACCAAAGGCACCCTTGTGGCGCTGGAAACCACCATGATCGACCCGCGCGACCTCCTGCGCGGCCATTACACAGTGATCCGCCTCGCGATCAGCGAAATCCCCCGCGAAAGCGTCACCGCAGATCCCACGCTCCGCTCCGGCGATCCGGTCTGGGTCACACTGCGCGAAGGCCCGGACGGTTTCTGGCAGCCCGAAACGCTCTCGGCCCGGCCCGGTGGTACCGCCATAGAAGGCACGCTCCTCTATTCGGACGCCACGCAGTTCAGCCTCGAATTCCCGATCCAGCGCTACTACGCCCCCGAGATCCGCGCCAAGGCTCTCGAAACCCTGCGGCAGGAAAGCCGGCTCGGCCTTCTCGTCGCGCTGTCGCCAGAGGGACGCGCTGCCATCACCGGCCTCGTGAT
Source organism: Paracoccaceae bacterium (assembly GCA_023260655.1). Classification (GTDB taxonomy): domain Bacteria; phylum Pseudomonadota; class Alphaproteobacteria; order Rhodobacterales; family Rhodobacteraceae; genus UBA9554. Next base: position 14,457 of record JALQUU010000033.1, on the reverse strand, counting down.
CGACGGCCAGCGCCTCCCCGACCCGATGTTTTGACACCGCCCCGAAGCCCTGCCAAAGTCGCCCCAAAGCGAGGGAGAAGCATATGGCCACCGGCACCAATATCCGCACCTATTTCAACGGTGAATGGCATCAGGGCGATGCCCTCATCATCCGCGCCGCCGATCACGGCGCATGGCTCGGCTCCGGCGTTTTCGACGGCGCCCGCCAAGCCCATGGCCTGACCCCCGATCTCGACCGCCACTGCGCCCGCGTCAACAACTCCGCCCGCGCGCTCATGCTGACGCCCACCGTCTCCGCCGAAGACATGGTCGAGATCGTGAAGGAAGGCCTCTCCGCCTACGCCAAAGAAGCGCCCGTCTACATCCGCCCGATGTATTGGGGCATCGACGGCGACATCACCGCCATCGTTCCCTCAGAAGACACCACGGGCTTTGCCATCTGCCTTGAGGAAATCCCCTTCGCGCCCCCCACATCCAGCACCACCCTCACCCGCACACGCTTCCGCCGCCCTGTGCTCGAAGACGCTGTGGTCAACGCCAAGGCAGGCTGCCTCTATCCCAACAACGCCCGCATGCTGAAAGAAGCCCGCCAGAAAGGCTTCGGCAATGCGCTTGTCGCCGATGCCATGGGCAATGTCGCCGAAAGCGCCACGGCAAATGTCTTCATGGTGAAAGACGGCGTGGTCTTCACCCCCATCGCCAATGGCACCTTCCTTTCCGGCATCACTCGCGCGCGCCACATCTCGAACCTCCGCGCCGACGGCGTCGAAGTGATCGAAACGGTGCTCACCTTCGCGGATTTCGAAGCCGCCGACGAGGTTTTCCTTTCCGGCAATATGTCAAAAGTCACCCCCGTCACCCGCTTCGACGACCGCCATTACGAAGTCGGCGCCCTCACCAAACGCACCCGCGACCTCTATTGGGACTGGGCCGCCACAAACGCCTGAATTTTCGCTTTCGGAAATATCCCGGGGGGTGAGGCCGAAGGCCGAGGGGGGCAGAGCCCCCCTCTCTCATACCAACCCCAAGTTTTCTGCCATTTCCCCGATGATCCCCGAGATAAACGCGTTGAACCGCGCGTTGGGTTGGCGCTTTTCAAGGATCGGCGCCATCGGATCAGGGGCTTCGCGATCCGATCCCGCCAGTTCCTGAATGGTCGCGTGGCCGCAGAAGGGTACATAGGCTTCGGAATAGCCGCCCTCGTGCACCAATACCAAACGCCCGCCGCAAAGCCGCTCGGCGGTTTCGCGCATTTGCCTGGTCATGGCACGGAAGGTTTCCGCCGTGCACATCATCCGCGCCAAGGGGTCGAAAATGCCCGCGTCGAAGCCACAAGCCACGATGATGGCATCCGGCTTGAACCGCTCCAGCGCCGGGATCACGATCCGCTCCATGGTTTCCAGATAGCCCACATGCCCCACGCCGGGCGGCAGCGGCAGGTTGATGTTATAGCCCTCACCCGCACCCTTGCCGCGATCTTCGAAATAGCCGGTATCGGTCGGGTAGTTCAGTTCCTGATGCAGCGAGATCGTCAGCACGTCGTCGCGTTCGTAAAACACTGCCTCCGTGCCATTGCCGTGATGCACGTCCCAATCTACCACGGCAAAGCGCTGCCCCAATCCGGCGGCCTTCGCGGCCTCGACCGCGATGCCGATGTTGTTGAGAAGGCAAAACCCGTTCGGCCAATCCGGCAGGCAATGATGCCCCGGCGGGCGGGAGAGCGCATAGGCATTATCCACCTCGCCCCGCATCACCGCGAAAAGCGCCGCCTTCGCAAGGCCTGCCGAGAGGGCCGCAATCTCGAAACCACCCTTGAGGAAGGGTGTTCTGAGGCCCAACTCGCCGCCACCCGCATCGGAGGCTTCTTTGAATTTTGTGAGGAACGCCTCGGGATGCACCCGCGCGAGGTCTTCCCATTTGGCGGGCTCCGCGCTTGAAGGCACGAGATCCCGCATCAGCCCAGACACGTCCATGAGGTTCTTCAACCGCCGCTTGGTTTCCGGGTTTTCCGGCAACCCGCCCGCCGCCAAGGGCTGCACATAGCCGCCGAGCGGAAGGGTCAGCGCGTAATTCCCGCCCCCGTGCCAGAAGCACAATTCGTCAAAGAAAAATCCGGTGCGTCGTGTCGCGGTCATGGCGCTCTCCCCTCTTGTCCCGCCCTGAGTTTCGGAAGCGGCTCAGGGAAAGTCCAGCGTAATCAGGCCTGACGGATCATCCGGAAGAAGGCCGACGCGCCCCAGCCCGCAGCAACCGCAATGACCAGAGACAGGATGCCATAAAGCAACGGCTGTTCGCGCGACATCTCGAAGAGCGAGCGTTCGATCCCTTCCTTCTGCACATTGATCACCGCATCGTGGCGCGCCACCACCGCGCCGTTCCGCAAAAGGAAAATCCGGGTCGGGTACACGCCTTCGGTCAGGGCCGAGGGCAAGGTGATTTCGGTGCGGAAAAGCGTGTCCTCGTCGAGCCGCACCGCGCCTTCCAGTATCTGGTATTGGCCTTTGTTCATGCGGATCCGCACGAGGGCATCAATGAAATTCTCCACGTCCTGCGCAACCGACGTGGCCCCCACGGCGCGGATTGCGCGCGGGATGGTGATCGTATGGCGCAGATCGTCGACGTTATTGAGGATCTCCGGCAGGGGGGCCGTGCTGGCCACGGCATAGAAGGCGGGCGCTTGGCTCATCGGCACTGCTTCCGCGTTCACCCAGATGCCGAACCGTCGCTCTTTACGGCGCACCGTGATCGCCTGCGTCGGCCCCGCCAGCGTGACGATCAAATCCAGCGGCCCGTCCGGCATCGGCGCCTCGCGCTTGATCGCGCCGAAAATCAGGAGGTTCGAACCATCGAACCGCGTGGTGATCGAAACCTTGTCCTGGCTCAGGCCCAAAACCACCGTCTCCTCCGCCACAGCAGGCAGGAACGGGAGGAAGCTCAGGAGAGCGATCAGAAGGGCGCGCATCAGTGCCCTCCCACCGCAGAAACGGAATAAAGCTCCGACGGCGTCAACACGAGGTCGAACGCCAGTTTGAAGCATACGAGCAGCACCATGCCCGCGAGCAGAATGCGCAACTGCTCGGCCCGCAGCCACACCGCCAGTTGCGCCCCGAATTGGGCGCCGATCACGCCGCCGATCAGCAGAAGGAGCGCCAGCACGATATCCACGGTGTAATTCGTCGTCGCATGCAGGATCGCCGTGAAGGCCGCCACAAAGAGGATCTGGAAAAGCGATGTGCCCACCACAACCTTCGTCGGCATGTGGAGGATATAGATCATCGCGGGCACCATGATGAAGCCGCCGCCCACGCCCATAATCGACGAGAGAAGCCCAACAGCGAAACCCACCAGAACCGGCGGAATGATCGAGATATAAAGGCCTGAGACGCGGAACCGCATCTTCAAGGGCATGGTGTGCACCCAGTTCCGGTAACGCCGCCGCGCCGGAGCACCGCCCGATTTCTTGGCGCGCCGGAGCGCCGCCAAGCTCTCAATGAACATCAGCCCGCCGATGATGCCCAGAAACACCACGTAGCAAAGCTGCACCACCAGATCGACCTGCCCGATGGATTTGAGCCAGGCGAAGAGCATCACCCCCGGCAGTGCCCCCGCAAGGCCGCCCACCAAGAGAACCGATCCCATTTTCAGATCAACGGTCTTCCGCCGCAAATGCGCCAAGAGACCCGACACCGACGAGGCCACGATCTGCGAGGATTGCGTGCCCACGGCCACCGCAGGCGGCACACCGATGAAGAAAAGCAGCGGCGTCAGGAGAAAACCACCACCAACGCCGAAAAGCCCCGAAAGCACGCCCACGAACCCGCCAAGCCCCAGAAGCAGGAGGGCGTTGGTCGCCATTTCCGCGATGGGGAGATAGATTTGCATGGGCAACAGCCGGTGAAGTGTTTTTTTCCACCAGACGCCTTTCACGTCCGGGTGTCAAATACTGATCCCCGAAATATTGCGGCGGTGCGGCGTTTTCCGCATCTGGCCCTATCGGATCAACGCTGCTGGCCTTAGCCCATATCCCGCAGGAACCGACGCAGCACCTTTTCGAGCTTCGCCGCCCCCAAGGGCGCCATCGCCTTGGTGTGCTCGTGGCTGATCTTCTCGGCACTCATCCCCGCCGCCATATTGGTGATGGTGGAAATGGCCGAAACGCGCATTTTCAGGAACCGCGCGAGGATCACTTCCGGCACCGTCGACATGCCCACCGCATCCGCGCCAAGGATCTTCAGCGCTCGGATTTCCGCAGGCGTCTCGAAGGAGGGGCCGGAATACCAAGCGTAAATGCCCTGCGCCATGCTCACGCCCTCGCCTGCCGCAGAGGCCACCAGTGCGGCGCACCACTCGGGGTCATGTGCATCGGTCAGGGGCACGAAGCGCGCGTCAGTCGGCTCCCCGATCAGCGGGTTCAGGCCGGAGAAGTTGATATGATCCGAGAGGCACATAATTGATCCTGTCGGCATGTCGGGGCGGAGCGAGCCTGCCGCATTCGTCAGGATCACCCCTTCCGCGCCCAAACCTTTCAGCACTTCGAGCGGCAACCGCATCACCGCCGGATCGCCCTTCTCGTAGTAATGTGCCCGCCCGCCGAACACGGCCACGCGCTGGCCTTCCAAAGTGCCGATCACGAGCTTCGGATTATGTCCCGAAACGCCTGCATGCGGAAATCCCGGCAGATCCTCATAGGGGATCGCCACGCCCTCCACCGCTTCCGCCAGATGGCCAAGGCCGGAGCCCAGCACAAGGCCAAGCCGCACAGGCTCGGCCCCGGCACGGGACTGGATCAGCGAAACAAGCTCAGCGCTCTTTGACATAGGGTTCTCCCCCCGCACGCGGCGGGATGGCCTTGCCGACGAAACCGGCAAGAATGATCACAGTCAGGATATAGGGCAGCGCATCGAGAAGTTGCACCTGCACCTTGAGGCCGATGGCCTTCTCCAGCACGTCCGGGCGCAGCGCCAAGGCTTGCAGGAAGCCGAACAAGAGGCAGGCATAGAGCGCATACCACGGCCGCCATTTTGCGAAAATCAGCGCAGCAAGGGCGATATATCCCCGTCCGGCGGTCATATCTTTTACAAAACCTGCTTGAAGCGCGGTTGAGAGGTAGGCCCCGGCGATGCCGCAGAGCACGCCGCAAATGAGCACCGCCGAGTATCGCAGGCGCACCACCGAAATCCCGGCCGTATCCACTGCCGCAGGGTTCTCGCCTACAGCCCGCAGCCGCAAGCCAAAGCGCGTGCGGTAAAGCACCCACCACGACAGCGGCACCAAGAGAAGCGCTGCATAGACGATAATCGCATGGCCCGAGAGAAGCTCCGAATAGGCCTGATCCAGCGGGTCAGCCTTGCGCAGATCCTTGATCTTGGTGATCGCCCCCGGCCAGATGATCGGATCGAAACGTGCAGCGCCCGAAAGCTGCGGCGTGCGCCCGCCTTGGCCGAACCAGCTTTGCGAAGCCACCACCGTGAGGCCCGCCGCAAAGAAGTTGATCGCCACACCGGAAATCAACTGGTTGCCCCGGAAGGTGATCGAGGCAAGCCCGTGCACCACGGACAGCATCAAAGACGCCCCGATCCCCGCCAAGAGCCCGAGCCAAACATTGCCCGATGTCGCCGCAATCGCCCCGGCAAGAAACGCCGCCACCAGCATTTTGCCTTCAAGCCCGATGTCGAAAATCCCCGCCCTCTCCGAGAAAAGCCCCGCAAGGCAGGCGAGCAGCAAAGGCGTGGCCAAGCGCAGGGAGGCATCGAGAATTTGCAAAAGTGTCAGAAAATCCATGGCTCAGGCCCTCCATTTCCGTGCGGCAAGGAAAGCACGCTCCAACGTCCCCCGGATCATCTGGTCGAGCGCGCCGGTGAAGAGGATCACCAAAGCCTGGATCACCGTCACCATCTCGCGCGGGATTTGCAGTTGGAACGAAAGCTGTGCGCCGCCCTGATAGAGGAAGCCGAAGAGAACAGCGGCAAGGAACACGCCCATGGGATGGTTGCGCCCCATGAGGGCCACCGCAATGCCAATAAAGCCCGCACCCTCCGACGAGTTCAGCACCAGCCGCTCCGCCTCGCCCATCACGTTGTTCACGCTCATCATCCCGGCCAGGGCACCCGAAATGACCATGGCAATCACGATGATCTTCACGCCAGAAATCCCGGCATAACGCGCACCGGTTTCCGAATGCCCGAAGGCGCGGATTTCATAGCCGAGCCGCGTGCGCCAGATGAGAAGCCAAACCAGAACGCAGGCGATCACCGCCAGAATAAAGGCGAAATTCGCAGGCGCGTCCGAGGCGAAGGGAATGCCAAAGACCCCCAGCATATCCGCGAAGCTCGGCAAGTGCGTGGCTTCGGGGAAGCTCGCCGTGGCAGGCTCCATCACGCCCGCAGGCTTCATCACTTCCACCAAGAGGAAGTTGAGCAAAGCCGCCGCGATGAAGTTGAACATGATCGTCGTGATCACGATATGGCTGCCGCGTTTTGCTTGAAGCCATGCCGGCACTATGGCCCATAAGCCGCCGAAAAGGCCCGCAAAAACCAAAGCACCCAACACCGCCAAAGACCAGTGCGGCCACGGGATTTGCAAGCAGGCCACGGCCACGCCAACGCCCCCCAGAAGGGCTTGCCCTTCGGCCCCGATATTGAACAGTCGCGCGTGGATCGCCACGGCCACGGCGAGCCCCGTGAAGATGAAGTTCGTCGCATAATAGAGCGTGTAGCCCCAAGCGCGGGACGATCCCATCCCGCCTTCGATCATCACGCCCAGAGCGGCAATCGGGTCATGCCCCGTTGCCATCAGCACAGCGCCCGCGCCCAGTGCGGCAAGGAAGAGCGAGATCAGCGGGATCAGAACCACGTCTGCCCATTTCGGCATCTTGTCCATGCTCAGGCTGCCTTTCCGTTCATCCCGGCCATCAGAAGGCCGAGTTCCTGCACCGTCGTATCCTGCGGCATCCGCTCGCCCATGATGCGCCCGTCGAACATCACCGCGATGCGGTCCGAGAGGCTCATGATCTCGTCCAGTTCCACCGACACAAGGAGGATTGCCGCGCCCTGATCGCGCAGCGTCACGATCTGTTTATGGATGAACTCGATCGCGCCGATATCGACCCCGCGCGTCGGCTGGCCCACCAGAAGGATCTTTGGCCCCTGCTCGATTTCGCGCGCCACGACGATCTTCTGCTGATTACCACCTGAGAAGTTTTTCGCCGTAAGCCAAGGGTTTGGCGGGCGCACATCGAAGCGCTCCATCTTCGCGGTCGTATCGGCTTGCAGCGCCGCGTTGTCCATGAAGAGGCCACGATTGTAGGCCGCGCTGTGGTGATAACCGAAGGCAACGTTTTCCCATGCGAAGAAATCCATGATGAGGCCTTCGCGCTGGCGGTCTTCAGGCACATGGGCAATCCCGCGCGCACGCCGTGTCTGGCCGTTGGAGTTGCGCCCCGTCAGGTCGATCTCCGCGCCTTCCACCCGCACTTTGCCGCGCCCCGCGCGCATGCCGCCCAGCACCTCCAGAAGCTCCGACTGGCCATTCCCGGCCACGCCTGCAATCCCGAGAATCTCGCCCGCGCGCACCTCGAGGCTCACGCCTTTCAGGCGCTCAACGCCCTTGCTGTCGGTCACTTTGAGGTTCTCGACTTCCAGCATCGCCTTGCCGGGGGTGGCAGGCACTTTATCGACCTGCAACAGCACCTTACGGCCCACCATTAATTCGGCCAGATGCTCGGGGCTTGTGTCGGGCGTCTTGACCGTGGCGGTCATCTCGCCCCGCCGCATCACGCTCACCGTGTCGGTGATCTCCATGATCTCGCGCAGTTTGTGGGTGATGAGGATCACGGTTTTCCCCTCCTCCCGAAGCCGCGCCAGAATGCGGAACAGCTGATCCGCTTCGGCAGGCGTCAGCACACCTGTCGGCTCGTCCAGAATGAGGATTTCCGCGCGCCGATAGAGCGCCTTCAGGATCTCCACACGCTGCTGCATGCCCACGCCGATCTCTTCGATTATGGCATCGGGATCGACGTTCAGCCCGTAATCCTCGGCCAGCGCCTTCAACTCCGCCCGCGCCTTCGCCAGCGACGGGCGCAAAAGCCGCCCGTCTTCCGCGCCGAGAACCACGTTCTCGAGCACGGTGAAATTCTCCACCAGTTTGAAATGCTGGAACACCATGCCGATGCCCGCCGCGATCGCGGCCTGACTATCGGCGATCTGTATCTCGCGCCCCTTGATGCGGATCGTGCCGCTATCGGCCTTGTAGAAGCCGTAGAGGATCGACATCAGCGTCGATTTCCCCGCTCCGTTCTCGCCGATAATGCCGTGGATCGTGCCGGGCATCACGCGCAGGGAAATGTTCTTGTTGGCTTGCACAGGCCCGAAAGCCTTTGAAATGCCAGAGAGTTCGAGCACAGGGTCAGTCATCGGAATATCCGCGTCACTGTTGAAAAAGGGCCGCACTGATTGGTCAGCGCGGCCCCTCGTTTCAAGCCGTGTGGCTCTGCCTTAGAAGGTCAGCGCCGGGCAGGTTTCGTCGGACATGTAGTCATGCACCTTGAGTTCGCCCGAAGAGATCTTGGCGGCGGCGTCATCCACAGCGGCCTTCATCTCGGCGGAAACCAGTGCCGCGTTATGCTCGTCCAGTGCGTAGCCCACGCCACCGTTGGAAATGCCCATCACGTTGAAGCCGGTTTCCATCGCGTCGCCTGACTTGAACGCGTCGTAAACAGCATTGTCCACGCGCTTCATCATCGAGGTCAGAACCTTGCCGGGGTGCAGGTAGTTCTGGTTGGCGTCCACGCCGATCGACAGGATGTCCTGGTCGGCTGCGGTTTGCAGAACGCCCACACCGGTGCCGCCTGCTGCGGCGTAAACAACGTCTGCGCCTTGGCTGATCTGCGCGAGGGTCAGTTCCGAACCCTTCACCGGGTCGTTCCAAGCCGAAGGCGTAGTGCCGGTCATGTTGGAGATCACGGTCGCATCGGCCTTCACGGCCTTCACGCCCTGTGCGTAGCCGCAAGCGAACTTACGGATCAGCGGGATGTCCATGCCGCCGATGAAGCCGACGGTGCCCGACTCAGAGGCCATCGCCGCCATCATGCCGACGAGGTAGGAGCCTTCATGCTCGTTGAACACGATCGAACGCACGTTCGGCGCATCCACAACCATGTCGATGATCGCGAACTTGGTGTTCGGGTAATCCTTGGCAACGGTTTCCAGCGGCGTGGCCCAGGAGAAGCCCGCCATCACGATCGGGTTGTGGCCCTTTTCCGCGAATTCACGGATCGCCTGCTCGCGCTGCGCGTCCGAGGAAATCTCGAATTCACCGAAGCTGCCGCCGGTTTCATCCGCCCAGCGCTTTGCGCCGCCGAAGGAGGATTCGTTGAAGGATTTGTCGAACTTACCGCCGAGGTCATAGATCACAGCCGGATCGGCAGCGAGTGCTGCGCCCGCTGTCAGGGCCAGCGCAGCGGTTGCGCAGAGGAATTTTGCAGCGAAAGTCATTGTTATCTCTCCCAGTTGTTGGCGCCTCAAAGCCATCAGGCCAAACGGCGCGAGCGATGCACCAGTTTAGTCCAAGCCACGCGGGGAGGGTCAACAGGATTCTTCGACGCTTTCGGCGGTAACGCTAGGGCAGTGTACGCGAAAGCAGGAGCGCCGCCACCGGATGCCCGTCTGTGCCACGATAATAGGCAGGGCGGCGGCCAACTTGCGCGTAGCCCGAGGCAAGATAGAGCCCGCGCGCTGTTGCGTTATTCTCCGCCACTTCCAGAAAGGCCCGATCACAGCCGCGCCGCAGGGCTTCGGCGTGGAACTCCGCGAGAATCGCTTTGCCCAAGCCCTTGCCCTGATTGTCCGGATGGGTGGCGAGCGTCAGAAGCTCCACTTCGCCCGCCACGGCCCGCCCCATCGCGAAAGCCCGAGCGTCTCCCACAAGGAACACCAGAGGAGAGGCGAGCAGGTCAGCGAACTCCGCCGCCCCCCAAGGCCGCGCCACACCGCCTGCGAAAGCCGCTGCATGGGTGGTGGCAAAGGCGCCCAGATCAGGCATCGAGGATAACCGGAGGCGGATCGGAAGCCGGTGCCGCGTCTGCGGGCCGGATATAGAGCGGTGCAGGCGGCATTCCCCCGTTCCCGCGCATGGCCGCAATTCGCGCAGCCGTCACCACGTGCTCGCTTGGCTTATGCTCGGACGAAAGCGCGATCGGCATATCCGGCAGGCGCTCGGTCAGCGCCGGTTCCCGCATCTTGTCCGGATCGAGGAAATAGAACTGCTCGCGTGGTGCCGGAACCGCCGTTTGCGCCCAGTTGGACAAATGCATCGTCGTCTCGAAGAGCGATATGCCCACCGCCGGAATCCCCAAGCCCAGCGCCAGCCCACGTGCAGCGGCTACCGAAATCCGGATACCTGTGAAATTTCCGGGGCCAATGCCCACACCGATCAGCCCGAGATCACTCCAGCCGATCCCAGCCTCGGCCAGCACCTCTTCCAGCAAAGGCATCAACCGCTCCGCTTGCCCGCGCCCCATCTCTTCGACGCGAACTGCCAGAACCCGTTCGCCGCAAATGACAGCGGCGGCGCAATGCGCCGCCGACGTGTCGAATGCCAGAACGAAAGGATCAGACGGCAACGGGCCGGACCTCGGTCACTTCCGGGATGTAATGGCGCAGCAGGTTCTCGATGCCCATCTTCAGCGTCAGCGTCGACGAGGGGCAGCCGGCGCACGCGCCCTTCATATGCAGATAGACCACGCCACGATCAAAGCCGTGGAATGTGATGTCGCCACCGTCTTGCGCCACAGCCGGGCGCACACGCGTATCCAGAAGCTGCTTGATCTGGGTGACGATGCCTTCGTCCTCGCCCGAATGCGAGGCATGGCCAGAGGTATCGCTATCGCCTGCCATCACCGGCGCACCCGACTGGTAATGCTCCATGATCGCGCCCAGAATGGCGGGCTTCACATGATCCCACTCGGTTTCGGCGTCCTTCGTCACGGTGACGAAATCATTGCCCAGAAACACACCGGAAACACCGGAAACCGCGAAAATGCGGGCGGCCAGCGGCGATACATCCGCACCAACAGGCGCGGGGAAATCGGCGGTACCCACATCCATCACGGATTGGCCGGGGAGGAATTTCATCGTCGCCGGATTCGGCGTGGATTCGGTCTGAATGAACATGTGCGACCTACCTTTTCTGTCAGGCTTAAGATATGCGCCTCGCGCTACCAAAGGTCAAGGTTTGGAATGATTCTAAGGCTGGGCGAAACTCTCCGGTAAGAACCCGTCGATTGCCGTCACAATATCCGAGTGCACCTCATTCCGCGGGCGCAGGCCCTTATCGGAACAGATATTGTCCTCTCCTGCCAAGCCGATCATGGCAACGCCGAACGTGCTGCACCTCGGCAACGCGCTGAAATGCGCGGCACCTTCCACCGCAATGTATTCCGCTAAAGGCAATGCCTCGGCTACAGCATCGGCACGCATAGCCTCCGGAATTTGCTCTGCGGCACCAAGATTGATGATCAGAACAGGCCGCTGAACACCGCTCAGGCTTTCCGGAGTCGCCGCCTGCGGCAATGCCGGATCAATCGCGATGACGCGGGTGATGCGAGGATCAGACAGGTCTGCTTCGTAGCGGGTGGCATCAATGGCGTTGAAATCCACACCCCCCGCCTGCAACCAACCGCAATCAACGCGGCCCGCATTCCGCTCACAATACTCAATGAAGCGCGCTCTCGAAACGCGCACGCCGCCCATCGCTAGCGCACTATGCCAACCAAGCGAAAAACCTGTAGCAATGATGTCTTTCACTGGACGGAACCCGACCAAGCCGCCCGCTTCGAGCCAGTCGAGCTTCGCGGTCAGGTCCGCTGGACGCTCCCATATCTGCACGGTCCGCTCCGGCAAGCTATCCCGCGATGTGGTGCCGGGATGGTTGGTCGCGATAACGAGCGCGCCCCGGTTTGCCAGATGCGATGCCAGCCACCCCATCTGAACGGCATTTCCGCCAGATCCGTGTGACAAGAGCACAACCGGTGCCGACGCAGGAAGCGGCGCATCCCGCCGCACGTAATGGCCGTAGAATAGCGCATTCTGACCGATGAGTTCCGGCTCTCCGTCTGTTGCAGGATACCAGATATGCAACGGAATTTCGCCGCCCCTGTGGGAAACAGCTAAACTAGCGGACTTGTAGCCCGGCACCTTCTCAGGGGCAGGCAAGACACGGGTTGAAGTCATCGTGATGGCTCCAATCACCATCACCCCAAGCACAACCGCGAAGCCAAGCGCGTAAAGAAATTTCTTCAACTTTCACCACCTACTCAAAAAACGCTAACGGTCAGATCATGTAATCGCGTTTAGCCGTTCCTTCGAAAGATCACCGGGCACAATCGTGATAGGGATCGGCAAGGTGCCCGCCGAGCGGCTCAGCTGCGTCACCAAAGGCCCCGGCCCCTTCTTGTCGGTGCCCGCCCCCAGCACCAGCACCCCGATTTCGGGGTCTTCGGTGATATAGGTCAGGATCTGCGTCACCGGCTCGCCCTCGCGGATCGCCAATTCGGGGTTCACCCCCTGCTTGTCGCGCATCCATTTGGCGAATACCTCGAAATGCGCGTGAATCCGCTCCCGCGCCTCTTCGCGCATGATGTCACCCACACCGATCCAGTGATTGAACTCCTCGGGCGCGATCACCGAAAGGATCACCACGCCTCCTCCGGATTTCGCCGCCCGCATCGCAGCAAATCGCATCGCGTTCAGGCATTCCCGGCTGTCATCCAGCACGACCATGAATTTCCGCATGAAGTCTCTCCTTGAGGCGGATCATGGCGGAAGGCTTTCGCCCGCGCAATGTTCCATTCGCACGGCAAACTACACGACTGCCCCTCTGTGCAACCTCTCCAAAAGCGCAGTCCCTTCGGCAAGAACCGTCACGCGATGCGCCTCAGCCATCTTGTCCCACGTCCGGTACATCTGTGCCATGCGGGGATTTTTCTCGAACCGCGCACGGTGGCGATCCAGAAAATGCCAGTAGAGCAGGTTGAACGGGCAGGCGCGCGGGCCTGTCTTGTCTTTCACCTTATAGGCGCAGCCGCCGCAATAATCCGACATCCGGTCAATATAGGCCCCCGACGAGACATAGGGCTTCGAGCCGAGCATGCCGCCGTCCGCAAACTGGCTCATCCCGATCGTATTCGGGGCCTCCACCCATTCGAAGGCATCGATGTAGACTGCCAGATACCAACGGTGCACCTCTTCAGGATCGACCCCCGCCAACAGCGCGAAATTCCCTGTCACCATCAGGCGTTGGATGTGATGGGCATAAGCTGTTTCCGCGGTTTGAGCCACAGCCGCCTTGAGGCAGGCCATTTTCGTGGGCCCTCCCCAATAGGCCGCAGGCAAGTCAGCCGACTGTTCCAACGCGTTCCGCGTGAGGTAGTCCGGCCCCGTCAGTGCCCAGATCCCGCGCACATATTCCCGCCAGCCGATGATCTGCCGGATAAAGCCTTCGGCCGAATTGATCGGCACCTTCCCAGCCTTCCACGCCGCCTCAACTCGCTCGCACACCTCCAAAGGGCTCAACAAACCGATGTTGATGTAAGGCGAGAGAAGCGAGTGATTAAGCGTCTGATCCCTCGCCAGCATCGCATCCTGCGTCTCGCCGAAGTCCCTCAAGTGATGCGTGACGAAATGATCGAGCGCCTTCAACGCATCCGCCCGCGTCACCGCCCACTGAAAAGGCCTCAACGCGCCGAAATGGGCCCCGAACCGCGCCTGCACCAGCGAAAGCACCTCTTCCGTCACCTCATCCGGAACAAACCTCAAAGGGCGCGGCCGCAACAGATCCGCCTCGGCGCGCTTGCGGTTGTCGTGGTCATAGTTCCACTGCCCTCCCGCAGGCTCTCCCACCTCCATCAAAAGCCCGGTCTTACGCCGCATCTCGCGGTAGAACCACTCCATGCGCAGTTCCTTTCGTCCCGCCGCCCACTCGTATAAGTCGGGCAAGGGGCAGACGAACCGCGTGTCGGGCAGGATGCGCAGGCGGACGGGAAGGTCGGAGCGCCATTGCTCCATCGCCTGCCGCACGCGCCATTCGCCCGGCTCGGTAACCTGAACGCCGCGAGCCTTGTGGCGCTCTACCGCGCGGGCGACTTCGCTGGTGAAGCTGCCGGTGTTCTCGGGATCGTCGAGGCGGATGTAGTCGACCGTCCAACCGGCTTCTCGAAGTTCCCCGGCAAAGTGCCGCATCGCCGCAAGGATCAGCGCGATCTTGGCCTTGTGGTGGCGGACGTAAGTTGTCTCCTCCGCCACTTCCATCATCAGGATCACGGTGTCCTCCGGCTTGCGGTCGGCAAGGCTGGAGATATCGGGCGAGAGCTGGTCGCCGAGGATGGGCACGAGGACGGGGCCGGTCATGCTTCCGGAATGGCCGAGCGCGGCAATGGTTCAACCTGCCCCTAAGGGTCAGACG
>JALQUU010000032.1 GCA_023260655.1 Paracoccaceae bacterium | reverse complement strand
GGAGGCTCTCCACGAGCGGGCGGAAATCGCCATCGCCGGAGAAGATCACGGCATGATCCATGCGCGGTGCCAGCTCCATGGCATCGACGGTGAGCTCGATGTCCATGTTGCCTTTGACCTTGCGACGGCCTTGCGCGTCGGTGAATTCCTTGGCCGGTTTGGTGACCATGGTGAAACCGTTATAATGCAGCCAGTCGACCAGCGGGCGGATCGGCGAATATTCGTCGTTTTCCAGAAGCGCTGTGTAGTAGAAGGCGCGGATCATCTTGCCACGGCGCATGAATTCTTGGCGCAGCAGCTTGTAGTCGATGTCGAAGCCGAGTGATTTGGCCGCTGCGTAGAGGTTGGAGCCGTCGATGAACAGCGCAAGCCGTTCGTCTTTATAAAACATAAGAGAATACCTTTTTGCGTCAGCGCCGCTTTTTCCGTGAGTGTGAGTGATGGTTGGGCAGCGTGTAAGTGAGAACGTAAATCAGTAGTCAGTGAAAGCGGTGAGAGAAAATCCCTTCGGAAGGATAGGTTTATGTCAATTATTGATCAAGTCAGCTTAATTGCCTTCGGTGGGAACCTGCCTTCGGGCGTAGGGTCCCCCGTTCGTACTATCGAAGCGGCTTTATCTCGTCTTCAAGACCACGGTGTCGCCGTTTTGAAGGTGA
Source organism: Paracoccaceae bacterium (assembly GCA_023260655.1). Taxonomy (GTDB): domain Bacteria; phylum Pseudomonadota; class Alphaproteobacteria; order Rhodobacterales; family Rhodobacteraceae; genus UBA9554. The sequence goes on along the minus strand of JALQUU010000032.1, from coordinate 30,973 downwards.
GTAGATTTTATCAGACGCCATGCTTCCCGAAGAACGCGGGACCGGATTTTGTGAATGGATGCGCCACCTTAGGTTGCGAACTGCCGCCGCGTGATCTGCTTGGTGTGCTGCATCGAATCGAAGCCGAGTTCGGCAGGGAACGGCGTCAGCGCTGGGCAGGGCGGACGCTCGACCTCGATCTTTTGGCGATCGGCGACAAAGTGTTGCCGGATGCGGAAACACAGTCAGGTTGGCAGAGCCTGTCGCTGGAAGAGCAAATGCGCGTGGCGCCGGACCAACTGATTCTCCCACATCCCCGGTTGCAGGACCGCGGCTTTGTGCTGGTGCCGCTGGCCGATGTCGCTCCGGACTGGCGCCACCCGATCCTCGGCAAGACGGTTCTGGAAATGCGCGATGCTTTGCCGAAATCCGAGTTGGAGGGGATTGTGCCGTTTTGATTTCTCGGTGATTTGGCTTGTCAATTCCAAACATACCTCCTATGTGAGGGCTTTCGTAAGCCTGCTCAGAAAACCGACTGGAGACACCCTATGGCCCGCGTGACCGTTGAAGATTGCGTTGACAAGGTTCCGAACCGTTTCGAGTTGGTTATGCTCGCAGCGCACCGCGCCCGCGAAATCGCATCCGGTGCCTCGCTCACGATCGACCGTGACAACGACAAGAACCCCGTTGTTGCCCTGCGCGAAATCGCAGACGAGACCCAGTCAGCTGATGGCCTGCGCGAGCGTCTGATCGAAGCCAACCAGACCCAGATCGAAGTCGACGAGCCGGAAGAAGACTCGATGAACCTCTTGGTGGGCGGCGGTGAGCAAGATCGCCCGGTGGACGACGATATGTCGGAAGAAAAACTGCTCCGCGCGCTCATGGAGGCGCAGCGCCAGGGCTGATTTGACGCCTGAATGAGGGTTGCGGACTGATATGATTGCCGTTGACGACCTGATCGCTCTGGTCCGCAACTATAACCCCCGCACAAACGAGGCCCTGATCCGCGCAGCCTATGACTTTGGCCGCGAGATGCATGAAGGGCAGATGCGCCAGTCGGGGGAACCGTATTTTACCCATCCCGTTGCCGTTGCCGCGATCCTGACCGAGCAACGCCTTGATGACGCGACGATCATCACCGCTCTGCTGCACGACACCATCGAAGATACCAAGGCAAGCTATGCCGAGGTTGAACAGCGCTTTGGCCGTGAAGTGGCCGAACTGGTGGATGGGGTGACGAAGCTCACCAACCTGCAACTCACTTCGACCGAGACCCAGCAGGCGGAGAATTTCCGCAAGCTTCTGATGGCGATGTCGAAGGATCTGCGGGTGATCCTCGTGAAGCTGGCTGACCGTTTGCACAACATGCGGACGATCAAGGCGATGAAGCCGGAAAAGCAGGCCAAGAAGGCCCGCGAGACCATGGACATCTATGCGCCTTTGGCGGGCCGCATGGGGATGCAGTGGATGCGCGAGGAACTGGAGGATCTGGCGTTCCGCGTGCTGAACAATGAAGCCCGCGCGTCGATCATGCGCCGCTTCGTGACGCTCCAGAAAGAGTCCGGCGATATTATCGAGCGGATCACCGGGGATATGCGCACCGAGATGGAAAAGGCGGGCATCGAGTGCACGGTATTTGGCCGCGCCAAGAAGCCCCACTCGATCTGGCGCAAGATGCAGGAAAAAGAGATCGGGTTCTCGCGCCTCTCCGATATCTACGGTTTCCGCGTGATCACGCAGACCGAAGAGGAATGCTACCGGGCGCTGGGCGCGATCCACCAGCGCTGGCGTGCGGTTCCGGGGAGGTTCAAGGATTATATCAGCCAGCCGAAATCGAACGGCTACCGCTCGATCCACACCACAGTGTCGGGGCGTGATGGCAAGCGGGTGGAGGTGCAGATCCGCACCCGTCAGATGCACGAAGTGGCGGAAGCGGGTGTTGCGGCGCACTGGTCTTATCGCGATGGTGTGCGGGCCCAGAACCCCTTCGCGGTGGACCCCGCGAAGTGGATTGCCACGCTCACAGAGCAGTTCAACACGGAAGAAGATCACGACGAGTTTCTCGAAGCCGTGAAGCTCGAGATGTATTCGGACCAAGTGTTCTGCTTCTCGCCCAAAGGGGATGTGATCAAGCTGCCCCGCGGCGCGACGCCCATCGACTTCGCTTATGCCATCCACACGCGGATCGGCAATGCGACTGTGGGCGCGAAGATCGACGGGATGCGGGTGCCTCTCTGGACGCGCATTCGCAACGGCCAGTCGGTCGAGATTATCACGGCGGAGGGGCAGGTTCCTCAGGCGACGTGGCTCGACATCGCCTCAACGGGCAAGGCCAAGACCGCGATCCGGCGGGCTTTGCGCGAGGTCGACCGCTCGCGGTTCATCAAGCTGGGGTCGGAACTGGCCCGCTCGGCTTTCGAGCATGTGGGCAAGAAGGCGACCGATAAGGTTCTGGAACTGGCGGCGCGGCATCTGCGCGTTGACGGCGGGCGCGAGGAGGTTCTTGCGCGGCTGGGTTCGGCGGAACTTTCGGCGCGGGAAGTCGTGCACGCGGTATATCCAGAGCTTGCACAGGGTTCGAGCGAAACGATCGAGCATGACCGCGCGGTTGTTGGCATCTCGCCCGACCAGAGTTTCGCACGTGCGCCGTGCTGCCAGCCATTGCCGGGGGAGCGGATCGTCGGGATCAAGGTGCGCGGGCAGGGTGTGCAGGTGCATGCGATTGATTGCGAGGCGCTGGTACGCTTCGAGGACCAGCCCGAACGGTGGATGGACCTCCATTGGCAGGCCGGAAAGCACCCGCCTATCCATACGGCTTCTGTTCTTATCACGATGTCCAATGATGCGGGCGTTCTGGGACGTATTTGCACATTGATCGGTGAGCAGAAGGCCAATATCTCGGATTTGAATTTCGTTGATCGAAAACCGGATTTTTACCGTGTTCTGCTTGATGTAGATCTGAGAGACGTCGAGCATTTGCATTCTGTGCTCTCCGCGCTTGAGGCGGAGTCGGATGTGGCAGCGATCGAGCGGTTCTGGGATCCGTCCCGGTTGAAATCCTCTGCCACCGACGGGCGGCAAGAAAGGCAAGCTGGTGGTCTTCAAGCGTCGTGACAGACGGCCGTTTTGGCAGGTCATCAAAGAGTTTTTCTGGCCCCGTGGCGGCTGGACACGCGCGGCGCATTACGTGAAGCACCGAGTACGCCGCTTGCCTGATAGCCCGCAACGGATTGCGCGCGGGATCATGGCAGGCGTCTTCACCACGTTCACCCCGTTTTTCGGTTTGCATTTTGTCATCGCGGCCTTGGTGGCGTTTGTGGTTCGGGGGAATATGCTGGCTGCCCTCTTGTCAACCTTCTTCGGCAACCCGCTCACCTATGTGCCGATTGCGATGACGTCGCTGCGGACGGGCTATTGGATGCTCGGCCTCGAATGGGGTAGGGGCAATGTGCACGGCTCGCTCGGTGAGAAATTCGGCGATGCTTGGAGCGATCTGCACCATAATTTTCTTGCCATGTTCACCTCGGCGACTCCGGATTGGCATGGGCTTCGACTTTTCTACGATGAGGTCTTCTTTCCGTTCATGATCGGCGGGATCATTCCGGGTATCGTTGTCGGAATCATTTGCTATTACATTTCGCTTCCCTTGATCCGTGCCTACCAGCACCGTCGTAAGGGCGCTATCAAAGCGAAACTTGCGGCCTTGAAGAAAATGGCCCAAGCGAAGGCTGACGAGCTTCGCAAACACGACTAGGGTGCGCGTCGACTCACGAATGAATGGAGTGCGTATGAAACCCCTCGGACGACTTCGGCTCGGTGTGAATATCGACCACGTGGCAACTGTGCGGAATGCTCGCGGTTCGGCCTATCCCGATCCGGTTCGGGCTGCGAAACTTGCCGAAGAGGCTGGTGCAGACGGTATCACAGCGCACCTGCGCGAGGATCGTCGGCATATTTCCGACGCCGATATCGACTGTTTGATGGCGAGCCTGACCACGCCTCTCAACTTCGAGATGGCGGCGACAGAAGAAATGCAGGCCATCGCCCTTCGCCACCGCCCGCACGCAGTGTGCATCGTGCCCGAGCGGCGCGAAGAGCGCACGACGGAAGGCGGGCTCGAAGTGGCGCGGGAAGAGAACCGTTTGGCCCATTTCATCGCACCTTTGCGTGATGCGGGATGCCGCGTTTCCATTTTCATCGCTGCGGACCAGAAGCAGATCGAGGCGGCGCATCGCATCGGCGCGCAGGTGATCGAACTGCATACGGGAGCCTATTGCGACTTCCACGCGGAAGGGCATTTCGACAAACGCGACGCAGAGCTCGCACGTTTGCGCGACATGGCGGCTTTCGCGCATTCGCTCGGGCTTGAAGTGCACGCGGGCCACGGCTTGACCTATGACACCGTTGTCCCTGTCGCGGCGATGCCGGAAGTGATGGAGCTCAACATCGGGCATTTCCTGATTGGCGAGGCGATTTTCCGCGGGCTTCAGTCTGCGATCCGCGAAATGCGCCGCCTGATGGACGAGGCCCGCGCGTGATCCTCGGGATCGGCACCGATCTGGCCAATATCGAACGGATTCAGGGCACGCTGGACCGTTTCGGAGATCGTTTCCGTAATCGCGTGTTCACCGAGGCGGAACAGGCGAAAGCCGAGCGCCGCCGCGACACTGCCGGAACCTACGCGAAGCGATGGGCGGCCAAGGAAGCCTGTTCGAAGGCTTTGGGCACGGGGCTGCGCATGGGTATCTCGTGGAAGGATATGGGGGTTACCAACCTCTCCTCGGGCCAGCCTGTCATGCATCTGACGGGCTGGGCGGCCGAGCGGCTGAAAGAAATGACCCCTGAAGGGTTCGAGGCTGTGGTGCACGTGACCCTCACGGATGATTTCCCTTGGGCGCAGGCCTTTGTCGTGATCGAAGCACGCCCGCTTGATAGCCCGATGCCGGCTATGGCTGGCTTGACTCCTTCGCGCCGCCCCCGCATGTAGCGCCTGACCTTTCAGAGAGGACCGAAAATGGCGGAAAAGAAGCAGAACGCGGTGATCGAAACGATCAAGACTGTGGTTTACGCGCTGCTGATCGCAGGTGTCTTCCGGACCCTCTTCTTCCAACCGTTCTGGATCCCCTCGGGGTCGATGAAGGACACGCTACTGATCGGTGATTTCCTCTTCGTCAATAAGAGGACCTACGGCTATTCCTTTGCTTCCTGCCCAAGCGTGCGCTTCGGTGGGCTCAATATCGACGCCAAGGATATCTGCGGCTTCCTCGACGGCGACAATACGCGCATTCTGGGCGGTGAGCCCGAGCGCGGCGATGTGGTTGTGTTCCGCCATCCCGTAGCCGGAACCGATTACATCAAACGCTTGATCGGCCTGCCGGGGGATACCGTACAGGTGAAGGGTGGCCTTCTGCATATCAACGGAACCGCGGTTGCCGTTCAGGATGCGGGCGTTTTCGAAGAGATCATGGGCCCGCAAGGCCCGCAGGGCTTGCGCCCGCGTTGCGAGAACGGCCCGGTTGGCGAAGGCGGCAAGTGCTTGAAGTCGCGCCAGCGCGAGACGCTGCCCGAAGGGCGCACGCACGACATCCTCAACATCGGCACTCAGATGACCGATGATACCCCGATATACACCGTGCCTGCCGGGCATTACTTCTTCATGGGTGATAACCGCGACAACTCCACGGATAGCCGCGTTCCGCAGGCCGCGGGTGGCGTTGGTTTCGTGCCCTATGAAAACCTGATCGGCCGCGCTGACCGGATCATGTTCTCTTCGGCGGGGCGTTCGATGCTGGCCTTCTGGACGTGGCGTTCGGATCGTTTCTTCAAGGGCATCGAGTGAAACTCTCGGCGGAATTGAAAGCCTTCGAGGCGCGGCTCGGGCATGAGTTCCAGCGCCCCGAACTTCTGATCCGCGCCTTGACGCATTCGTCTTTCTCGACGGCAGCAGGGGATAACCAGCGGCTGGAGTTTCTCGGGGATCGTGTGCTCGGGCTCGTCATGTCCGAAGCGCTTTTGATGGCGGACAAACGCGCGGCGGAAGGCCAATTGGCCCCGCGTTTCAATGCGTTGGTGCGGAAAGAAACCTGTGCCGATGTTGCCCGCGAAATCGACCTTGGGGCGGTGCTGCGGCTTGGCCGGTCGGAAATGATGACTGGCGGACGTCGCAAGCAGGCGCTTTTGGGCGATGCCATGGAGGCGGTGATTGCCGCCATCTATCGCGATTCCGGATTTGATGCCGCAAAACGGGTTGTGTTGAAGCTTTGGGGAAAGCGGATCGACCGCGTGGAAGATGACGCGCGTGACCCAAAGACAGCCTTGCAGGAATGGGCGCAAGCGCGGGGGCTGAAGCCACCGGTCTACGCGGAGATCGGCCGCGAAGGCCCGGATCATGCGCCCGTTTTTACGATCGATGCCCGTCTCGAAAACGGAGAGCATGCGGTGTCGTCAGCCCCCTCCAAACGCGCCGCCGAACAGGCCGCCGCGCGCAGTTTGCTGGCTCTGCTTGCAGGCGGAAACGCCTGAGCTATTTCCGTTCGGGCGTCTATATATCCGGCGCTTCGGGAACCGGCACGACGAGTTTGGGTTTTGTGCTCGCCGCCGCGCTTGGCCTGCCGCATATCGATACAGACGCGCATTTCTGGCTGCCCATGGACCCGCCCTTCACTCACCGCCGCAAGCCGGCAGAGCGGCGCGCTAGCCTTCTGACGGCGGTTTCGGAGCAGGGCTGGGTGATTTCCGGCTCCTGCGAGGAATGGGGCCTCGAAATTCTGGATGAGGCCGATCTCGTGGTCTTCCTCACAGCAAGTCGCTCCGAGCGTCTGCGCCGGTTGCGAAAACGCGAGCACGAGCGGTTTGGCGCGCGGATCGCTCCGAGGGGAGATATGTACGAGGTATATCGCTCGTTCCTCGAATGGGCGATGAGCTATGACGATGCAGGTGTGCAGGGGCGGTCGCGGCACCGTCAGGAGGTTTGGCTTCGACAGCAGCCCGCGCCCGTCTTGCGCCTACGTGCAGAACAGCCCTTTGAAACCCTGATCGGCGAAATCCTTGACGCTGTCAGGCCGTCCGGGCCCACGGATCAGACCAGCCTCTGAACGAATTGCACCGGATTACCTTCCGGATCCGCGATCCATGCTGCTTTCAACTGCCCCTCCAGAAAAACATGCGGTTCTGAAAGGCTTTCCGAGCCATTCGCAAGGCAGTTGGCGTAAGCCGTGTCGAGGTCGTCGGTCCAGAGGATGATTTCTATCCACCGCCCGTCACCTTTTGGTGTGAGCCCATGATGGGCCGCTGCAGCGTCGATCCGCGCGATTCCAAGCGTGAAAACGTCAAGGCGCAGTTCGACATGTTCCGCCACCCCCGTTTTCGGCACGAGGAAGGTCTCCACAAAACCGAACCCTTCGTAAAACGCCTGCAGACGAGGCAGATCACGGGTATAGAGATTGATCATCCGGGTTTGAAATGCCGGCATCACCTTTACTCGTTTGAGTCATTGTTGCAAAAGAACCGATACCTGTGCCCACTGGTGCTGCGCGGATTTATCCGCTATGCGCGGGTCATGAGCACACGCGCCGGATTTGTTGCCCTGATCGGAGAGCCCAATGCGGGCAAGTCCACCCTGCTAAACCGCATGGTGGGCGCCAAGGTTTCTATTGTCACGCATAAAGTGCAGACCACCCGGGCCCGCATCCGGGGTGTGGCAATGGCGGGCGAGGCCCAGATCGTTTTCGTCGATACCCCTGGCCTCTTCAAACCCCGCCGCCGCTTGGATCGCGCGATGGTCGCAGCCGCTTGGGGCGGGGCGGCAGATGCCGATGTGATCGTTCTACTGATTGAAGCGCATCGCGGGATCACCGAGGGCGTTGACCGCATTCTCGAAGGCCTTCCCGAAGTATCGCGTGGCCGTAAAGTGGCGCTCGCAATTAACAAGATAGACCGGACGGAAGCGCCTAAGCTCTTGAAACTGACGCAAGATATCAACGAGCGCTTCCCCTTCGCCAAGACCTTCATGATCTCCGCCGAGCGTGGCCATGGCGTGGAAGATCTGAAAAACTGGCTGGCGAGCGAACTGCCGGAAAGCCCGTGGCTTTACCCCGAAGACCAACTCGCCGACCTGCCTCTGCGCATGATCGCGGCCGAGATGACGCGCGAGAAACTCACGTTGCGCCTGCATCAGGAACTGCCCTACCAGCTCACCGTCGAAACCGAAACCTGGACCGAAAAACCGGACGGATCGGCGCGGATCGATCAAGTGATCTACGTCTCCCGCTCAGGCCATAAGGGCATCATCCTTGGCAACAAGGGCGAAACTATTAAAGCGATCGGGCAGTCCGCGCGGGCCGAACTGGAAGAATTCATGGGCCGAAAAGTCCATTTGTTCCTGCAGGTTAAGGTGCGCGAGAACTGGCTGGAAGAGGCCGAGCGCTATTCCGAAATGGGCCTCGATTTTAAGGATGGCAATGCCTGAGCCGCGCCTCACGGCCCGCTTCTGGGTCGATGCCTACCTTGCCCGCTTGCGCCTTCATGACATCCCCGCCTTTGTCGTCCACCATGGAGACGACACCGCAGGCGCTATCCTGATCAAACTTGCCACGCTCGACGGCCAAGCAAAGGCTTTCGCGCGGGAGTGGAATATCTTCGACAATACAAGGGCTTGGAAGCTCCACTCCACAGGATCCGAGCAAGATGTCGACGAAAGCATCCGCCGCCAGCGCAGCTTCGATCCGGACCTCTGGGTGATCGAAGTGGAAGACCGACAAGGCCGCCACCTTCTCGAAGAAGACGGCCTCGCCTGAGGTTAACCTTTCGCAAAACCCCGTTTCCGTTGCGTATGGCTTGCGTACATACGCTTCCACGTTAACCAATCCCCATGTTCTCGGTTTTCCAAATATCCCCGCCGGAGGCACCTGAGGCGGCGGCGAAGGCCGCCGGCGAGGAAAACGCTTGCGGCGAAGCCGCTCCGCTTGCGTCTGCCAAGAAAGCCCGCTTTGGTCTGGGGAAGGGGGCGCGATGATCGAGTGGCGTGACGAAGGGATATGTTTGAGCGCGCGGGCGCATGGGGAAGGGTCGGCGATTGTCGAGGCCTTCACCTTGGCCCATGGCCGCCATGCGGGCGTGGTGCGGGGCGGGGCGAGCCGGAAGATGCAGCCGCATCTCCAGCCCGGCGCGCAGCTTGATCTGCAATGGAAGGCGCGGCTCGAAAGCCATATAGGCGCGTTTACTGTTGAACCAATCCGGAGCCGTGCGGCGCAGGCGATGGCGAGCAGGCTCGGGCTGGCGGGATTATCGGCGGTGGCGGAGGTGTTGCATCGCGTTTTGCCGGAGCGCGATCCGCATCCTCGGCTCTTCAAAGCCACTGTCTCGCTACTGGATCACTTGGGCGAGCCGGATATCTGGCCTGTGCTCTACCTGCGGTGGGAAGTGTTGCTTCTGGAGGAGTTGGGGTTCGGCCTTGATCTGTCTACCTGTGCGGTGAACGGGCGGGCGAATGATCTGGCCTTCGTTTCTCCGAAAACGGGCCGCGCGGTGAGCCGGGGGGCGGCGGGGGAGTGGGCGGAACGGCTGTTGCCTTTGGTGCCCTGCTTGCGCGGCGAGGATGGCACGCCTGCCGAAGTGGCGGAGGCTTTGGGGGTCACGGGCTTTTTCCTCACCAAGCATTGCTTCGGCGAGAGCGGAAAAGCGGAAACGCGGGAGCGGTTGATCGCGATCCTCGCGGGCCCTGAGCGCCTTTAGCGGAGCGCGAGCACCAGATCGACGAGGGAGCCCATTGCGGGTTCAGGGGATTGGCCGTCGCGGAGGTGCATTTCAGCAAGGCCGACACCTGCGCCGAGGATCAGACGGCCGATTTCGGGGTTGGTGATGCCCATCGAGTGGAGCAGGTCACGGAGCGCATCGAGGCAGGCGGCATCGATGCGGGCAACGGTGGCCGCGGCGGCTTCATCGCCCTGTGCCCAAGCGCGGATGGCCGGTCCGAGGGGCGTGGTGGCGAGCGTGGGGGTGGCGATCAGCGGCGCGGACTGCCCGAAGGTGCGGAGCCGCGCGGGAGTGGTGTGGGCTTTCGCGAGTTCCTGCGGAATGGCCGCAAGCATCGCGGTTTCCCATGCATCAAGCATGGCTTTATGGAAAGTGGGCACATCTGCGAAGTGCCAGTAGAAAGACCCCTTCGTTGCCCCGACCTGCCGCGCGAGCGATTCCGCGCGCAATGCCGAGGGCCCTTCCGCGAGGAGGGCTGTAAAGCCTGCGGTAATCCAGTCAGCGGGGGAGAGGCGGGGTTTACTGTCCATATGGATAGGTTAACGCTGGGTCAGGGCGTTTTGCAATCGCAGAAAGCGTCGTTTCGTTGAAATGTCCAACGTGTCGCAGGTTACTCCGAAAAACGCTGATTTGGCGCGGGTTTGCGGTATTTTTCGGTGAGTTCCAGCTTGGCGTCGGTTTCATCGTAGAGCCCGAGCATGATGCCGCGACGCAGCGATTTTCCGGACATCTTGGCAATATCGGCTTCGCTGCGGGTGACTCGCTGCGACATGCGGCGGCCCCATTGGCCCAAGCGTTCATACATGCGGTCGATCACGGCCTGATGTTCGGGCGCGTCGGAGCCGCCCAGATCGATGAATTCCTCGGGGTCGTTTTCCATGTCGAAGAGCATGGGGCGGAAGCCGCCTTCGGCATGCATGAACTTCCAGCGCGCATCGGTGACCATGAAGAGGCGGGCATCGGCGGAGCGTTTGACGAGGGTCTTGGCGAAGGGGCGGAGCGAGTAATCATATTCGCTGATCGCATAGTCGCGCCAATCCTCGGGCATTTGGCCATGGAGGATCGGCAGGAGCGAGCGGCCTTCGATGATATGCGTGGGCACGGTGCCGCCTGCGAAATCGACGAAGGTGGCGGCGAGGTCGATCTGTTCGACGAGAGCGTCAGAGGTGGTGCCACGGGTGGCGTCAGCCTCGGGGTGGGGATCGTAGATGATGAGCGGGACTTTGACCGAGCATTCGTGGAAGAGGTCTTTCTCGCCCAGCCAGTGATCGCCGAGGTAATCGCCGTGATCGGAGGTAAGGACGATCATCGTGTCTTTCATGCGGCCTGTTTCTTCGAGGAAGGCGAAGAGGCGGCCCATCTGGTCATCGCATTGTTTGATGAGGCCCATATAGGCGGGGATGGCTTTGGCGCGAACCTCGTCACGGGAGAAGCCACGGCCGACCATCGTGTCCATGAAGGCGGCGAAGATCGGGTGGGGGTTGTCTTTCTCGCTGTCGCGGCGGGCGGCGGCGGGGACGTGATTGGGACCGAACATATCGTTGTAAGGGGCGGGGACGATATAGGGCCAGTGGGGTTTGATGTAGCTGACATGGGCGCACCACGGGCCTTCGGCCTGGGCGATGAATTCCATGGTCTTGGTGGTGAGCCATGGGGTTTCGCTGTCTTCCTCGCGGATATTGGCGGGTTTGTCGGCGTTTTTCATGAACCAGCCGGAGGCCATATCATCGCCTTCGGTGCCGGAGTTGGCGAAGTCATGCCACGGGTTTTCGGCCTCGTAGCCTTTGGATTTCAGGTATTCGTTATAGGGGCTGCGTTTCTGGTCATAGAAGCCGTCGGGGCCTTCGGCCCAGAGGCCGTCGTCGCGGACCCAGACATCGAAGCCGCATTCGGCTTGGCGGGCACCGATGAGGCTGTCGGGTTCGAGGCCGAGGCGGGCCATGCCTTCGGCGTCGGCGACCATGTGGGTTTTGCCGATGAGCCAGCAGCCCATGCCCGCTTTGCGGAGATGGTCGCCCATGGTTTGCTCGCCGATGCGGAGGGGGAAGCCGTTGAACTGGGCACCGTGCGATGAGGCGTAGCGGCCGGTGTAGGTGGACATGCGCGAGGAGCCGCATATGGGCGACTGGCAATAGGTGCGGGTGAAGCGGACGCCCATTTGCGCGATGCGGTCGATATGCGGGGTTTGGAGCGTGGGGTGGCCCGCGCAGGAGAGGTAATCCCAGCGGAGTTGGTCGAACATGATGAAAAGGATGTTCTTTTTGGGCTGGGATGGGGTGTTCATGGGGAACCTCAGAGGTCGATGGTGAGAACTCCGCCTGCGTCGCGGGCGCGGGACTGGCACAGGATGATCGTATCTTTGCGCTGGGCGTTTGACAGCACGAAATCGCGGTGATCGGCCTCGCCTTCGAGGAGGCCGCATTTGCAGACGCCGCAGATGCCGTCGGAGCATTTCACGTCGATGGGGATGCCGTGGGCTTGCAGGACATCGGTGGCGGATTGATCGGCGGGGATTTCGAGTTCGCGGCCCGAACGGGCGAGGCGTAGGGTGAAGGGGTGGTTTTCGCGCGGGGGCTGGACGGGGGCGGAGAAGTATTCGAGGTGGCGAGCTTCTTCGGGGAAACCGCCTTGGGTGGCGGCTTCGATCACCGCTTGCATGAACCGGTCGGGGCCGCAGGTGTAAACGTGGTGGCCTTCGGCGTAATGGCCGAGGAGTTGGCCGAGATCGGCACGGGTGCCTTCGTCGCTGACGTGGAGGTGCACACGCGCGGCCCAAGGGGCGGCGGCGAGATCGGCGAGGTAACCGGCGTCAGAGCGGGAGCCGACGGAGTAATGTAGCGCGAAATCGCGCCCCAAGGCGTGGAGGCGATGGGCGAAGGCGATCATCGGGATGATGCCGATGCCGCCGCCCATGAGGAAGGTAAAGGCGGCGTCTTCGGCAAGGGGGAAGTGGTTGATCGGTTTCGAGATGAACACGCGTCGGCCCGGTGTGAAGATGCGGTGCATCATGCGGCTGCCGCCGCGCCCCTGATCCTCGCGAAGGACACCGATCTGGTAGGCAGAGGGATCGGCGGGATCGCCGGACATCGAGTATTGGCGGATGAGTTCGGGGGTGACGACCACGTCGATATGCGCGCCTGCGGCCCAATCGGGGAGGGGCGTGCCATCGGGGGTGCGGAATTCGTATTTGGTGACGCTCTGGGTCATTTTCTCGACCGCGGCTACCTCGACTCGCACCACGGGGCTTTCACCGTGATCGGGGGTGCGGTGAAGGTGGCTCATGTCTCCCTGTGCAAGACGGGCGCGGTATTCCTCGGGGGAAAGGAGCGACTGGAAGGCGGCGATGCCCGCTTCACGATCCATCGGGAAGGGATAGGGCCATGGCGGCGGGGTGAGCGGGGCGGGATAGACCGCAAGGGTCTGATCCTCGGCGCGGATTTTCAGATCGCGCTGGAGGGAGCGGGCGTTCACCGGCGCTTTGGGCGGGTGATAGGAGCCGTCCGCGTCGTTCAACTCGATATCCCACCACCATTTCTTCACGGGGTTGAGGCTGCCGCGTGCGGCGGCGTCATCGGCCCAAGTGAGGAGAGGCGCGGCCGAGGGCAGGTTCATCGCGGCCCAGCGGAAGGGGGCTTCGGCGAAAAGGCCTTCGAGGTTCCACGGGCAGGTTTTCATGCAGCGGCCACACATTGAGCCGCCTTCGGTGGTTAGGCGGTAGGTGGCGCAGCGCTGGCTGTCGGATTTCCAGATTTCGTAGCCGTTGAACATCTTCTTCGGGCCAGCGGTGATCGCGCCCGAGGGGCATTCGCGGGCGCATTTGTTGCAGGCTTCGCAAAAGCGCTGGAGGCCGAAATCGATTGGTTTGTCATGGGTGAGCGGCATGTCGGTGGTGACAACGCCGGATTTGAGGCGCGGGCCGAGGAAGGGGTTGAGGATGACCTCGCCGATGCGGCTCACCTCGCCCAAGCCCGACAGGAGCAGGAGCGGCGGCTGGAGCACGTCGCCATCGGTGGCGGTGTGGGCTTTGGCCTTGTAGCCCAAGCGGCGGATCTGCGCGGCGAGAATGCCGCCGATGAGGGAAAAGCGCAGATAGGCGCGCATGGATTGGGCGACGGAAATCCAGTCATCGCCCGAGGCGCCCGACATGGTTTCATAGCCTTGGTCGATGATGATCGAGATGGCCTGATCGTGGGGCGGGGTGATGGGCGCGCCTATGGCATCGTGCGAATACCAGACCCAATCGGGCGCGGCGGAGAGGCCCACGGCATCCGCGCCAAGCCAATAGGCCGTGGCCTTGATTAGATCGGCGTTTGATTGGGGGTTGGCGGGGCGTGCGCCATCGGCGTTCGGGGTGCCATCCTGCACGAGCGTGAAGGCCGAGAGCAGGCGGCGTTGGGCGAAGGCGGTGGGAGATTTGCGGACATAGCGCCCGCCTGCGGCATGGGCCTGCACTTTCGGGCCCATGTCACCGAACTGGGCGCGGGCGAAGAGGTCGGTGCGTTTGGGGACGCGGGCGACGTTTGGGGCGTCGATATAGGTGGTCGGCTGGTCGACCCGTTTCAGGGTTTCGAAGGGGTGCGGGCCTTGGTGGAAGTCGCGTTTGGCGTAGGGATCATGGGTGCTTGTGGAGTGGCGCGTGCCGAAGCCCAAAGCCCAAGCGGGGCCTTCGGTGGTGAGCCAGTCTTGTTCGGCGTGCGGCTTCAGGGGCTGGTCAGGCGCGAGTTCAAGCGTGGTGGTGACGACAGCGAGGCCATGGCCGTGGTCGAGGAAGGGAGCGGTGCCATCGGGGAAGAGGAGGCCTGCGCTTTGGGCGGCGCGGGAGAGGTCGATATCCGAGGCGGCGGCGCTGTGCGCGCTGGCCTCGTGGCCGAGAAGGCGGAGGTAGCTTGCGAGGATGGTGGCGCATTCGGCAGCGCGGAGGCTGGAGCGCTGGGTTTTCGCACCGGTGATCCAGCCGGTGCCCGGCTCATCGCTGCGGGGCGGGCGCGGATTGGCGAAGAGGATGGCGATGGCGAAGCGGTGTTGGCGGATGTCGGGCGGTGGCAGGTCGAGCGTTTCGCGGAGCTCGGCCATGATGAGGTCCATCCCGCCGGAGAGGGTTTTGGTTTGCTTGGTGCGGATTTCGTGGGCGAGACGCTCGGTGTCGGGGTTGGAGATGGGCGTGCCAAGGAGGTGGGCGGGGGAGAGGGCGGTTATGCCCATCATCGAGGCGTCTTGGAAATAGCCGAAGGATTTCAGGTGGTTGCTGCGTTCCTGCGGGCTTTCGGGGATGGTGGAGGCCCGCTTGGCGGCTTGGCCGTGGCGGAGCGCGTCGAGCATGGCCTGAAAATCGCGCATTGCATGGAGGATGCTTTGCGGGAGGGCCGAGGTGTAGGGCGTGGCTTGGAACGGGGGGAGATGGCTGTGCGTGGCCTCGCGCGCGCGGGCGAGGCGTTCGAGCGGGTAGGGGCCTAGGTGCACGGGGCGCTTGGCGTCCGAGAACATTCGCATGTTAAGTTCCTCCCGAGGTGAGAGAAGCAGCCTTGCGCTTCGCGTGCAAGGGCGCAAACTGGGGGAAACGGGGGTGAGTGATGGAACATGTGACAGTTATTGGCGCAGGGGTTGTGGGGATTTGCACCGCACTCTCTCTGGCTGAAAAAGGCGTGGCGGTGCGGCTCGTTGATCGGGCCGAGCCGGGGCAGGGGGCGAGCTATGGCAATGCGGGTGTGGTGGCACCGCATTCCATCGTGCCGAATGCGGCACCGGGGCTGTGGAAGAAGCTGCCGGGGTGGCTTTTGTCGAAGGACGGGCCGGTGCGGATCAGGCCGGAACATGCGCTGCGGTTCATTCCATGGGGGCTGCGGGCGCTCAAGCATTCCGGCGAGGCGGAAGTGCGGCGGATCGCGGCGGCGATGGAGGTTCTGAACCGCGATAACGTGGCGCTTTATCGGCGGCATCTGGCGGGGACGGGGCATGAGGGCCTCATTCAGGACAGCATGTATGTCTACGCCTATCGCGACGGTGCGGCAGCGCGGCTTGACGGGTTGGATGCGGAGGTGCGCCAGAGTTTGGGTGCGAAGATGATCCGGCTGTCGCAGGGGGAATTGCGGGAGTTGGAGCCGGATCTGGCACCGGAGTTCGAAGCGGCGTTGGCGGTGGTGGAGCAGGGGCGCGCGACCAATCCGGGGCGGGTGGGCCAAGTGCTGACCGAGAAGCTTGTGCGCCTGGGCGGCGAGGTGATCCGCGCGGATGTGAAGGGCTTGGCGCGGGCGGGCGACGGCTGGCGGGTGGAAACGTCAGCGGGGGCGTTCGAGAGTGCGAAGGTGGTGGTCACGGCGGGGGCATGGTCTGCTCGGCTGTTGGCACCTTTGGGGTTGAAGCTGCCGTTGCAGGCGGAGCGGGGCTATCACGTGGTGTTTCCGGAAACCGAGGCGCGGTTGCGCAATTCGGTGATGGATACGGATGCGAAGATCGTGGCCTCTACCATGGAAATGGGGCTGCGCGCGGCCGGAACGGCGGAGTTCGGCGATGCTGATGCGCCGCCCGATCCGGCGCGGGCGGCAGCGGTGGAGCGGGCGCTGCGGCGCTTGGTGCCGGGGATCGGGGCGGGGCGATTGGAGACGTGGATGGGTGTGCGGCCTTCGTTCCCCGACAGCTTGCCCGTGATCGGGGAATTGCCCGGTTTGAAAGGGCTTTATGGCGGGTTTGGCCATAGCCACTGGGGCTTCATGATGGCTCCGAAAACCGGGGCCATGCTCGCGGATCTGGTGACGGGGGCGCGGGTGAATATGGACCTGAGCGCCTATTCTGCGGCGCGGTTTTGAGGAAGATCGGTCAAATTCAGCAAGCCTGAAGCGCGCGGGCGATGAGCCGTGCCACGCCCTCGTGTTCGCCGATGGGGGCGAGGCAGGGGCCTTGGAAATTGGCTTCGGTGAGCGCTTCGGGGATGTCGTCGGTGACGTGACCGGCGCGGAGGGCGAAGAAGGGGAGGCAGGTGCCGCCTTCAAGGTTGCGGGCGATATCGGCGATGAAGGGGGCTTCCTCGACGAAGGCGCATTCGATCTGCGCCTCAAGGCCATGGGCGCGGAGGGCTTCGGCCATGGCGAGCGTGGTGTCGCGCGAGGTGCGGGAGACTTTCGAACCGTGGGCGGCGAGGAGGAGCTTTGGGTGCTCGGCGGGCCATGTACCTGCAACGGTTTCTGCGATGAGGGCCACAAGCCCCGGATCGGTGCCGAAGGGGCGGAGGCGCGGCAGATCGGGCTTTCCGGCAGCGGCGAGGCGGCGGGGGAGTTCGCGGCCCGTGAACCAGCCTTCGGCCATGAAAAACGGGTAGATCAAAGGATCGCCCAAGCGGGCGAGGGCGGCTTCTAAGCGGCCTTCCTTGGCGAGTGTCGCACCTTCGACCTGCCAGCCGGGCAGTTCTGCGCCCACGCGTGCGGCGAGCGCTCGGAGGGTTTCCTCGTGCGGTTCGGGATCGGCGGGGCTGCCATGGGCGATGAGAAGGGCGGTGCGGGTCATTTCGCAGAAATAGCGGCCTCGGCGGGCGCGGCAAGGTGGCTTTGGGCGGCGGGCCAGAATTCGGCGAAATCGGAGAAGACGAGGCTCGCGCCCAGTTCGGAGGCGGGGGTTTTGCGGTAGCCTTCGGTGAAGAGGGCGAAGGGGGTGCCCGCGTTTCGGGCAGTGGCGGCGTCAACCTCGCTATCGCCGACGTAGAGAACCTCGCGGGCTTTCAGGGCGGTGATGACGTGACGAAGGGGCGCGGGATCGGGTTTGCGCTGGGGGAGCGTATCGCCACCGACGACGGCATCGAAAAGCGCGGTGAGGCCGAAGGTTTCGAGGATGCTTTCGGTGGGGCCGAAAGGCTTGTTGGTGCAAAGGCCGAGGCGGAGGCCTGCAGATTTGAGCGCGTCGAGGGTTTCGCGGACGCCGGGATAGAGCACGGTGAGGGCGGTTTCCTCGGTGTGGTAGGCGGCGAGGGTGCGTTTGGTGAGGGTTTCGTGGAGCGCGGGGTCGATCTGGCGGGCCTGCATCACGAGGCGGACGAGATGGGGAAGGCCGTTGCCGATGAAAGAGGTGACCTCGGGGAGGGGCATCGGGGGTTCGCCGAGGCTTTCGAGCATGGTGTTCACGGCGGCGCGGATATCGGGGGCGCTGTCGATCAGGGTTCCGTCGAGGTCGAAGATGATGGCTTGCATGGGGTCCGTTCACTAGGGGAGGGGGCTGGCGCCAATGAGGGGCGCGTGGAGGTGGAGAAGGGCTGCCCAAGCGGCGAGGCCTGTGGCGAGGCGCGGGAGCGAGGGCAGGTGGCGGGGTCGCCAGCGGCCGGAGAGGAGGGCTGCACCGGGCAGGAGGCTTGTGTGTGTGGAGGCCTCAGGAGGAAGGGCGCGGCGGTTGCGGCTATCAAGCGCGAGCATTCCGAGGAGAGCGAAGGCGAGGAAGGGGCCAAAGAGGAGCGCAGGGGCCAGATCGCCATTGGCCAGAAGATGCGCGCCGGACCAGAGCGTGAGCGCCCAGAGGAGCGGTTGCCGGGTGAGGCCCGCGATGCCGGGGGCCTCGGGGGCGAAGCCTGTGCGCTTGCCTTCGAAGGCGAAGGGATTGGGGGCGGCGATGCCGAAGGCTGCGAGAAGGCAGACGGCGGGCATGGCGAGGTTGACGACCCAGCGATGCCAGAGCGCGTGATCCCAGAGGGGCACTTGAGGCGCGCGGCCAGCAGCAACGATGAGCCACCACAGGAGCGCGAGGGAGAGCGCGGAATAGAGGGTGTAATAGGCCGGAAGCGCGCCGCGATTTGCGAAGGCGGCTTTGATCCCGAGCGCCACGGAAAGGCGGTGGGAGGCGAAAAAGAGCACCAGAGCGAGGGAGAGTTCGAGCCAAGCCATGGGCTATCTGTGGCCGAGGCGCGGGGAGGGGGCAAGCCATTTGCGTAACGGAAGGCGAGGGTGTGACGTTACGCAAACGTTGACCGTTGGATTGCACGCCGCCTTTCTGGAGAAAACCAGCGAGGAGCCCTGCAATGACCCCCTATGAAATGATCAAGGCGCATCTTTCGAAAGCGGTGCCTTTCGCGAACCACACCGGCGTGGTGATCGAGGAGTTAGCTGCGGGCACGGCGCGGGCCACTCTGGCGCTCAGGCCGGAAGTTTCGAACCACATCGGCACGATGCACGCGGGCGCGGTGTTCACCTTGGCGGAAGCGGCTTCAGGGGCGGCGATGGCGGGGGCGTTTGCGGATGTTCTTCTGGAGTTGCGGCCCGTGGCGGCGGAGGCAACGATTGCGTTTCTGAAGGTTTCCCAAGGGGATCTGGTGGCTGAAGCGCGGATTTTTGGCGTTCCGGCAGAGGTGCGGGCGGAGATGGATGCAGCGGGGAAAGTGTCGTTTTCGGTGGAGGTGACGATCACGGATGCGGTGGGGGTGACGGTGTCGAAGGTCATGGTGGCGTGGCATGTGAGCCGCAAGCGCTAAAAGGCCCCGGAGGGGCGTTCTGCGCGGTAAATCTAAGGGAAGATGGCTGGGGTACTAGGATTCGAACCTAGGAATGGCGGTACCAAAAACCGCTGCCTTACCACTTGGCGATACCCCAACTTGGGCTGGCTTCTACGCAATGATCGTCGGGGGTTCAAGCCTGTTTTCAGAGATTTTTTAATCAAGCAAATTTTGGCTTATTCGCGGATTTCATCCGGTTTTACGCCCCAGATCGCGGATTTCTGCACCCAGCCGCGATAGCCGCCTGCGCCGATCTTGCACCAGGAGGCGGTGCATTCCTCGAGTTTGGCGATCACGCCTGATTCCAATTGTGCGACAACGGGGGTGTCTTCGGACGGGCGGGAGTGGAGCGAGAGCATGTTTTCGTCGACAATGACCGTGCGGACGCCCGAAAGGAGCGAATAATGGGTCCAGCCGCCTTGGCCGTCGCGGTCTTGGATGCGGCGCCAATGGCCGAATTCGGCGGTGATTTCGACGGGCATGTCCTTGCGCTTGAAAATCCAGTCGATCCGGTGCGTGAGCGAGGGGCCACGGCGCACGTTGGTCTCGGAGGACTTGAGCGAGACGAAGCGGGGCAAGGGCAGGTTGGTGACTGCGCCGCGCGTTTCTTCGGCGCGGGCGGGGTAGCCGGTGAGCAGGATCAGCGCCGCCATGAGCGCTTTGAACGCCAGAGGAAGTCTTTTTGTCATCATGACCGCCAGATGCCCGTGTTATCGAATACCTTTACGGCAGTTCTTGGATTTTTCGACGCAGGTTCTTGTGCCCCGGCGTTACTGCGGGCACTGTGCCAGTAAGGGTTTGGAAATGGAAGCTAAGGGAGAGTTTCGATGCCATCTCAGCGATTGAGTGTTGTTGTGACGCGACGGTTACCGGACCCGATCGAGACGCGGATGATGGAACTCTTCAACGTCAAGCTCCGCGACACCGACGAGCCGATGACGCGTGCCGAGTTGGCAGCAGCGATGCAGACGGCGGATGTGCTGGTGCCTTCGCTGGCAGACCAGATCGACGCGGGCCTGATTGCGCAGGCGGGCGAGAGGCTGCGGCTGATTGCGAATTACGGTGCGGGGGTGGACCATATCGACGTGGAAACCGCGCGGCGGCGGGGGATTTTGGTGTCGAACACGCCGGGTGTACTGACGGATGACACGGCGGATATGACCGTGGCTCTGATCCTTGCGGTGACGCGGCGGATGCCGGAAGGCATGGCGCAGGTGCAGGCGGGGGAATGGAACGGCTGGTCGCCAACGGCGCTTCTGGGCGGACGTTTGGGCGGGCGGCGCTTGGGCATTCTGGGCATGGGTCGGATCGGGCAAGCGGTTGCGCGGCGCGCGCGGGCTTTCGGGATGCAGGTGCATTACCATAATCGCCGGAGACTGCGGCCGGAGATCGAGGACGGGCTGGAGGCGACCTATTGGGAGAGCCTCGACCAGATGGTGGCACGGATGGACGTGCTATCGATCAACTGCCCGCATACCCCCTCGACCTTCCATCTGATGAACGCACGGCGTTTGGGGTTGATGAAGAAGGATGCGGTGATCGTGAACACGTCGCGTGGCGAGGTGATCGACGAGAACGCGCTGGGCCGGATGGTGCGCGCAGGCGATCTGGCGGGTGCCGGGCTTGATGTGTACGAGCATGGGACCGTGGTGAACCCCGATCTGAAGGGGCTGCCGAATGTGGTGCTGCTGCCGCATATGGGCTCGGCCACGCGCGAGGGACGGATGGAGATGGGCGAGAAGGTTCTCATCAATATCAAGACCTTCGCGGACGGTCATCGGCCGCCTGATCAGGTGGTTCCGGCGATGCTCTAAATTCACGCCTCCCGGTCGTGTTAAACGATTGGCAAGGGTTCGGTGCTAGACCGACCCCTGAGGAGGCGCGATGCGACTGATCTGGGTTTTCCTGTTATGGGCGATGCCGCTTTGGGCGGAGCAGGCGGCGGATGGCGTTGCGCCGGAAGCGGCGGCACCTGTCTTGGCAGGTTCCAGTGATCCGGAGGTGCAAGCGGCATTGGCCGCGAAAACCGCGGGTGTGCCGGTCGAGGCGCGCGAGTGGATGATCGCGGCGGCGCATCCTTTGGCGGTTGCGGCCGGGGCTACGGTGCTCAAGGCGGGCGGCACTGCGGCGGATGCGATGATTGCCGTGCAAGCGGTGCTGGGGCTGGTAGAGCCGCAATCCTCGGGCTTGGGCGGCGGGGCGTTTCTGCTTTGGCATGATGGCGCGACAGGCGAGGTAACCACGCTCGATGGGCGGGAAACAGCGCCTTTCGCGGCGACGCCACAGCTCTTCCAGACGGGTGATGGCAAGCCCATGGGGTTCTGGGACGCGGTGATCGGCGGTCGTTCTGTGGGGGTACCGGGTGTTCCGGCGCTCTTGGAGGTGGCGCATCGGCGTTGGGGCAAACAGCCTTGGGAGAGCTTGCTGGCCCCCGCGATTGACTTGGCGGAGGGCGGTTTCACAGTCTCGCCCCGGCTGGCGGCGCTTGTGGCAGCGGATCAGGAACGTCTGGCGCGGCATCCAGAAACGGCGGGCTATTTCTTGCCGGAGGGACTGTCGATCGCCGAAGGAGCGAGGCTGACCAATCCGGCTTATGCGGCCACATTGCGGGAGATGGCCCGTGCTGGGGCTGCAGCGTTTTATGCGACCGGTGAGGGCGGGATCGGGCGCGCGATTGTGGAAGCGGTGCGCGGTGTGCCGGATAATCCGGGCGCGCTTTCGGAGCTTGATCTTGCGGCCTATCGGGTGCGGGAACGGGCGGAGGTTTACGCGCCTTACCGCCAATATGAGGTTTGCGGGATGGGGCCGCCATCCTCGGACGGTGTTGCGGTGGGACAGATTCTCGGGATGCTTGGGGCCTTCGATCTGGCGGCGCTCGGGCCGGAAAGTGCAGAGGCGTGGCGCTTGATCGGGGACGCGAGTCGTTTGGCCTTTGCGGATCGGGAACGCTTTCTGGCGGATGAGGATTTCACACCGGTTCCTGTGCAGGGGCTGCTTGATCCAGCCTATTTCGCGGAACGTGCAGGTGCTTTGCGCGGCGAGAAGGCTTTGCCCTCGGTCGAGGCTGGAAAGCCGAAATGGACACACGCCGGATTGCGCGTGGATGGCGTGAGCCTTGAGCGCCCGTCTACAACCCATATTTCCATCGTGGATCGCTATGGCAACGCGCTTTCGATGACGTCGAGCATCGAAAATGCCTTTGGTAGCCGGGTGATGGTTCGGGGCTTTCTGCTGAACAATCAGCTGACGGATTTCAGTTTCGTGACCCATCGTGAGGGCGTGCGCGTGGCCAACCATGTGGAGCCGGGTAAGCGGCCGCGCTCGTCGATCGCACCAACGATTGTGCGCGAGTCGGGAAAACCTGTTCTGGTAATCGGGAGCCCCGGAGGGAGTCGGATCATCGGCTATGTCGCGCAGACGGTGATCGCTTGGGCGGATTGGGGCATGGATGTACAAGAGGCCGTGGCCATGCCGCATCTCGTCAATCGGTTTGGGCGGTATGAGCTTGAGGAGGGCACGAGCGCGCTCGGCCTAGCGCCGGCTCTGGAAGCGATAGGGTTCGAGACGCGCGGGGTGGAGATGACCTCCGGCTTGCATGCCATCGAAATCGGAGAGGCTGGGCTTTTCGGCGGTGCCGATCCGCGACGCGAAGGGATCGCCTTGGACCAGTAGCGGCGCGAAATTTCCAAAGCAGGAGCACAGTCTTGCCATGTTTGGCGGGTAGGCAGGTGGGGAATTGTGATCCATTTTGCGAGGACGGTGCTGTGTCCAAAGGGTATATTCTGGGGTTCGGAGTGGTTTTGGCGCTCGTCGGCGGCGCGGTCGATTATGACCGGATGTCCAAAGAACAGGGCGTTGCCTTGGGCCAGATCGGTGCGGGCGAATATTTCCAGAGCTTCAAGAGCCGTTATGACGGTGTAGTGGAAGCCCGCGCCGACAAGAAGGCTCTAGAGGAACGGCAAGCGGTTGAGCCGCGCGTCCATTTGGCAGCGGCACCCGAAGGCTGGCAGCGGATGCCCTGGACGCCGGATATCGAGGCCTGGATCAACGGATTGACCGTGGCCGAGCTTGGGCCTGGAAAAAGGAAAAGGCGCGCAAGGGCGGGCCGATGAGTTCCTCGATCGGTGGCCCTTCCGCGACGGATATCAAACGCAAGTTGCGGCAGGGGTATATTTACCACAAGGGCGCGCAAGTGGTGGAAGTGATCGCCACGTGGAAGCCCGTACCGAAAGAGCAGCGTGGGATCATGGCGAATACGTTGGGGTTCATCAATCTCGCGCTGAATTCGCAGGTGCAGAAGGGCTTCGCCTTCATTCAAGGTGTTCCCTACAGCGTGACCTATTCGAATTACGATTGGGAATCCGAGGCGCAGGCCGCGCCGTTCAAACGGATTTCGGCGCAGATCGGGTTGCAGGTGGAAATCCAGATCCGCGCCCGCACAACCGATCAGGCTGTGCGCGATATTCTGGCCGGGATCGACCATGCGGCGCTGAACGCGATGCTGGACGAGCCGATGGAGAATGTTGACCCCGATATGCCTTTGCTGACCGTGGACGGGCAGATCCAGATGGCCGAGCTTGCCATCGAAGCCGAGCGGGAACGTCAGGCTGTGATGCAGCAGGAATACCAGAAGAATATCAATGGTGGGCTGGGTATGTTCGTGGCGAAGGCGCCCACTCCACGCACGCAGGCCACGATGGACGAGGAAATGCGCAGCGCCTTGGAGCGCCAGTTGGGCGGGCCGCAACCGCCGAGCGCAGACCAGTTGGAGCGCGACGCACGCACGCAGGATGTGCTGTCGCCGCGCGATGAAAACACGGGCATGATGGACCGGATGAAGGACTTCTTCAAACGTCCGGGCAGCGATGCGCCTGTGGAGGCCGCGCCTGCGCCGCGTCAGGCAACGCCAGAGGAATCGAAAAGTCAGGAAGAGCGGATGAAGGAGTTCTTCAAGCGCTCCTCTGCGGAGGAAGGGCAAGACGACCGCCGTGCGGCGTCGGCTTCTTCTGGCAGCGTCGATCGGAACGCATGCCCGAAGGGGATGCAGCGCGATGAATGCGAAGTTCTGCATCGGCTTGAACGGCGCCAAGAGGAGCGCCGCCGGGAAGAGCAGGGAAGTGAAGAGCGCTATTCCCGAGACACGGGATCTTCGCGGGCATCGAAGCCCACGGTGAGTCGTTTGGGTGGCGGAAACTCTCGTTCGGGCGGGCCGGGGAACTGCAGCTTCGAAAATGGCGTGAAGCGCTGCCGTATCGGCAACTGATCGGACGCTTCCGCGACATTCCCGAAGTCGGTTTTGAGCGCTGACGCGTCGGAAGGCTCTCGCGGTCTGGCAAGGGATTGGGCCATATGTGGCCCAATCAATTCCGGAACGGAGTCCGTCCTATGAAGACCCATGTCAAAGCCCTTGTTGTTGGCGGTGGTGCCGTTGGCACTTCGATTGCTTACCATCTTGCAAAAGCGGGTTGGCAGGATGTGATGTTGCTCGAACGCGACGAGCTGACCTCCGGTTCGACGTGGCACGCGGCGGGCCTTCTGCCGCTCTTCAACATGAGCTACGCCACGACCCATATCCACAAGTACTCGGTGGATTTCTACAAGACGCTCGAAGAAGAAACCGGGCTGAACGCGGGCTTCTACGTGGTGGGTAACCTGCGCATGGCGCAGACCGATGCGCGTATGGACGAATACATGCTCTATTCCTCGGTCGCGGAGACCGCAGGGGTTTACCACGAGTTCCTGAGCCCGAAGGAAATCAAGGATCGTTGGCCGCTGGTGCGGACCGAAGACCTGAAGGGCGCGCTGTTCCATCCGCAGGACGGCTATATCAACCCCGCCGATGTGACCATGGCGATGGCCAAGGGCGCGCGCCAGCGTGGCGTGATCATCGAGCGCCGCTGGCAGGTGGACAGCTACTTCTGGACCGGTTCTGCGTGGCAGGTGACAGTGACGAAGATGGAAGAAAAGGGCGGCAACCTTGTGCCGTCCGATGAAAAGGTGGTGATCACCGCCGAGCATGTGGTGACAGCGACGGGCAACCATGCACAGCGCACCGCGAAGCTTCTGGGCATCAAGATCCCCGCGATTCCGGTGGAACACCAGTATATTGTGACCGAGCCGGATCCGGCGCTGGTGGAATGGCGCAAGACCAATCCGCAGCACCCGGTTCTGCGCGACGCGGATGCGAAGTGGTATGTGCGCGAAGAGCGCGGCGGTTGGATCCTTGGCCCCTACGAGCGCAATGCACCTGCACGTTTCGAATATGGCGTGCCGGACAGCTTCCGTGCCGACCTCTTCCCGCTCGATCTGGAGCGGATCGAAGAAGAATACATGAGCATGATCCACCGCCTTCCCTCGTCGGAATCGGTGGGCCTCAAGGACGATTTCAACGGCCCGATCTGCTACACGCCGGACGGCAACCCGCTCGTGGGCCCGGCGCCCGGCCTGCGGAATATGTGGCTGGCAGAAGGCTTCAGCTTCGGCATCACGGCCGCAGGTGGCACGGGTTACTACCTCGCGCAGATGATGGTGGAAGGCGAAGCCGAGATCGACATGGCCTCGCTCGATCCGAAGCGTTACGGCTCGTGGATGACCACGGAATACGGCGCGCGGAAGAACGAAGAGTGCTACGAGCACGTGTTCATCCTGCACCACCCGGACGAAGAGCGCGAAGCCTGCCGCCCGCTGCGGACCGCGCCTGCCTATGACCGCCAGAAGGAAATGGGTGCGCAATTCGGCCAAGTGAGCGGCTGGGATCGCCCGAACTACTACGGCCCGAAAGATGCGCCCGAGAGCTTCGATCACGACTCGCGCAGCTTCCGCCGTGGCGCGTGGTGGGAGTATGCGGTCGAGGAAGCGAAAGCCATTCGCAACACCGTTGGCATCATCGACGCAACCACCTTCACCAAGCATCTGGTGCGCGGCCCCGGCGCAACCGCGTTCCTCGATCACTTCACCTGCAACAAGCTGCCGAACGTGGGCCGGATCAACCTGACCTATGCGCTGACCGATGCGGGCACGACGCGCACGGAATACACGATCGTGCGCCTGAAGGAGAACGAGTATTACCTCATCTCCGCCGGTGCTTGGACGGCTTATGACGCGGACTTCCTCATCAAGTCGGCCGAAGATTTCATGGCGCAGGGTGGTGGTTACATCGACATCCACGACGTGACGACCCAGTGGGGGGTGTATGCTCTCGCTGGCCCGAACGCGCGGGCGCTGCTGAAAGAAATCGTGAAGGACGCCGATCCGGAGACGGTTCTGGGCAATAAGCGCTTCCCGTGGCTTACCTACCGCGACATCGAACTGGGCATGTGCCCGGTGCGCGCGGTGCGTGTGGCCTATACCGGTGAACTGGGCTGGGAACTGCACTACCCGATCGAGTTTGGCCGTTACCTCTGGGATCTCATCTGGTCCGTGGGCGAAAAGCACGGGCTGAAGGGTGTGGGTGCACGGGCGCAGAACTGGCTTCGCCAAGAGAAGTCGTACCGCGCCTTCGGCAACGAATTGGGCCGCGATGCGACCCCGCTGGAAGCCGCGCTGGACCGCTTCGTGGACCTTAACAAGGAGTTCCGCGGCAAGGCCAAGATGCTGGAGACCGGTGTGCGCTCGAAGTGCTGCACGCTTCTGATCGACGGGCCACCGGATACCGATCCGTGGGGCAAGGAAGCGCTCCTCCTCAATGGCGAGAAGGTGGGCCGTTTGACCTCGGGCGGCTACTCGGTGGCCTTCGGCAAGCAGATCGGCATGGGCTATGTGCGCCCCGATCTGGCGGAGCCGGGCACGAAGCTGAAGGTGAAGATCCTGCGGCAGGAGTGGGATGCGGTTGTGACCGAAGACAGCCCCTACGATCCGACCAACGCCGTGATCCGCAAGGACGGCTAAGGCTTTCTAATCAAGGAATAAAGAAGCCCCGGAGTGTTGCTCCGGGGCTTTTTTCTTAGTGGCCTTTGCCGAAATCTTCGGTGGTGACCGAACCGCCGCCATTGGTGTCCATCGAGGCGAACCATGCGGGCACGGTTTCGAGGAACTCTTCGCGGGTGACTTGGCCATCGGCGTTCACGTCTGTGGTTTCGCGGAGCATGCCTTGCTGGACGCGCTTCATCGGCCCGTTGCCATGCCCACCGGCACCGCCTTCGTTGGCCATGTCTTCGCGGCGGGCTTCGTCGAAGGCGTCGTATTCTTCGGCGTTGAGGATGCCGTCATCGTTCTGGTCGAAGGTGGTGAAGACATCGGCGCGGCGGGTGGTGGCCTCTTCGAGCGAGACCGCGCTATCGTTATTGGCATCCCAGTTCGAGACGAAATGCCCGCCGGGTTGGCCCTGTTGGGCGAAGCTTGCGCTGGCGAGAAGGGCGAGCAGGGCGGCGAGTGCGGGGGTTTTTATTTGAACCTCATAAATTCCAATTTACGAATATAAAACGCCAGCGCTTGCGGTTTCCGTCGCGGGCGCTGGCGTATTTTTTCTATTTGACGTGTATTTAAGCTGCTGCCGTCAATTCATCGAAGCATTCCAATGCTTTACCGGCATACATCGTGGCCGGGCCACCGCCCATCTGCACGGACATGCCGAGCACGTCGGCGACTTCCTCGCGGGTGCATCCGGCTTTGACGAGGGCCTCGACATGCAGCGCGATGCAGGCTTCGCAGCGGATGGCGACCGCGATTGCAAGCGCGATGAATTCTTTGGTTTTGAAGTCGAGCACGCCGCCTTCTTTTACGGCTTTCGACAGGGCCCCGAAGCCTTTGGTGACTTCCGGGATGGATTTGT
The DNA here is from genome assembly GCA_023260655.1 of Paracoccaceae bacterium. GTDB lineage: Bacteria > Pseudomonadota > Alphaproteobacteria > Rhodobacterales > Rhodobacteraceae > UBA9554. The sequence continues at coordinate 3,008 of JALQUU010000032.1, read as the reverse complement.
AGAGCACGCGCAAGCGGTTACGGGTGCTATTCAGGGTATCGTTCCAAGACATATCTCACTCCTTGAATGTATCTGGAGCGGTTATGACCTTGGACGCGCAGCGGGGCTTTGATCCAGATCAGGGTTTGCGTGCGATGAACGCGAGGTTGTTGGCCGGCATTTCAATGACTTGAACCAGTTCGAGCCAGTTTTGGTGGATCCATTCGATAACGTCCCAATCATCCTTGTAGCCGATTTCGGGATCTTGGGCGGTGAGGCTGGCGTTGAAGGAGGCGTCGCCTTCGGAAGTGGTTTGGCCATCGCGGAGGAAAGGGCCGTAGAGGAAAAGGAGGCCGCCGGGGGCGAGGGCGGTGGCGGCTTCCTTGAGGAGCACTTTCGCTTCTACTTCGGAGATTAAGTGAAGAAGGTTAACGATGAGGACTGCATCAGTTTGAACCGACGCGCCCCAGCCGGGGGAAGTGGCGTCGAGCTTGGTGGGTTCGGCAAGGTTTGGTGCGCTCGCTAGTTCGCGGTGGGCGGTGATGGAGGTGAGGCGCGCGTCGTCGATATCCGTGGGAAGCCAAAGGGTTCCGGGGAAGCGCTGGGCGAAGGCAACGGCATGTTCGCCTGTGCCTGCAGCGATTTCGAGCATGCGGCCTTGCGGGGGTAGATGTTCGGCCAAAAGGTCGCCGATGGCGTCGACATTTCGCTGGGCGGAGGGGGCGAAGAGGCGGCCGTCGGGGGAGGGGTGGGCGACGGAGGCGCTGTCGGGCAGATTGAGGCGGCGGGGCATCAGGATTCCTCGATCCGGTCGGTCGCGGGGGGCGGCGACGGGAAGATTGCCTGCAAACGGGCGGCAATCGCAGGTTCAAGTTCGTAGCCGATTGCGGCGAGTGACGGAGCCAGTTGGGCCGCGTTCCGGGCGGAGAGAATGGGCACCGGACGGGCCGCGTTCAGGGTGATCCAAGCGACCGCCAAAGTGGCCGGATGGGTGCCGACTTCTGCCGCGATTTCAGCGAGTTGGCGTGCGGCTTTATGCATGGCGGGAACGCCGTAGCGGGCGGCATAGCGGTGGTCTGAGACGAGGCGGCCTTGGGCGCTTTCGGAGTTGTATTTTCCAGTCAGGAGTCCACCGCCCAAGGGGGAGTAGGTGCAAGGCGTAATGGCTTCGGAATGGCACATCGGCAGGAGTTCGACCTCGACTTGGCGCTTGACGAGGTTATACATGGGTTGGATGAAATCTATGCGTGTTTCCAATGACTTGGCGACGCATTGGGCTTTCATCACTTGCCAGGCGGCAAAATTCGACACACCGATGTGTCGGATAAGTTTTTGCTGTTGCAGGGTGGCAAGGGTTTCGAAGGTTTCTTCAAGAGGCGTGTCGCCATCCCAGCGGTGCAGATAGAGCAGATCGACTGAATCCAGACCTAGCCGTTTGCGGCTTTCATCGAATGTTGTCAGGATGTTGTCGCGCGAGGAACCGCCTTCATAACCTGCTTTTGTGGCCAGAAAAATCGCCTCACGTTCGGGCTTTACGAGGGCACCGAGGATACGTTCGGAGGCCCCTCCGGTATAAGCGTAGGCTGTATCGAAGTGGGTGACACCTGCGGCGCGGCAGGCTTCATACATAGCTGCGGAATCGGCCACGGAGGCGGTGCCGCCGAATTGCATAGCGCCGAAGGCGAAGCGGGAGGAAGCCCTTGTATTCATTGAATTTGCCCTGCTTTTGAGGCGCTATTGGCCTTGGATTTCCGAAGCGTATGGATTGTGTATGGATTGCGTATGGCAAGCGTCATGACGTTGGACGCCAGGAAAATCGAAAGGTTAACGCTGGTCAAGGGCGTGCCGGCCCGTCTTTAGAGGTCGCCGCGCAGGTGCCAGAGTTCGGGGAAAAGTTCGACTTCGAGCATCCGGCGGAGGTATTGCACGCCGGAAGTGCCGCCTGTGCCGCGCTTGAAGCCGATCACGCGCTCGACGGTGGTGACGTGGTTGAAACGCCAGCGGCGGAAGTAGTCTTCGAGGTCGACCAGTTTCTCGGCCAACTCATACAGCTCCCAATGGGTGTCGATGTTTTCATAGACGGTTTGCCATGCGGCGCGGATCTCGTCTTGCGCTTGGTGGGGCGAGGTGAGTTGCGGCGCGGGGGGCGTTTTGGTGGTGCCGTAGAGCGTGCGGAAGAGGTGGGTGACGACATCGTCGTAGAAGCTGGGGCGGGCCAGTTCGGCTTCGAGCCGCGCGTGCACTTCGGGCACATTCGCGTGGGGGCCAAGCATGTTGGTGTTGCGGTTGCCCAAGATAAATTCGATCATCCGGTATTGCCAAGACTGGAAGCCCGAGGATTTGCCGAGCGAGGCGCGGAAGCGGGTGTAATCGGCGGGGGTCATGGTGCGGAGCACGTCCCACGCGTTGTTCAATTGCTCGAAGATGCGGCTGACGCGGGCCAGCATCTTGAACATATGGGCGGTTTCGCCCGCTTCGAGGGCTTGGCGGGCGGCTCCGATTTCGTGGATGGCGAGTTTCATCCAAAGCTCGCTGGTTTGGTGCTGGATGATGAAGAGAAGCTCGTCATGGGCATCGGACTGGCAATGCTGGAACGAGAGAAGGCTGTCGATGTGGAGGTAATCGCCGTAGGACATCGCATCGGAGAAGCCCATTTTCGCACCGTCTTTGGAGGGGTCATAGGCGGAATTGGTCATGGGACTGGCCTTCTTTGAAATGGAACTTGCGGAAGTATAGACGCGGGTTTTCGGGGATGCACGGGGGACGTGCGGGCAAAAAAAGGCCCGCCGGAGCGGGCCTTTTCCTGTGACTGTGCCGCGGATTATTGCGGGATGTCGCCTTCGATGCCTTCAACGTAGAAGTTCATGCCAGCGAGCGTGCCGTCATCTGCGGTTTCGCCTTCCTTGAGCCAATCCGAGCCGTCCTGCTTTTTCAGCGGGCCGGTGAAGGGGTGGTAGGAGCCCGACGCGATGGCGTCTTTGAGGGCGAGGGCTTCGGCCTTCACGTCTTCCGGGACTTCCGAGGAAATC
>JALQUU010000031.1 GCA_023260655.1 Paracoccaceae bacterium | reverse complement strand
GCTCGTCTCCTCGTTCCCAGATCTGACGCATCAGGTCGAGGTACTGCCATTCCCAGTGATTTTCGGGCGAGGAATCGGAGGGAATCGAGATTGAGGCCATGAAATGACGTTAGCGACGAGATTGCCTGCTTGCCACCCGTGGAATCGCTGACTATAGGCGCGCTCCTGCCTCGGGCTCCCTAGTGGGTCCGCGATCGGTCGGGGAATAGCTCAGCCTGGTAGAGCACTGTCTTCGGGAGGCAGGGGCCGGAGGTTCGAATCCTCTCGCTCCGACCAATAACAAAAGGCGCCCAGCGGAAACGCGGGCGCCTTTTTGATTTCCGATCACGTCATTGCGAGCACCCTGACAGCGCGACGTCCTTGGCCTATCTTTTTCACATCCATCGGCAAGGAGAACGGCATGCGCTTTAATCCAATCATTTCTCGGCGCGCCTTCTGCCTCGGCACAGCAGCCCTCACACTGCCGCGTCCGCTCTTGGCCCAATCCTCCCTTCCCACTCTCACCGCCCGCGAAGGCACGGCCCAGCTTGCACCTGCCGATTACCCGGCAACCAATGTCTGGGGCTTCGAAGGTCAAGTCCCCGGCCCTGTTCTGCGATTTCCACAGGGCGCACGGCTAGAGCGCAGGCTGGTCAACGAATTGCTTCAACCAACCTCTATCCACTGGCACGGCATCCGCATTGCCAATGCGATGGATGGCGTTGCTGGCCTCACCCAAGCTGCGATCCAGCCAGGCGAGAGCTTTGACTACAGTTTCACGCTGCCCGATGCAGGCACCTATTGGTATCACTCTCATAACCGTTCCTTCGAACAAGTCGCACGCGGCCTCTACGGCCCGCTGATTATCGACGAACCGGAGGCCCCCGATCTCGATGCCGACGAGATTTTCCTGTTGGATGACTGGCGCCTAGACCCCGAAACCGCTCAGATCACCGATGATTTCGGGAATTTCCATGACCTGAGCCACGCAGGCCGCCTTGGCAACCTTATCACCACCAACGGGGCCTTTGATGCCACACGCACCGCAAGCCAGCATGATCGCCTCCGCATCCGACTGATCAACGCCTCCAACGCCCGTGTAATGACCCTCTCGCTCTCCGGTCTCGAAGGCTGGATCATGGCGCTGGACGGCATGCCTCTGGAAATCCCGCAACCCGCTGACGGCGAATTGGTACTCGCGCCCGCACAGCGCATGGACCTCTTCGTCGATGTCACCGCCGAAAATGGCTCCGAGGCCTTCATCGCCCATCGCGCACCACAAGGCGAATGGTGGGCGCAAGTCACTTGGAACGTCGGCGCAGGTTCAAACGCTCGCCGGCCCCCACCTGCCCCCCTGCCGCCAAACCCCATGCAGGATGTCCCCGGCCATGAAACCGCACGCCGCTTCACCCTCACGATGGAAGGCGGCGCGATGGGCGGAATGGGAAGTGCCAACTATCAGGGCCAAACCCTCTCCGCCCGCGACCTAGCCCAATCTGGTCAGTTCTGGGCTTTCAACGGTATCGTCGGCCGCACGGAAGAGCCTTTCCTCACCGCCCAGAACGGCGAAACCATCCGCATTCTCTTCCGCAACGAAACCGCCTTCCCGCACGGAATGCACCTCCATGGCATGCATTTCCGCGAGGTGCTTTCCGACAACTCACTCGGCCCTATGCGCGACACGCTCCTGCTCCAACGCGGCGAAGCGCGCGAAGTGGCCTTCGTCGCACATAATCCCGGCGCATGGCTTCTGCACTGTCACATGCTCGGCCATGCGGCATCTGGGATGAATAGCTGGATCGAGGTCAGCGCCTGATCAGATCCGGTGGCGCGAGTTATGCGGCAGGCGCGGAACCTCCAGCCGCGCATTCTCGCAGCCCACGTTCAGCATCCCCGAGAAGTCGATCCCGCCTTTGCCCTGCGCCCGCGCCTGCGAGAACATCTCCCGCGCCGCTGCCGCCATCGGCATCGGCACCCGCGCCGCATTCGCCGCTTCCATCACCAAAGTCAGGTCTTTATGCGCGAGATCAATCGTGAAACCCGGCTCGATATCGCCAATCAGGCCCTTCGTCGCCCAGTTCACCTTCAACTGGCCGTTTGTCGCCGTGGTGCCATGCAGCACATCAAGCGTATTCTCCAGATCAAGCCCGAAGCCCTGCATCAGGGTCATCGCTTCGGCGTTCAATTGGCAAAGGCTGATCGCAAGGAAGTTGTTCACGATCTTCGTCCGCGTGCCCGCACCCGTCTCACCGCAATGGTAGATCGTCGTGCCCATCGCCTCCATCGCAGGCTTCACGCGCTCGAAATCGGCCTTGGACGCCCCCACCATAAAAAGCGACTGCCCCGCATCCGCATGTGACGCCAACCGCCCTACCGGCGCATCGACAAACCCCACAACTTGCGCATTGCACGCGGCCGCCACAGCATCAGTTGTCTCGGGCGAAACCGTGCTCATATCCATCACCAGTGAGCCCGCCTTGGCCGCTGAAAGCACGCCGCCCGGCCCGCAGATCACCTGATGCACAATCGCCGAGTTGGGCAGCATCGTGATGATGATCTCGCTCCGCGCCGCGACATCCGCCGCATCCGCACCCGCTTCCGCGCCAAGATTCACCAGCTTGTCCACCGCCGCGCCGTTCACATCGTGAACCACCAGCGAAAAGCCCTTCTTCTGCATGTTCGAGGCCATGCCCAGCCCCATGCGCCCCAGCCCGATAAACCCGATCTTCGTCATTCTCTCGCTCCTGTTAAACCTGTCTGATCCCGCCCTTATCCGCGCTCGCGGCAAAGGCCGCATAGGCGCGCAAGGCCGCCGTTACTTTCCGCGTCCGCGGGCCGCCGTCGCGCCAACGCTCCGCCTTCGGGCGCGCCTCCATCGCCGCCCGGCGCGCTGCCAACATCCTCCGATACGCTCAACGAAATCCGCCGCGCCGGAATGTCGATCTCGACTGTATCGCCATCCTCGATCAGCCCGATCGCCCCGCCCGCTGCCGCTTCCGGCGATACATGCCCGATCGACAGCCCCGAGGTCGCCCCCGAAAACCGCCCGTCTGTAATCAGCGCGCAAGAGCTGTCCACCTTCGTGGCCTTGAGGCTCATCGTCGGCTTAAGCATCTCCTGCATCCCCGGTCCGCCCTTTGGCCCCTCGTAGCGGATCACCACCGCCGTGCCGGGCGCAATCTCGCCCGCATCAATCGCCTTCAGCGCCGTTTCCTGCTGGTCAAACACCCGCGCCACCCCGCGCCAGACGCGCATCTCCTCGGGCACCGCTCCGGTTTTCACCACACAACCATCTTCCGCGATATTGCCCTTCAACACCGCCAATCCGCCTTCCGCCGAATAGGCATGCGCCATGTCGCGGATGCAGCCGCCCTCGCGGTCCAGATCCATCTCCTGCCAGCGCATATCCTGCGCATAGGCGCGGATCGTCCGCTTGCCGCCCGGTGCCGCGCGGAAGAAATGATCCGCCTCCGCATCGCCCGAACGCTTCACATCCCACTTCGCCAGCACTTCGGCCAAAGATCCCCCGCTGATCGTCGGCACCGAAGTGTCAATGAGGCCACCTGCCGCCAGTTCTCCCATGATCGCCATGATCCCACCGGCGCGGTGCACGTCCTCCATGTAATACTGCTGCGTGGCGGGCGAGACCTTGCACAGATGCGGCACCTGCCGCGATAGCCGATCAATATCGGCCATGGTGAAATCCACCTCCGCCTCATAAGCCATCGCCAGCATATGCAGGATCGTATTCGTCGACCCGCCCATGGCGATATCTACCGTCATTGCATTGAGGAACGCTTCCCGCGTGGCGATGCTACGCGGCAGGCAGGTGTCATCACCCTCGCCATAATGTCGCTCCGCCAAAGCCACCACATGCCGCGCCGCTTCGATGAAGAGCCCCCGCCGATCCGCATGAGTCGCCAGAAGCGAGCCATTGCCGGGCAAAGCCAAGCCAATCGCCTCGGCCAAGCAATTCATCGAATTCGCCGTGAACATCCCCGAGCAAGATCCGCAGGTCGGGCAGGCCTGATGCTCCACTTCCTTGGCCATTTCCCCTGCGTCAGGGTCGAATGCCGCCACATAGGCTTCAATCGGATCGACCCGCCGCATCGCGTTCCCGTTCACAATCCGCCCGGCTTCCATCGGTCCGCCGGAAACCCACATGGTCGGGATATTCAGGCGCAATCCGGCCATCAACATCCCGGGGGTAATCTTGTCGCAATTCGACAGGCAGATAAGCGCATCCACCTTATGCGCCTCGCACATGTATTCGATGCTATCCGCGATCAATTCCCGCGAGGGCAGGGAGTAGAGCATCCCGTCATGCCCCATCGCGATCCCGTCATCCACCGCGATGGTGTTGAACTCGCGCGGGATACCCCCCGCCGCACGGATCGCATCGCACACCAAGCGCCCCACCTCTTGCAGGTGCACATGTCCGGGTACGAATTCAGTGAAAGAGTTGGCCACCGCAATGATCGGCTTGCCGAAATCGGCAGGGTCCACACCCCCCGCCATCCAGAGCGAACGGGCCGCCGCTGCCGTCTGCCCCTCGGTCACATCCGCCGACCGAAGCGGCCGCACACGCGCTTTGCTCATACCGTCCTCCCTCGTCTCCCCGCGCGATGTTCGGCCCAACGCGCGGGAAGATCAAGAGATGGTATACCAACGCCGCAGCGTCAGCCGATCACGATATCCATGGCAAAGCCCTTACCCTTGGCAACGATCTGCTCCACCGCCGCGCGATCCAGAAGATCGCCCTCGATGGTCCGGATGCCCCGCTCCCACGGCAGCGCATCCACCACGCGGCTCACGGTCGCCACAAGCTTCTCATGCGCCTCTTCCTTGGTTTCGCAATCATGCTCCAACGCCAGCTTCAAGCGGCGGTGATGGAACGAGATCAGGAAGGAATTGCGCGGGTCCGCCATCACGTCCTTGATCCCCGGCAGAATGTCATATTCCCCGCCTTCCACGTCGATCTTCACGAAAACCTTCTTGAAGCTCGCTCGATAGGCCTTGATCACATCCTGCAGCTTGCGGGTCTTAACCGTCCAAGCCGTCGCATGCTCCACATTGAGCGCGCTCGTCATCGAATCCCCGCCATTGCCCGCCGCCGCGATCTGGATCGGCTTTCCGCTCGAATGGATGGCCTCGTTCAGCACCTTCAACTTCTTCGCCCACATAGCCGAAGCGTTCAGCTGGATGTTGTTCATCAGCGTTTCATAGGCCACCGGGTCCGGCTCGAAGCCCACGCAAAGCCCCGCGCGCTGCGCCGTGTACAAAACCGTCGGCCCGATCCATGCGCCGCAATCGATGGCCAAGGTCTGCGCATCGGTATGGGCGTCGATCACGCGGTAGGTATCAACCTCCCACGCGCCACGGTTCACCTTGCTCCAGAAGCGGTCATGCTGCCCGACCTTCTCGCTCTCAACGGCGAATCCCAGATCATTGATCGAAATATTGATGCTCATTACTGCTGTCCTCACATGCTCTCTGGCCGCCTCTTCTGGGCTCGCCTTGCAGGTGTTTTACCAAAACTAAACGCACCCGTCGCGGTCGCATCCCGCAGGCGCGTTGATCCGATTCGGCCTGATGCATCTTTACGACAGTCCCGCATCAGGGCGGCGAAGCGTCAGTACGCAAGCCATACGCTTGCCATACAGAATCCATACACTTCAGAAACGGCTTTTTGCCTACCGAACTTCCCGTAAAAATCGCCAATTGACAATTCCTACTATTTTTATCAGATTTAAAGTGTCCAGCCACCTTCGGGAAGCCCGACTACCCCGCCCTTGAACAGGATAGTCCCATGAAACGCGCCCGATTTTTCTCGAATTCTCCAAGCCTCCCACGCCCGATGGCCCCCAAACTGCACCGCGATGAAATCACCCTCATGCTCTGCGACGCCCTCCTCCCCGACTGGGGCAACCTCGAGAACCTGCTCGACCGCCTCGAATATCGGGAGAACCGCAAATGACCCACCATACCACTGATTTTCATAGAGAATCCGCGTCCTACGGGCAGCCAACATCAACGCCCGTGCATGTCGCGGAAACCCTCACGGCGGGCGGCTCAACGGCGTTTATCCTGCTCAATGGGCAGCAATACACCTTGCGTATCACCCGTCATTGCAAGCTCATTCTCACGAAATAGCACCATCCCCCTTTCCCCCGCGCCTCACTCCGCTAATCTCCGCGCAGCGAACGGTGGGAAAGGGGAGAATTTTCATGCGTATTGCAATTCTGGACGATTGGTCCGAAAGCGCCCTCGGCATGGCTGACTGGGCCAGCCTAGGCGACGAAATCCATGTGTTTTCAGAGCCTTTTGCCAATCAGGCCGACGTCATCGAAGCGCTCCAACCCTTCGAAATCGTCTGTCTGATGCGCGAGCGCACGCCGTTTCCGGCAGAAGTCATCAACGCGCTACCGAACCTCAAACTGATCGTCACCACAGGCAACCGCAACCTCGCCATAGACACCTCCGCCGCCCGCGCACGCGGCGTCGAGGTCTGCGGCACCCGTGGCCGCAAAACTACCACCTCCGAACTCACACTCGCGATGCTCCTCAGCCTCTCGCGCCGCATCATCCCTGAGGCCAACCGCTTGAATTTCGGCGGTTTTCAAGGCGCTCCGGGCCGTGATCTTGCAGACCTCCGCTTGGGCGTCATCGGGCTCGGCTCCATCGGCGGGCAGATCGCCGCGATGGGCAAACTCCTCGGTATGGAGGTCGCCGCATGGTCGCCGAACCTCACCGACGAACGCTGCGCCGAACACGGCGTAACCCGCGCCGCCTCCCTCACCGATCTCGCCGCCCGCTCCGATGCGCTGACCATCCACATGGTCCTCTCGGATCGCAGCCGCGGCCTTGTCACCAAGGACGTGTTCGAAGCCCTGCCGAAGCAGGCGATTTTCCTCAACACCTCCCGCGCTGGCCTCATTGACCGCGAGGGCCTTTTTAACTGGCTCCGCCGCGACGCCACCGCCATGGCCGGCATCGACGTCTTCGAAACCGAACCGCTCCCCACCAATGATCCATGGCGCGCGGCCCAGTCCGAATTCGGAGACCGCCTCCTCCTCACCCCGCATCTCGGCTACGTCACCGACGCCACATGGCGGCTCTTCTACCAAGACACCGTCGAAGCCATCGCCGCCTTCAAATCCGGCGCCCCCATTCGCCTTCTCTGAGGAGACTGAAAATGCTGCCTTTTTCCGGCGTTATCTGCCCGTTGCTCACCCCGTTCGAAGCGGATGGCTCCATCGCCAAAGACCTCTGGATCGCCCATGCGAAATGGGTGCTCGGCCAAGCTGCCACGCATCTTTCCCCCTTCGGCACCACGGGCGAAGCGCTTTCGCTCTCGGTCTCCGAACGCATCGCCGCCGTGGACATACTGATCGAAGCGGGCATTCCGGCCGATAAGCTGATGCCCGGCACTGGCCTCACCGCGCTGCCTGACACCCTCGCCCTCACCGCACACGCCGTAAAGTCGGGATGCGCCGCCGCGATGGTGCTGCCCTCGTTCTTCTACGGTGCCGTCGGCGAAACGGGCCAAGCGCGCTACTTCTCGGAACTGATCGAGAAAGTGGCGGATGATCGCCTCCGCCTCATCCTCTACCACATCCCGCAGAACTCTGGCGTGCCGGTGCCTCCGTCCCTCGTCGCAACACTTTCTCAACGTTTCCCGAAGACAGTCTGCGCCTACAAAGACAGCGCCGGAAACTGGGATAACACCGCCGCCGTCATCGCCGCCGCTCCGGGCATTTCGGTTTTCCCCGGATCGGAAAGTTTCCTCACGCAGGGGCTTGCGGCAGGCGGTGCAGGCTGCATCTCGGCCACGGTGAACCTCAACGCCGCAAATATCCGCGCCGTGTTCGATGGCGCATCGGCAGGCCAGAACGTCACGGAGGCCGATGAAGAAATGAAACGCGTCCGCCTCGCGGTGCAAAAGGCGGGATTGATTGGCGGTATGAAGGCTCTCTTGGCCTTCCGTTCGGGCGATAAACGTTGGCTTAACCTTCGTGCCCCACACCTGAACGCCACGATGGAACAGGGCGCCGCCCTCGCCGAAGCGCTCGGGCCTCACGCCATCGCGCATATCGGCTAAAGAAAAAGGGCGGGGGATTTCCCCGCCCGCCCTCAGACGAACATCGCCTTATAAGTCTCGCGCAGAATGTTCTTCTGCACCTTGCCCATGGTGTTGCGCGGCAACTCCGCCACCACCACCAGCGCCTTCGGCTGCTTGAACCGCGCGAGGCTGTCATTCAGCCCTTTCAGGATCGCATCGGTATCCAGCACAGCCCCCGCCTTCGCCACCAGAATACCCACAGGGCTTTCCCCGAAATCGGGATGCGGCACACCGATCACAGCGCTTTCCAACACACCTTCCGCCTCATCGAGCAATAGCTCGATTTCCTTGGGATAGATATTGTAACCTCCTGAAATGATAAGGTCTTTATTGCGGCCAACGATGGTCACATAGCCATCCTCGTCAATCCGCCCCAAGTCGCCCGTGATGAAGAACCCGTCCTCGCGCAACTCCTCGCGGGTCTTTTCCGGCATCTGCCAATAGCCCTTGAACACGTTTGGCCCGCGCACTTCGATCACACCGATCTCGCCCTGCGGCAGAGCCTCTCCGGTTTGCGGATCGCACACCTTCAACTCCACCCCCGGCAACGGGAAGCCCACTGTTCCGGCACGCCGCTCACCCTCATAGGGGTTCGAGGTGTTCATATTGGTCTCGGTCATGCCATAGCGCTCAAGAATGCGGTGCCCCGTGCGCTCTTCGAACTGCACATGGGTTTCCGCCAAGAGCGGTGCCGAGCCGGAGATGAATAGCCGCATCCCCTTGGTCAATTCCTTGGTGAAACGCGCATCGTCCAACAGGCGGGTGTAGAACGTGGGCACCCCCATCAGCGCGGTGGCTTTCGGGATATCGCGGATCAGCGCCTCGGCATCGAACCCTGCATAGAAACGCATCGCACAACCCGCCACGAGGCACACATTGGTTGCCACAAAAAGCCCGTGCGTGTGGAAGATCGGAAGTTGATGCAGCAGCACATCCTCGGCCGTAAAGCGCCAGTGCTTCGCCAGCACTTCCGCGTTATCGAGAAGGTTCATCTGCGTCAGCATCGCACCCTTCGAACGCCCCGTCGTACCCGAGGTGTAAAGGAACGCCGCCAGATCATCGGCGCTCTGGCTCACCGTTGCGAAGGCCTCCGGAAGGGCCGCGCAGAACTCGGTGAAACTGCCCGATCCATCGCCGTTCAACGTCGCCAAACGCGCGCCATTTTGCGCTGCCACGGGCGCCAGATCGGCCTCTTTCTTCGCATCGCAGAGCAACAGCTTTGCCCCTGAATTCTCGACGAAATAGGCAATCTCCGCGCCCGTGTAGGCCGTATTCAGCGGCAGGAAAATCACCCCCGTCTGGGCGCAGGCAGCAAACACCGCCAAGGCCTCGGCGCTCTTGCCCACCTGCACCGCCAAACGGTCCCCCGCCACAAGACCCATCGACGTGATCCCGTTGGCTAACCGCGCCGCCATCCGCAGGAACGCACCATGCGTGATCACCCGCTCGTCTGGCAGAATCAGAAAGGGCGTCTCGGCTCCAGCATATTTGCCAAACAAGCGGTCGTAGAGTGGGTTCGTCATCCTGAGGCCTCGCGAAAAAGACGACCGCTTCCTAAAGCGAAAATCCCGGCGCGCCAAGGGCACGCCAGGATCGTCTTCCGAAGAGAATTATCGATCTCAGGCCGCGTAGGCCGCCATCACACGCGACAAATGGTAATCCTGATCGCCCAACTGTGCGTCCAGCATGATCAGGCGCTTGCCAAAGTGGCTAATCGGGTACTCCCAAGTCATGGCGATCCCGCCATGCATCTGGATAGCCTCTTCTGCTACCTGCCGCGCCGCGCGCCCGATCAGGTTTTTCGCCATCGAAGCCGAACGGGAAGCCTGATCCGTTCCCAGATCCGACGCCGCCTTGATGGTGATCGAACGCGCCTGCTCCAGCTCGGTCAACATGTCCACAGCGCGATGCTGCAGAACTTGGAACTTGCCGATCGGCACGCCGAACTGTTTGCGGGTTTTCAGGTAATCCACCGTAGTATTCAGCGTGATTTCCATAGCGCCCACAGCTTCTGCGCAAAGCGCCACGATCCCGGCATTCACCGCGTCTTCCAGCGCATCTGCGGCATCCGCCAGCAAGAGCTTCGCCGGCGCATCGTCGAGAAGCACTTCAGCCGCGCCGCCGCCATCCATCATCGGATAAGCGACCACTCGCGCCGCACCGGTCTCCACTTCGAACGCTGCAAGCTTGCCGTTGAGCTTCGCCGCAACCACAAACCGGTCTGCCGCCTGCCCACCATAAACCGCCGCCTTCCGTCCCGAGAGCGTATAGCCATCGCCCTTTTCCGTTGCCACGCAGGACACCCCATCAAGATCATAGGGCGCTTCAACTTCACCGAAAGCCGCCGCATATTTCACGGCACCCGCGACCAAGTCTTCGCAATCAGCACCTGCAGCCACCAGAACCCGCGCCGCCATCGTCGCGCCAAGCAAAGGCTCGGGGCAAAGCACACGGCCCGCCGCTTCGAACACCACGGAAATGTCGAACCCAGTGCCGCCAAAGCCGCCCGCGTCTTCCGGCACCAAGGCCCCCATCACGCCCAAGTCGGCAATCGCCTCCCACATGGAAGCATCATGGCAGGGCAACTCATAGGCCACCTTGTTGCGGTGCTCCACGGGGTATTGCTCGCTCAGAAACCGGCCCAAGCTGTCCGCCAGCATCCGGCGATCTTCTGTCAGATTGAAATCCATCGCTCAGAGCTCCAATGCCGCTTTAGTCAGAATGTTCCGCTGGATCTCGTTCGATCCACCGAAGATCGAGGTCTTCCGGTTGTTGAAATACCGCGCCGCGTTATACGCCGTATCTTCCGGCCCGAACATCAGGTTGCCTTCCGTCACATGGCCGGGGAAGGGTGCCGCCGCCGGGCCCAAGGCGCGGCGCGCGAGGTCTTTCAGTTCTTGGTGAATAACTGTTCCCTTGATCTTCAAGATCGATGTTTCCGACCCCGGAGCACCTTGCTCCTGCGCCTTGAAGAGCATCCGCAAGTTGGTGATCTTCATCGCTTCCAGATCGATCTCCGCCTTCGCGATGCGCGACGCGAATAGCGGATCTTCCGCCAGAGGCTTGCCATTCCGGCGCACCTTGCGAGCCAAGGCTTTCACCTCTTCCAAAGCCTGCATCGAGAAGCCGACACCGGCAATCCCCGTACGTTCATGCGTCAGCAGGAACTTGGCTATTGTCCACCCTTTATCGAGTTCGCCCACGAGGTTTTCATAGGGTACCCGCACGTCCGTGAAGAACACCTCGTTCACCTCGAAACCACCCTCGATCAAGCGGATCGGGCGCACTTCGATGCCGGGCGTGTTCATGTCGACGAGGATGAAGGAAATCCCTTCCTGCTGCTTCGCCTCCGGATTGGTGCGGCACAGGCAGAAGATCTTGTCGGCGTGCTGACCCAGCGTGGTCCATGTTTTCTGGCCGTTGATCACCCACTCATCACCATCGCGCACAGCGCGTGTCTTGAGCGAGGCGAGGTCAGATCCGGCACCCGGTTCCGAATAGCCTTGGCACCACCAGTCCTCACCGGAAAGGATGCGCGGCAGGTAGTAATCCTGCTGCTCCTTCGTGCCGAACTTTTGCAGCACCGGCCCCAGCATCGACAGCCCGAAGGGCACGATGCGCGGTGCATAAGCGCGGCAGCATTCTTCTTCGAAGATATGGCGCTGCACAGGCGTCCAACCCGGGCCACCGAACTTCTTCGGCCAGATCGTCGCGAGCCAACCCTTCCGCTGGAGAATGGCGTGCCACTCTTCCATAATTTCCTTGGTCAGCTCACCACCCGAACGCACCACATCCGAGATGCGCGTCGGCAGAGCTTCCGCCAGATAGGCCCGCACATCGTCACGGAACGCGATGTCTTCCTTGCTATAGCTCAGGTCCATCTCAGCCCTCCTTGTTCAAATCTGCAAACGTGCCGCCATCTTTGGCCATGCGCGCGAGGATCGCGGGCACCTGCCAGTAATGCGGATCTTCCTTGGCATAGGCTTCGATGCGCTCCACCAGCGCCTTAGCCCCGATCGTGTCCGCGTAATGCAGCGGGCCACCGCGGAACCGCGGGAAGCCATAACCGAAGAGGAACACCATATCGACATCCAGAGGCCGCCGCGCCGTGCCATCTTCCACTACACGCGCCGCTTCCACGATCATCGCGGTCATGTAGCGATCCACGATGTCCTCGTCGGTGAAGCTGCGCGGCGAGATGCCCTTCTCGGCGCGAACCTGATCGAGGATCGCGAGCGTCTCCTCGTTCGGCACCGTCGCACCGCCCTCGTAAACGTAGTAGCCACGGCCCGACTTGCGGCCAAACCAGCCATTCTCGCAAATCTTATCCGCCACATCGCCCGCATAGCGCTCGGCCGGATCACGGGTCGCGGCCTTACGCTTGCGCGTCATCCAACCGATATCAAGTCCGGCCAGATCGCCCACCTTATGCGGCCCCATCGCGAAGCCGAAGCCTTCCAGCGCATTGTCTACTTGCATCGGGCTCGCGCCATCGAGCACGAGGTAAGACGCGGTTTTCGAGTAATGCGCGAGAATGCGGTTGCCAATGAACCCGTCGCAAACACCGGCACGCACACCCACCTTGCCCAGCTTTTTCGCCAAGGCAAAACCGGTTGCCACAACATCCGCTGCGGTCTTGTCCGGCACCACGATTTCCAGAAGCCGCATCACATGCGCGGGGCTGAAGAAGTGCAAGCCCAGCACATCCTGCGGACGCTTCGTGACCGCCGCGATTTCGTTGATGTCGAGATAAGACGTGTTCGACGCAAGGATCGCACCGTCTTTGCAGATGCCATCAAGTTTGGTGAAGATATCCTTCTTCACATCCATCTGCTCGAACACCGCCTCGATCACGAGGTCCACATCCGCCAGATCACCCATATTCAGCGAGGGCGTCAGCGCCCCAAGCACCGCATCGCGCTTCTCGGCCTTCAACTTACCGCGCTGAACGGCACCGTCGATGTTCTTGGTGATCGTCGCAATGCCGCGCTTGAGGCCCTCTTCCGCAACTTCCACCAACCGCACTTGCAAACCAGCCAGCAAGCAAGCCGTCGCAATGCCCGAACCCATCGTGCCGCCACCGATCACGCCCACCTTCTCAAGCGGCCGCGTCGGCCCCTTGGCCTCTGGGATATTGGAAACCGCGCGCTCCCCGAAGAAGGCATGGATCATCCCCGCCCTCTGCGGCGTCTGCATCGAGTCGATGAACGCTTGCCGTTCGATCTTCAGCCCTTCAGTGCGCGGCAGATAAGACGCGCGCACCGCCTCCACAATCTTGTGGCAGGAATACATATGCGCCTGCGTCTTCTTCAGCATCGCAGCCGTATCGTCGAGCGCCTTGTCATCCTTCGGCGTGTTCAGGTCGCAAGTGCGGCGCGTCGCGAGCTTGCCCGCCGCCACTTCTTCCGCCACCTGCACCGCTACCTCGCGCGGCTCCCCCGCAACGAGGCGATCAATCAGCCCTTTCTCCAGCGCTTCCTTCGCCGAAACCTGACGCCCGGAAAGCGCCATATCCAACGCCATCGGAATACCCGCCAACCGCGGCACACGTTGCGTGCCACCCGCCCCCGGCAGAAGCCCGAGGTTGATCTCAGGCAGGCCGACTTTCAGGCCCTCAATCCCCACACGCGCATGGCAGGAAAGGCCCAACTCGAAGCCGCCACCCAGCGCAGTGCCATGCATCACGGCAACCACTGGAATCGCGCTGTCTTCGATGATGTTGAACACATCAGGCAGGGCAGGCGGCATCGGCGGTTTGCCGAACTCGCGGATATCCGCACCCGCCACAAAAGTCCGGCCAGCGGCATAAACTGCGATTGCCTTCGCTTTGCCTTCCGAATTCAGCGTCTCAATCGCCTCTTGGAGCCCCTGCCGAACAGCTTGGCCCGTCGCGTTCACTGGCGGATTGTCGATGCAGATCAGCGCAATCGCACCAATCTCTTCGATACTGATCAGATCATTTACCTTGCGGGTCGCAGCCATGCGTCCGTCCTCCATCCCTTTTCAGAGAGGGAAACTATAGCGGCAAGCGCGCCTCGTCAATTAAGTGGAATTCAATTCTACGTAGCGGAATTTTTTATCCAGGCCGCCGCTTTTTGCCCTGCGAAAAGCCCGGTCGCCATGGAAGCCGTCAGCAAATATCCGCCCGTGGGGGCTTCCCAGTCCAGCATCTCGCCACAAGCGAAAACACCGGGGCGCGTTCGAAGCATCAATTGCCCGTCTAGTGCCTCTTGCTTCAACCCGCCTGCCGTCGAGATTGCCTCGTCCATAGGTCTCAAGCCAACATGTTTTATCGGCAAACGCTTCAAAAGCGGCACCAGATCATCCGGCAAGGGTCGCGCGAACTCGTTGATCAGCGCCAGTTTGACCGGATCGAGCCTCAGCGCCTTACGGAGATGGTTTGTCAGGCTGTCGCTCCCCCTCGACCGCGCCAGTCGCGCCCGCAAGGCCGCCTCGTCCAGATCGGGAAAGAGATCGACGAAAAGCCCCTCCCCCTCGCGTAAGGCAGGTGTCAGCGGATAAAGGCCGCCCCCCTCCAGCCCACGCTTCGAAATAATCGCCTCACCTCTGCTCACCAAGGCCCCTGCCGAAAGGGCAACCGCCTTCAAGGGCTGGCCAAAGACCTTCGCCATGTGATCGGACCAGTCCACCGAAAGCGCCGCATTCGACGGTGCAAAGGGCGCAACCTCACCGGCAAACTGCTTGGCCCACGCCCCGTCAGACCCGAGCCGCGCCCAACTCGCGCCCCCCATCGCGAGCACCACGGAATCCGGTGCGAGCTGCTGCTCTCCCTCAAGCGTTTCGAAAACCCATGCCTCGCCACGCCATCCCGCCCAACGCCAGCGCGTGCGAATTTCCACCCCGTTAGCCTCTAGCCGCTTCAACCAAGCCCGCAGCAAGGGCGACGCTTTCATGGCCACCGGAAACACGCGACCCGAACTACCCGTAAACACCTCTTCCCCGAGGCCGCGCATCCAATCCTGCACCTCGTCGGGCCCGAAAGCCTCCAGCATTGGCCGTAGCCACGAAGCCGCCTCGCCATACTGCGCCACGAACGCCTTAAAAGGCTCCGCCTTGGTGATGTTTAGCCCGGACTTCCCCGCCATCAGGAACTTGCGCCCAACCGACGGCTTCGCCTCCGCGACGATCACCTTGCAGCCCGCCCCCACTAGCGCCTCCGCCGCCATCAGCCCCGCAGGCCCGGCCCCTATGACAAGCACATAACTCACTTCGGTTGGCGCAACTCGACCACGCGATGCGGGTAGGGTATTTCGATCCCCGCGTCTTTCAGCGCATTCCAGATCGCGAACAGCACTTTCGAGCCGTATTTATTCTTCCCGTCATCGATCCCGTTCACCCAGTATTCCACGCAGAAATCGATCCCACTCTCGCCGAAGGCCCGCAACTCGCAATCCGGCCCTTCCGGCGCCTTCAAAACGAATGGCAAGGCCGCAACCGCCTTTTCGATAATCTCCGGCACCTTGTTGATGTCCGTATCGTAAGAGACCGAAAACTCCGCCACGTAACGGTTCGCGCTGCCCTGATCAGAATAATTCACCACACGGCTGGTGATGAAATGGTCATTCGGCACCACCACCCACTTGCCATCAAAGGTTTCCAGAATGCAGGCTCGCGCCGTCATCTTGACGATGGTCCCCTTCTCCCCGCCATCCAGTTCCACGTAGTCGCCCACGGTCGTCTGCCCCTCCAGAAGGAGGATGATCCCTGAAACAAAGTTCGCCGCGATCTGCTGCAAACCAAGCCCGATCCCGACGCCCAACGCACCGCCCAGAACGGCAATCGCCGTCAGGTCGATCCCCATGATCGACATCAGCAGAAGGAAAGCCGTGCCGAAAATCACGATCTGCGCCACCTTGGTCGCCAATTCGCGCGTGGCTGGCCGCAACTCTTCCTGCTTGCGGATTGCCTCTTCCGTCCGACTGTTGGACCACCGCCCGAGCCAGAACAACAACGCCCCCGAAATCGCCCCCCGCAACAGCGCCAGAAGCGAGAACGAGATATTCCCGAGATCCACCTGGATTTCGGCAAGCTTGAGCATAAGCGGATCCAGCGCGCCAATCACATAAAGCGCCGCCACAGGCACCAGAACGAACCGCCCCAAGGCTTTCAGGAAGGAATCCGTCAATATCTGGCGCACGAAGGCGCGCACGGCGAGGAACAGGAACAGACGCTTGCCAAAGGCAATCACCGCTCCCGAACCGAAGAGCGATCGCGTCACCCCCTCGCCAACTCCCGTCAGCAGATATGCCAGGAGCGGCAGCAGAAGCAGCAAGCCACGTAATACAGCGCGCCGCAGGTTGGCAACTGGTCCGGACGCCCCTGCCGCTGGCTGGACAACCTGATCCAGAACCGGCCCGACCTTTCGAGCAATCAGAACCGCCCCGAGATATGCAACCACAAGCAAACCGAATTGCGACCATGCGGCCGGGCTCAGGAGCCACTCCAAAGCCACAGCTTGGGCCTGCTGCGCATATCCCAGTGCCTTGACCAAGATCTCGGGTTGCCCTTCCATCAAACGCTCCTACCCTTTCAATCGCCCATCAGACGAGCCACTTCCTTCCCGCCACCGGTGCGAAAAGGCTTTAAAATGACAGAAGAGGATCCCCCGATCTGCCCGCTCTGCGATCGCCCGATCCCGCCGGGTGCTCCCTCTTCTCTGCATCATCTGGTGCCCAAATTGAAGGGCGGTAAAGGCGGCCCGACCGTGCGATTGCACCATATTTGCCACAAGGAAATCCACGCGTCGCTTACGGAAGCCGAACTGGCCCGCAACTTCTCCAATATAGATGCCCTTAAATCCCATCCACGACTCGAAAAGTTCATCCGCTGGGTCGTGAAACGCCCACCTGAATTCACGTCGCGCGTTCCCGGGAAGAGACGAATCTAACCAGCAAACCCATTCGGGGCCTAATTCACACACTTTTGGATTATCGCTCCAAAAAGATTGAGTGTAGGGCCCCATTAGGTTAAACCTAAACTTGCATGCATGCTATTTTAAAGAGTTTAACCATAAAGCGTATTGCAGCCCTCGCGCCCGTCGCAGCGCTCGGCGCCACCGCAGCTTCGGCTGAAGAAATCAAGCCCGTCACCTCGACGCAAGCCTCGCTTGCTTTGTTTGGAGCTGGCGGCGCTATCACCGCCGCGACACTCATCCCAGTGCTGGTAATCACTACCGTTATTGTGAGCGCGGTCGTCAACGACAACTCGGGCACCTGAGTTAGGCTGACAAATACAAAAGGGCGGGCCATAGCCCGCCCTTTTTTATTGCCGCGCCACCAAAGTCTCAGAGCCCGCTTTTTTGCCCGCTTCCGCTATCAAACGCTTGATCCCAAGAGCTTCCTAAGGGACAAGGGCAAAGTAATAAATTTAAGTACACGCGGAAAAATGATCCGTCCCCTTCGCACTCTCACGGTGCTTGCCGTTACCGCATTGTCCGGATGCGGAGCCGTTTACATCGCGCCGAAAGTGTCCGAATCCGATGCGAACGTGCGGGTGATTTCCATCACCGCCGATACCGTCGCCGCCGCAAACACCCAATCCTACGCCCCCAAAACACTGCCCTCCGTTTTCTTCGCCAGTGCAGGCGGAGGCGGCAGCTTGCGCGGGGCTGGTGCATTGCCCGAGCCCACGCTCGATACACGCCCCAACCCCGAATCCATCGCGCTTTCCGTTCCCCCCGCCGCCGATCCCGGCCCTTACCGGATCGGCACGGGCGATGTGGTCCTAATCGCCACACGCAGCCGTGGCTCAACGGTTGAAGAACTCACAGGCCTCCTCGCCGCGCAAAACCGCCGCCAAGGCTATACCGTGCAAGATGACGGCGCGATTGCGATCCCCGAAGTGGGCCGCGTCATTCTTGGCGGCCAGACGTTGGAAGAAGCCGAAGCCCGCGTCTTCCAGACCTTGGTCGAGAACGGCATTGACCCGTCCTTCTCCATCGAGATCGCCGAATTCAACTCCGCACGCGTTGCCATCGGTGGCGCAGTTGCAAAACCCGCCGTGGCCCCCGTCACCCTGACGCCGCTCCGCCTTGACGAAGCTCTCGCAGCCGCAGGCGGCGTTGCCACGAAAGACCTCGATTTCGCCACCATCCGCATCTACCGCGATGGGCAGCTTTACCAGATCCCGCTCAGCACCTATCTGGAGCGCCCGGATCTCCAGCGCACCCTCCTCATCGGCGGCGACAGCATCTTCGTGGATACCTCCTACGATCTCGATCAGGCGCAATCCTATTTCCAAGAGCAGATCACCCTGACGACCATCCGCAATGCGTCCCGCCAACAGGCCCTGAACGAACTGCAAACCGCTGTCAGCCTGCGCCGTGCCGAGCTCTCGGAACAGCGTTCGAACTTCAGCGCTCAGCTTGAACTCGACTCCGTTGACCGCGACTTTGTCTATATCACCGGCGAAGTCCTGAAACCCGGCCGTATCGCTCTGCCCTTCGGTCGCCAAGCCAGCCTCACGGACACGCTTCTCGGCGGCTCCGGCTATAGCGTTGAAAAGGCAAACCCGAGCCAGATCTACGTCCTCCGCGACTCGCCCGATCCGCGCGATGGCGGTAAGGTGACGGCATGGCACCTGAACGCAAAGAACCCGGCCAACTTGATCCTCGCGACCAAGTTCCAGATGCGCCCGAACGACATCGTCTTCGTCGAAGAGCAGCCGATCACCAAGTGGAACCGCACGATCCAGCAGATCATCCCGACGCTGATCACCACTTCGATCGCTGCAGCAACGAACTAATCTTACACGACCCTGAAAAGGCTGCTCATCGAGCGGCCTTTTTTGTTTTCACTGGCCTCATCGCAAGGTGCGAATGGCACTATCCAATCCAGATCTCCGCCGATAGCGTGCAGCCATGGATGAACAGGTTCTCGACAGCCGATACTCATGGGGGCGCCTCGCGCTCTCACTCCTGATTGCCTGCATCGGCAATATCGGGATGTGGGCGATTATCGTGATGATGCCCGCCATGCAGAGCGATTTCGGCGTCGATCGCGGCTCCGCCTCGCTGCCCTATACCGCCACCATGATCGGCTTTGCCTTGGGTAACTTCCTGATCGGGCGCTTGGTTGATCGCTTCGGTATCACCGTCGCACTCTGGGGCGCGGCCATCAGCACCGCCATCGGCTTCGTCGGCTCGGCCTACGCACCGAACATCACTATCGTTGCCCTAATGCAGTTCCTCGCAGGTCTCGGCACTGCAGCCTGCTTCGGCCCGCTCATTGCCGACATCTCGCAATGGTTCCTCAAGCGCCGTGGCGTCGCCGTGGCCATTGCCGCCTGCGGCAATTACCTGTCGGGCACGATCTGGCCCATGGTTCTGAAACCGATGATCGCTGCGGGCGACTGGCGCCAAGCCTATATCACGCTCGCGATTATCGTCCTCGCCGCCGTCCTGCCGCTCTCGCTCTTCCTGCGCCGCCGCGTGCCGCTCGCCGCGCAAGCCCATTCCGATGCTGTCAATTCCGCCCGTGTACGCGCCTCCGGCTTCACGCCCCGCCAGCTCACATGTCTTCTCGGCCTCGCAGGCATCGCCTGCTGCATGGCGATGTCGATGCCTCAGGTCCATATCGTCGCCTATTGCGCCGACTTGGGCTATGGCCCTGCCGTTGGTGCGGAAATGCTCTCGCTGATGCTCCTCGGTGGCGTTATCTCCCGCCTGGTCTCCGGTCTCCTCTCGGACCGGATCGGTGGCGTCGCCACGCTGCTGATCGGTTCCACCCTGCAAACCATCGGGCTGATCCTATACCTGCCCTTCGATGGCCTAGTTCCGCTCTATGTCGTCTCCGCCGTGTTCGGCCTCAGCCAAGGCGGCATCGTGCCGAGCTACGCTGTCATCGTGCGGGAATACCTTCCCGCGCGGGAAGCAGGCGCGCGTGTCGGCTTCGTTATGATGGCCACCATCCTTGGCATGGCCTTGGGCGGCTGGATGTCCGGCTGGATTTACGACCAGAGCGGCAGCTACTTCCTCGCCTTCATCAACGGCATCGGCTGGAACATCCTGAACCTCGGTATCGTGGTCCTGCTCATTCAGCGCTCGCGCGGCGCGATGCGGGCGCTCACCGCCTGAAGATCGGCGGCATCGTCTACATCCTGCAGCACGTCGATCAACCCGATCCGCTGATCGGGCGTGGACGCGATGCTATCCGCCAAAGCCGTCTCGCTCGACCAGCGCACATGCTCGAATAGCCCTGCCGGAATCCGCCCGCTCCGGCGATGGCCCACCAGCCAATAGCCGCCATCCAACGTCGGCCCATAAGCCATATCCGCGCGCCCCAACGCTTGAAAGGCGCGCGCAATATGCGCCCGTGTGATCCCCGGAATATCGCCCCCGATGATGCACACAGGGCCAGGCGGCATCTGCCGCAGCACCCGCCCCATCCGCGCGCCAAGATCACCGCTACCTTGCGGGATGCGCTTGAACCCAAAAGGCCACTCCCGCGCCTGCAACGCCCCGTCCGGCGCAATGGCCAGCACCGTTTCCCAGCGCCCATCCAAGAGCCGCCGGAGCCGCCGGATTTCCCGCCGCATCCACCATGCCGCCGCAACAGAGCCTATTCCCCTCGCCAAACGGGTCTTCACCCGCCCCGGCCGGGGCAGCTTCACCATGATCACAAGGCGCGGGCGCCAGCGCGGATCAGGCGAAATAGTCACGCAACATCCGGCCATAGATCGCCTTCAGCGCATGCACCTCCTCAACGGGCACGCGCTCATCGACCTGATGCATGAAGTTGCCCACAAGGCCGAACTCCACCACCGGGCAATGCGACTTCACGAACCGCGCATCCGAGGTGCCGCCCGTAGTCGACATCACTGGCACCATCCCGGTTTCCGCTTCAACCGCCTTAGACACCAGTTCCGAAAGCGCGCCGGGCGGCGTCAGGAAACTCTCGCCGGAGATCTTGACCTTCATTTCGACCTGCACGTCGAATTTCTTGGCCACCTTGGAAGCCTCGGCCTCCAGCCACGCCGTGAGCGAAGCGCCCAAATGTAGATCATTGAAGCGGATATTCACCGTGCCCTTGCACTGCGCAGGGATCACGTTCGACGCCGGATTGCCCGTGTCGATCGTCACCACCGCCAGCGTCGAGGCATCGAAATGATCAGTCCCTTTGTCCAACTCATGGCTCGCCAAACGATCCATCAACCGCGCCATCGCCGGAAGCGGGTTCTTGGCGCGATGCGGATAGGCGGAATGCCCCTGCACGCCTTTCACTACGAAATGCGCATTCATCGAGCCGCGCCGCCCGATCTTCATCATGTCACCTAGCTTGGCAGGGCATGTCGGCTCCCCAACAATGCAAAGGCTCATCTTCTCGCCCTCGGCCTCCATCCAGTCGAGAAGGGCCACCGTGCCATCCGTCGCGTCGCCCTCCTCGTCTCCGGTGATCGCCAGCACAACAGAGCCATCCGGCGGAGTGTTCGTCACAAAATCCACAGCCGCCGCTGCAAAGGCCGCAACGCCGGATTTCATATCCGTCGCCCCGCGCCCCCAGATCAGCCCGTCCCTGATTTCCGCACCGAACGGATCAGCCGTCCACGCGGCAACATCACCGACTGGAACCACATCCGTATGCCCATTGAACCCGAAGGTCTTTGCATGCGCCTTTGAGCCCCAGCGCGCAAAGAGGTTCGGCGTGCCATTCCGGTCTACCCGCGTGCATTCGAAGCCCGCCTTTCCCAGCAACTCCGCCAGCACCACCAGCGCACCACCTTCCGTGGGCGTCACCGAAGGGCAGCGGATCAGGGCGCGGGTCAGTTCAGCCGCATCAACAGGCGAAAAATCTTTGGGCATATCTCACTCCATTCGGCGTTTCGCCTAGGGCTACCGCGATCAGAGCCGCCACGCAAATGTGGCCGAAAGGATGCATCTCCGCTTTCGCCATAAACACCTAAGGCGGGTATTTATTTGAATCCGTTTGAATATCTATTTAACCAATAGTTAACAATAAATGACCCGAGGCAGGGCATGAGCAGCCGGTTCGCAACGACGAACCGATCGAGCGGTTAAGAGTGAGTTGGTTTCGACGGGGGTAAACCCTCGCGTTTCGTATCGCTGGGCATGACCGGTCCCGGGCTCCTTTTGAGGGGCTGGGCAAATGGTAGCAGCATCTGCGCTTTCGATTAATTCGAACTCAAACGCATTGGCTATGGCCAACGAAATCTTCGGCACAGGCGTGACCGTTGTCAGCGCCTCCTATAGCGGTGACCGCCTCTCCTCCGGCATCTACACCGGTGGTGACACAACTTCGCCCGGCGTCGTTCCCGGTGACACCGGCGTTATCCTCTCAACAGGTTACGTTCGCGACTTCACCAACACGTTCGGCCAGTCCAACCAGTCCACCTCTACCTCGACCAACACATCCGGCTCGAACAACCTCACCCAGTTCAACCAGGCCGCCGGGGCCTCCACCTACGACGCCGCTTATCTGACCGCCGATTTCATCCCGACCGGCAATATCCTCACCCTCCAGTTCGTTTTCGCCTCTGAAGAATTCCCTGAATACACCAACGGCATCTATCAGGATTTCGTCGGCGTCTGGGTGAACGGCCAGCAGGTGAAACTCGCTGTCGGTAACGGCGATATCGACCCCGGCAACCTGAGCCCCACCACCAGCCAGAACCTGTTCATCTCGAACACGAACGATCAGTTCAACACCGAGATGGATGGCTTCACCGTCACCATGACGCTGAAAATGGCCGTGGTTCCCAATCAGGTGAACTCGATCCGCATCGGCGTCGCGGATGTGAACGACTCAAACTACGACTCCGCCGTGCTCATCGCCGGAGGCTCCACCCAAACCGCCCTCATCGCCAACGATGATGCGATCACCATAGGCACGAATTACACCACAAATCTCGATGTGCTCGCCAACGACTCCGGCCCGGGCAACTCGACGCTGATCATCACCCACATCAACGGCCAAGCCGTTGTCGCAGGCCAATCGGTTACGCTGGCAACAGGCCAGACCGTCACGCTCAACGCAGACGGCACCCTCGGCATCACCTCCGATGGTGACACCGAGAGCGTAAACTTCACCTACACAATCGCCAATGGCAGCGGAAACGGCCTTTCCGACACCGCCTTCGTCACGCTCAACCAAGTGCCCTGCTTCGTGGCCGGCACCATGATCCTGACACCCACCGGAGAAGTCCCGGTCGAGAAACTCCAACCCGGTGATCTCGTCATCACCAAAGACGACGGCCCCCAACCGCTCTGCTGGCTCGGCCGCCGCGTCGTGCCTGCCATCGGGGATTACGCCCCGATCCGCATCGCTCCGAACACCTTCGGCGATCACCGCGAAGTGCTGGTTTCGCCGCTGCACCGCATCCTTATCAAAGACGCACTGGCCGAGTTGCTCTTCGGAGATGCCGAAGTGCTCGTCGCCGCCAAAGACCTCGTGAATGACCGCTCCGTCCGCCGCGTCGAAGGTGGCATGGTCGAATACGTGCATATCCTCTTCGACCGTCACCAAGTCGTCCTGTCCGACGGTCTGGACACCGAAAGCTTCCTGCCCGGCCCGCAGATCAAAGACAGTTTCGAAGCTGAGGTCGTGCAGGAAATTTGCACGCTTTTCCCTGAAATAGACCTGCATACCGGCGAAGGCTACAGCCCCGCCGCCCGTCGCACTTTGAAGGGCTTCGAGGCCCGTGTCCTGACTGCAGAGAAGGTTGCTTGATATGGCTTGGATCGGCATTTCCACCCGCGACGATCAACGCTTCAGCCTCGCAGGCCTAGGCAGTGACTCCGGTCGCTCCCGCCTTCTGGCCAAAGCCAGCGCAACGGACTCCATGCTCTCCCGAGGCACGGTCCTCGTAGAGGCCGTCCTGCCGTCCGAAGATCGCGCCATCACTCTTCTGGCTTTCCAACGCATGAACGCTTGGGAAACCTCGTTCTCCCTCCGTGCTATTCCCGGTCGCGGCATCGTTCTCGTCATCCAGCAAGGTGACCGCCTCCTCCACGCCACCATCGGCCATGAGAACGCAACGCACGGCGAAACGATCCGCCTCAGCTACGCATGGGATGCCCCCGCCCGCACCGCACTTCTCACGCTCGAAGTCGTGGGCCAACCGCGCACTGTGCTGGTGCCGGTCTCCGCACCGCCGCCGCTCCTCATATCCGACCTGCGCGCCGCCTTCTCTGATCCGCGCCAACGCGAGATGGACGAAGAAACGACCTACATCGCGCTTTCTGACGAAATAGAACCTGTTGGCCCCCAGCCCACACTCTCGCTCCCCGCCAACATCCTGACCGATAAAGGCTTCGTTGCCGCTGGTCGCGTGAAGGCAGGCGACACGGTCCGCGCGATTCCGGCAAGCTCGTTCCGGTTCTGGCCACCATCCGCCGCACCGTTCCGGCTCTGGGCAGCTTCGCCCCCGTGATGCTGCGCGCGCCCTACTTCGGCCTGCGCGAAGATGTGCTCGTCGCGCCCGACCAGCGTCTCGTAATCGGCGGCTCCGATGTGGAATACATGTTCGGCGAAGAACAAGTCCTCGTTCCTGCCCGCCATCTCGTGAATGGCACTGCCGCCATCCATGCGCTCGGCGGCCCCACAGTCACTTGTCCTGCCCGCCCACGAAGCGCTGCAAGTGTCGGGCACGCAGATGGAAAGCCTTTTCATCGGCCGCCTGCGCCGCAAGCCCGAACTACTGGCGTGCAGCCTCCTGTGCGACGTGGACCGCGGTGCCCTGCCCGAACATGCGCAGTCGAGTCACCTCGTCCTGCGCCACTTCGAGGCCATTACCCTCGCCCACCGCCGCGCCGCGTAAAATCAGCGAAACGTCGATCCGGCCTGAATAGAGCCTGTTTTGATACCGTTCCAATTGCGGATCGGCGCGTTCAAACGCTTGCGCGCGGCTGGATGTTCCGGATCAAGCAGCCCCAGCCAGATCAGGATCGCGGTGATCGCCGCTTCCGATCCGCGCGTACTGCCATCCACGATCTTCAGCGCGATCCCCAGTTTCTTCTCGGGAACAATCGCGATGAAGAAGGCCTCGGCCCCTGTCTTCAACGCCACCCGCCCGTTCATCGCGCGCATCAACTCGGTGCAGGCACGCCCTTCGCCCGCCACCAGTTCGGGATGCAGCACCATCGCCTTGCGCAACCGAGCCGCAGCCGAAGCCCGCGTTCCAGCGCCTTCCTCGGCCGCAGCGAAAAACGCCATCGCCCGCGCCATCCCGTGCAACGTGGTCGCGAAGTTCGGCGCCGAGCATCCGTCGATCCCGTAGCCGGGCGAGGTTTCCCCCGTCACGCCCTCGAACGCCTCCAAGCACGCCTTCTGCACCGCATGTGACGGGTCCACATACTCCGGCCCGGCCTTCAGGTGCCGCGTCAGGGTCAGGAAACCCGCGTGCTTGCCCGAGCAGTTGTTATGCACTTGGCAAGGCTTCTCGCCCGCCCGGATCAACTCCTCCATCGCCGCGCGGTCCGTCGGCTCTTGCGCGCCGCAACGGAAGTCCGCATCCGACAACCCGAGGGTCGCGAGCCAAGCGTTCACACGGTCTGTGTGGATATGCGCACCCTGATGGCTCGCACAGGCGAGCGCCAGTTGCTCCGTGTTCAGACCATGGGCATCCGCCGCCCCGCTTTCGATCAGCGGCAGCGCCTGCAACATCTTCGACGAAGAGCGCGGCATCACTACTTCGTTCGGGTTGCCCCACGCCTCCACGATCTCGCCATCCGCGCCGCAAATCACGGCATGGCCCAAATGGACGCTCTCCAGAAATGGTCCACGCCAGATTTCAGCCATCGGAACAGCACCGCTCATGCTTCTTCTCCTTCACGGATGTGCGAATTTCCGCCAACGGGTCTTTCGCCCGTGGCGCTTTTGACGCTAATATAGCAGGATCGAGAATGAAATGGGTCGATACGACAAGAACCGCTCTTGAAGCGGCTGATCGAACCAGAACAGAGGCACGGAACAGCTTGGAGGCTGCTCACATGACATTGAATTTCGCGCGTGGTCTTGCCGCCGCTCTGGCACTTGTGGCTGCAACTTCGGCACAGGCACAGCAAACGTCCAACAATCAGGTTGCCACCAAGACAGACTGGTCTGTCTTCGAAGACAAAGACCCGAAAGAATGCTGGGCCGTCTCCACACCCAAAGAAACCGTCAACAGCAAAGACGGCCGCGTCGTCGCGGTGAAGCGGGGCGAGATCCTGTTCATGACCTTCTACCGCCCCGGTGCAGGCGTCTCCGGCCAAGTGGCCTTCACTGGCGGCTACCCCTTCGCTTCGGGCTCGACCGTGAATCTCAACATCGGCGGTGAACAGTTCGAACTGCTGACCGAAGGCGAATGGGCATGGCCGCAGAGCGGTGCCGAAGACGGCAAGATCATCGCCTCTATGAAGCGCGGCGCATCTGCCACTCTCACCGCGCGCTCCGGTCGCGGCACCCAGACGAAAGATACCTTCTCGCTCTCCGGCTACACAGCAGCCGTCGAAGAGGCCGAGAAACGCTGCAAATAACGCAGTCTAACACGCTGAAAGGCGGCCCGGGTGGCCGCCTTTTTTCATGCGAAGATGAAGTCCGTTTCTAATAAGCTTCCCTGGCTGATGCCCGTCAGCACGAGATAGGGGTGGTTCGTATCCACATATACCAGCACGCCCGCGCCGCTCTCGTAGTCGAACTGCTGCACATCCGCCCAGCCCGTACCCGTGAAAGCCGTGTAGTCGAGGCGATCGATTCCCTGCTCGAAGTCCTCGACCACGAACTTGATATAACCCACCGTCGTCTCGAAAACGAACGTATCCGCATCCGCGCCACCGATCAGAACGTCATTCCCGTCTTCGGCCACCAGCGTATCGTTTCTGGCCCCGCCGACCATAGTGTCTCCGCCCGAAGAACCACCCTTCAACAGATCGTCGCCAAGCCCACCATCGATACGGTCACTGTTCGCGCCCCCGTCGATCGTGTCGTTTCCGGAACCACCGAGCAGCGTATCGTTGCCGTCCCCACCATTGATCGCGTCATTCCCTGCACCCCCGACAATGAGGTCAGCGCCACCATCTCCATGCAGGTCATCATCGCCCGCATCGCCCATCAAAGTGTCCCGGCCCCAACCGCCAAACAACGCATCGTTGCCTGACTGCCCGCGAAGCAGATCATCCCCGTAATCACCGAAAATCAGATCATCCCCGGCACCACCGCTCAGGATGTCATCCTGGTCTTCGCCGTCGATGTCGTCATCGCCTGCGCCGCCGTAAATCTTGTCTTCACCCCAACCGCCCAGAACGAAATCAGAGCCTGTTCCAGCCAGAACAGTGTCTGAACCCTCACCTGCGATCACCTCGTCATCGTCATCGCCACCGAAGATCTGGTCATCACCCCAGTCACCGTCCAAGGTGTCGCGCCCGACCCCGCCATCGATCACGTCGTGGCCCGCGCCACCGATCAGCGTATCCTGCCATTCGCGGCCAAAAATCATGTGATTGCCAAGCCCCGCATCCAGCCGTGCCGCGCGGTCCACCGCAATCATGGTTTCGCTGCGGTCCGATCCAACAACGTCAAGCGATCCATCCGCGGCCACCGTCACCTGCCAGCCTGCAACCAGATCCACCGAGCCATAGAGATGCACCAAAGCCTGCTTGTCGAAAGGCGCAAGATCGGTCGCGTAGGGTGCCCCGATATTATAGGTCATCACCGTGTTGGCCTGCGTATCGAAATCGGAATCCAACGTGGCTGAATCAATCTGGTGCGGATGCTCCAACCCCATCGCATGCCCGAACTCGTGCAGGTTCACCTGATAGCCATAGCGCCCGGGTTCCATATTGCTAGATCCGTTCACTAACCCGCCTTGCGAGGTGTAGAAATCGTCGGAAACAGGTAGCGAAGCCCAACCACCCACGCCGCTCACATTCGCTCCACGGATATTGACCATGGCGTCACCCGTCACCTCGACGAGGATGATGCCCGCAACCGCCTGGTACTGCGCTGCAACCTGCCGGAAATACTCGCGCTGCACCTCCGAGAAAGACCAGTACGAGGAAACGTTGTAGTTCGAGTCCGCCGGATCGGGCAAATCCGCTGATTCCACGAAGGAATAGGTCACAACCACCGGCGCGCCGACTGTCGTCATGCCGTTCCAGCGCAGCGTATCGTTATCGAGATAGGCCAGGATCGCCGTTTAATCAGAAACTATTGCCATCACATTCCCCTTTGGGCGAAACCTACCAATCGAAAACGGCTGCAATGCGGCCCGGACTAGCCGTTTTCACGAAATGCTTACCTAGCCGTTTCCCTTTTCACGGAACAGGTGGCAGACTGTTTTAAATTCCCCCCAGATCGCCTATATGCGCCCGATACCAGCGACAGGCCCTATCATGACCGCATCTGCTCCCATCACTCAGGACGTCCTCACGATCCCGCGCAAGCTGCCCGAAGGCGGCAAGACCAATCTCGTCGGTCTCACGCGCGACCAGATGCGCGCCGCCCTGATCGCGGCCGGCACGCCCGAGAAACAGGCGAAGATGCGGGTCAACCAGATCTGGCAATGGGTCTACCATTGGGGCAGCCGCGATTTCGCCGCCATGACAAACCTCGCCAAGGATTACCGCGCCCTTCTGGCCGAGAACTTCGTCATCGAAATCCCCGAAGTGGTCTCGAAACAGGTTTCCGCCGATGGCACCCGCAAATACCTCGTCCGCATCGCTGGCGGCCACGAGGTGGAAGTCGTCTACATCCCCGAAGAAGATCGCGGCACCCTCTGCATCTCCAGCCAGGTTGGTTGCACCCTCACCTGCTCCTTCTGCCACACCGGCACGCAAAAACTCGTCCGCAACCTCACCGCCGCCGAAATCGTCGGCCAAGTGATGATGGCGCGCGACGATCTCGGCGAATGGCCGGAACCGGGGCAGGGCACGGGCGAAAACGGCCCCCGCCTCCTGTCGAACATCGTTCTCATGGGCATGGGCGAACCGCTCTACAACTTCGATAACGTCCGCGACGCGATGAAGATCGTGATGGATGGCGAAGGCATCGCCTTGTCCCGCCGCCGTATCACGCTCTCCACCTCCGGCGTCGTGCCGGAAATCGCGAAAACCGCCGAGGAAATCGGCTGCCTCCTCGCCATCTCCTTCCACGCCACTACCGACGAGGTGCGCGACAAGCTGGTGCCGATCAACAAGCGCTGGAACATCGAAACGCTGCTGAAAGAGCTGCGCGAATACCCGCGCCTCTCCAATTCCGAGCGCATCACCTTCGAATACGTCATGCTCAAAGACGTGAACGATACCGACGCCGATGCCCGCCGCCTCGTGAAGCTGATCCAGGGCATTCCCGCCAAGATCAACCTGATCCCCTTCAACGAATGGCCCGGCGCGCCCTACAAGCGCTCGGACTGGTCGCGCATCGAGAAATTCGCCGATATCATCTACAAGGCAGGCTATGCCTCGCCCATCCGCACCCCGCGCGGCGAGGATATCATGGCGGCCTGCGGCCAGTTGAAATCGGCCACCGAACGCGCCCGCAAATCCCGCGCGCAAATCGAAGCCGAAGCAGGCCTCACGCCGGAAGCCTAATCGCCCCATCTTCGCCTCAATTGTTCAACGATTGCCGCAAAAATACCTTTTGCGAGGGTGATTGTTGCCCAAACGTGGGGTAATTATGACTTCATCGGAAACAATCACGATGGAGTCAAAAATGGCCCTCTTTATCGGCAAAGACCCGAACGGTCTCGACGCTACCCTCCAGCTTCTGCGCGACACCCGCGCCCGCACCTTGTCGCGTCGCGAATGGCAGCACGTCCTGCGCGGTTACGGCTTCGATCTGCGCCGCACCAATCAAGGCGCAACCCTTCTCAAGCTTCCGACGAACGTCGAAATTTGTGAACTTCCCGCCGACCTATGCGCCTGATCCGCAAACCGTCCTAAAGATTCACGATTTCTGAACGTTTTCTGAAGCAGTCTCGTTTGATGTCGGAAGCGCCCTGCTCGCCTTCCTTTGTTTGGAGTACTGCCATGCAACACTTCGGAAAGAATGCCTTCATCACTGCAGAAATCCTCACGCTGATCCGCGAGGACATCTCCTGCGCCATAGACGACGCCGACCTCCGCATTCGCCTGGCCCGCAACGGCTATGGCTTCCGCGACACGAAGGAAGGCCGCATGCTTGTCACCCTGCCGCGTCAGGTCGAGGTGTGCCCGCTGTTCCTCTGATCAGCCGCACTGCCCCTGAGACGCACAGAACACCTCGAAGGCCTCGTCTGCGGTCTCCACGAAGGTCATCAGATCCAAGTCTTCGGCGCTGATCGTTCCAGCCTCGGCCAAGGCCTGCCAGTCGATGATCCGGTCCCAGAACGCCTTACCAAACAGGATAAACGGCACCTTCTTCATCCGCCCCGTTTGAATCAGCGTCAGCGATTCAAATAGCTCGTCCAAAGTGCCAAACCCGCCCGGAAACACGCAGATCGCATTGGCCCGCATCAGGAAATGCATCTTCCGGATCGCGAAATAGTGGAAGTTGAAACACAGGTCCGGCGTCACATAGCTGTTCGGCGCCTGCTCGTGCGGCAGCACGATATTCAGCCCGATCGAAATGCCGCCCGCTTCCAGCGCGCCCCGGTTTCCCGCTTCCATCACGCCTGGCCCACCGCCCGTCACCACGATGTCGCGCTTTCCGCCCATCTTCAGCGAGCGCTCGGTCACCATCCGCGCGAATGTCCGCGCTTCCTCGTAATATTTCGATAGCTCCGCCAGATAGGGCGTCTTCGCCGTGGCCTTCTTCGCTGGCTCCGGAATCCGCGCGCCGCCGAACAGCACCACCGTGCTCTCTACACCGTATTCATCCATCAAAAGCTGCGGCTTTAACAACTCAAGCTGCAAGCGCACAGGCCGCAATTCCTCGCGCCCCATGAACGCCTCGTCCGCGAAAGCCAGCTTGTAGGACGGCGCGCGCGTTTGCGGGGTATCCGGAATATCCCGCGCCGTTTCAATGTCTTGGCGACTATCCCGAAACGGATGATTGCGGCGGTGACGTGCCATAATGGTCTCCTTGCTTGCGCCTTTGTCCCAGAGGTATAACGTCCACCTCCGGATTGCCAGAAAGGGTGCGTCATGGATTGGTCTGCTGAAATCACATATGCGCTCCGCCGGATCACCCCGCACGTGCGCCGCACCCCCGTCATTCGCCTGTCTCTTACGGGCCTGCCGGAAATCGAGGTGAAGCTCGAACACCTCCAGCACACCGGTTCTTTCAAGGCACGCGGCGCATTCAACTCGCTCCTCGCCGCCCAAGTCCCCGCTGCGGGCATCGCGGCCGCGTCGGGCGGCAATCACGGCGCGGCTGTGGGCTATGCCGCCCACACCCTCGGCCACAAAGCCCGCATCTACGTCCCCGAAATCGCAGGCCCCGCAAAAATCGCCCTGATCCAGCGCACGGGTGCCGATCTCGTCGTCGTGCCCGGTGCCTATTCCGATGCCGCAGCCGCCGCCGAAGCCTATATCGCGGAAACCGGCGCGATGCAGGTTCACGCTTATGACGCCCCCCATACCGTCGCGGGCCAAGGCACTCTTATGCTTGAGTGGGAAGATCAAGGCCTCAAAGCCGATACGGTCCTCATCGCGGTCGGTGGTGGCGGCCTCATCGGTGGCGCGCTCGCTTGGCTCAAAGGCCGCCGCAAGGTGGTCGCCGTCGAGCCTGAAACATGCGCCACCCTCGCCAATGCTCTCGATATCGGCCCCGAAACCGAAACCAACGTGTCGGGCGTCGCCGCCAATGCCCTCGGAGCCCGCCAGATCGGTCGCATCGCCTATGGCCTCGCCAAGGATCTCGACGTTCCCTCCATCGTCGTCCCCGACAGCGCCATCCTCGCTGCGCAAAAACTCCTCTGGGAAGAAGCCCGCCTCCTCGTCGAACCCGCAGGGGCCTGCGCCCTCGCCGCCCTCCTCTGTGGTGCCTACACCCCCGAACCCGGCGAAAAGGTCGCCGTCCTCCTCTGCGGAGCAAATCCGGCCCCCGATCCGTTCGGATGACGCTCTAGGCTTCCCTTCCGTCGCATTGCACCGCGCGTCTCTCCCGTATAGAGGCATTTCAAGACTTAAATTAGCGAACGGGGGAGTAACCATGTCCAACGCTGCACTCGAAGCCGCCATTGAAGCCGCCTGGGAAGTCCGCGACACCATCACGCCCGCCTCGAAAGGCGAAGCGCGGGACCTGGTGTCCATCATCCGGCCGGGCGTGAAGGACGCCGGGCTCACCGACGCCTTCCTGGCCCGCCGGGCCGGTGACGAGCCGGTGTCCTACGACCACC
>JALQUU010000002.1 GCA_023260655.1 Paracoccaceae bacterium | reverse complement strand
CGCATCGCAGTCTGAACGCGAGAAACTCACCCGCGCCCAGATCATCATCCCGAACGGCCCGCGCCTCGGCCAGAAGGTCATCGAGGTCAACGGCCTCAAGAAAGCGATGGGCGACAAGCTCCTCATCGAAGACCTCACCTTCGCCCTGCCGCCCGGCGGTATCGTCGGCGTCATCGGCCCGAACGGTGCCGGTAAATCGACGCTTTTCAAAATGCTCACCGGTCAGGAACAGCCCGATGCGGGCGAGCTCAGCTACGGCGACACCGTAAAGCTCTCCTATGTCGACCAGTCGCGCGACGATCTCGATCCGAACGCCACCGTTTGGGAAGCCATCGCCGACAAGCAGGACATCATCAAACTCGGCGACGCCGAAGTGAACGCCCGCGCCTATTGCTCGGCCTTCAACTTCAAAGGCGGCGACCAGCAGAAGAAGGTCTCGCTCCTCTCGGGCGGTGAACGCAACCGCGTCCACATGGCCCGCCTCCTGCGCTCGGGCGGCAACGTGCTCCTCCTCGACGAACCGACCAACGACCTCGACGTGGAAACTCTGCGCGCCCTCGAAGACGCGCTGATGGACTTCGCAGGCTGCGCCGTGGTCATCTCCCACGACCGCTTCTTCCTCGACCGTATCTGTACCCACATCCTCGCCTTCGAAGGCGACGCCCATGTGGAATGGTTCGAAGGTGACTTCTCCATGTATGAAGAAGACAAGAAACGCCGCCTCGGCCCCGACGCTCTCGAACCGAAGCGCATCAAGTACAAGAAGTTCACCCGCTGATCTCCGGATCGCAGGCAACAAACCATCAAGGGGCGCCCTCCAGCGCCCCTTTTCTTTCGCGGAACCATTACCGGCCAGCAGGCGTTTCCTTTCCAACAACGTATTGGAGGTTCCCATGAAAGGCGTTCTCGCTTGGCTGATCGGCATCCCGATCCCCATCATCATCCTGCTCTATCTCGTGGATGTCTTCTGATCGGGTATTAAAAAGGATGGGGGCTCTGCCCCCATACCCCCGGGATATTTTTACCAATATGAAAGCTTCGGCTCTCGATTTTTCAAATATCCCCGCCGGAGGCATTCCGAAGGAATTTCTTCGCGCGGGAGACTGCGTTACTCTCCGGATCGGAAGAGGAAGCGCCCCATGTCTGTCTTGTCTGTCTATGTCCCCTGCCCCGACTCTGAAGCCGCGCGCGCCATTGCGGCGGAGTTGCTGGAGCGCCACCTGATCGCCTGCGCCAATATCGGCGCGCCGATGCTCTCGATTTATCGTTGGGACGGAGCCGTTCAGGAGGATAGCGAGGTACCGCTTCTCCTCAAGACAGATCCCGCCTGCCGAAATGATCTCGAAACCGCTTTGCTCGAGTTGCACCCTTACGAGTTGCCCGCAATCCTCTATGCACTCGACGATGCAAATTCTGGCTTCGTCGAATGGGTTTGGGCCGAAACTCGGTAGGTCATTCGCGCAGTCTGAAGCGGGCCTACGTCAGTACGCAATCCATACACAATCCATACGCTTGCCATACGTCAAATTTCAGGGATTTGGCTGAAGGTATCGCGATAGGCCTATTGCGCTGCCGTGGAACCCTTGCTCCACCACCCTTCGTGTGTGAAAAGCGATGTCGAGGCAGATATAGCGGTTCACTCTTCACATGCAGGCCACAACCCTTCTTCGGGATATTTTTGGATTCGATAACTTCCGCCCCGGGCAGGAAGAGATCGTTTCTGCCGTGACCGAAGGGCAAAACGTGCTGGCCATCATGCCGACAGGCGGTGGAAAATCTCTTTGTTATCAGTTGCCTGCGCTGATGCGAGGCGGAATAACCCTTGTGGTCTCACCGCTGATCGCCCTGATGCGCGATCAGGTGAGATTTCTTCGGGAAAGTGGTGTCGAAGCACATGCGCTCACGTCCGGAAATACCGAAGAAGAAACCGAAGCCGTTTGGCAAGCGCTCTCCGATAACTCTCTGAAATTGCTATATATTGCACCGGAGCGTCTGGCGTCGGGCGGCACGCTCCATATGCTGCGTCGCGCTGGCGTCTCGCTTATCGCTGTTGATGAAGCCCATTGCGTCAGCCAATGGGGCCACGATTTCCGCCCTGACTATCTTCGCATTGGTGAACTCCGCGCGGCACTAGATGTGCCCATCGCTGCATTTACAGCCACAGCCGATAGCGAAACCCGCGACGAGATCATCCTGAAGTTATTCGGTGAGGCGAAGCCGAAGATTTTCCTCCGCGGCTTTGACCGCCCCAACATCCGCCTCGCTTTTCAGCCCAAGGATCAGCCCCGCGCGCAAATCCTCAGTTTCGCAGCCGCTCGCAAAGGCCAGTCCGGCATCGTCTACTGCGGCACTCGCGCCAAGACAGAAAGTCTTGCTCAAGCCATGCGCGAAGTGGGTCATTCAGCGATCCACTACCACGGCGGAATGGAAGCAGACGATAGACGCGTTGCCGAGACCCGTTTTCAACAGGAAGACGGCCTGATCGTCTGTGCAACCATCGCATTTGGTATGGGTATCGACAAACCGGACATCCGATGGGTTGCTCACGCCGATCTACCGAAGTCGATTGAGGCCTATTATCAAGAGATCGGCCGCGCCGGGCGCGACGGGGCGCCAGCCGAGACCCTTACTCTCTACGGCCCTGACGATATCCGCTTTCGTCGGACTCAGATCGACGAAAGCCTCGCGCCTCCAGAACGCCGCCACGCAGATCACGGGCGGCTGAACACGCTCCTTGGCCTTGCTGAAGCTCTTTCCTGTCGTCGGCAGGTGCTCCTCGGCTATTTTGGCGAAGCGTCGGAGCCCTGCGGGAACTGTGATCTTTGTGATGAGCCGCCAGAGATATTTGATGGCACTACTCCTGTGCGCATGGCTCTATCGGCCATTCTGCGCACTCAAGAAAGCTTTGGCGCAGGTCATATTATCGACATTCTGACAGGGAACCCGACAGATAAGGCCCGCGAGCGTGGCCATGATGCTCTTCCGACGTTCGGCGTTGGGCGTGAATGGTCCAAGCCGCAGTGGAATGCAATTTTCCGCCAAATGCTCGGCCATGACCTGATCCGGCCTGACGCATCGCGGCACGGCGCTCTTATCATGACGGACATTGCATTGCCGATTTTGAAGGGCGAGAGCACGATCCAGCTTAGAAGAGACCTAATCCGCCGCCCAGAGAAGCGCCCCGCGGTTAAAATGCTTGTAAGCGACGAAGATGCCCCGTTGCTCAGTGCGCTGAAGGCAAAACGGCGCTCGCTGGCCGAAGCTGCCGGAGTGCCCGCATATGTTATCTTCAATGACAAGACCCTTATTGAAATGGCAGAAAGCCGCCCCTCCGACCTAGACGAGATGGCGCGGATTTCAGGTGTCGGGGCGAAGAAGCTCGCGCAATATGGGAACCTCTTTCTGGAGGTGATCACAGGGGGGCGCGTCGAGTTGCACCCAGCCCGACGAAAACTTGCGGGCCAAAATCAGGCCGAAGTCTTTGACCAGCTACTCGCCGCACAGGCCGATTTAGCGCGCGGGCTTGATGGTACGGACAAACTTTTGTCTTGCCCGGCACCGTTGCTGGCCAAGGTGGCGCTGTTGAAGCCGCGCTCGATACCGGAAATCGAGCGCCTTCTGGGCGAGAAGAGGGCCGAACGTTTTGCCTCGACATTTCTGGACGTCCTCTATCCCTCGGCCTAGATCCGACGGAAACGTGAAAGGGAAGCCTATGCTGGTCGTCGTGTCGCCTGCCAAGAAACTGAATGAAGCTCCTGACAACCGCAGCCTTTCCGTGCCCGACTTCCAAGCCGACGCGATCGAACTGGCGCGCTACGCCCGCGACCTCGGCGCACGCGAACTTGGGCGGCTCATGGACATCTCCGATAACCTGGCCACTCTCAACGCCTCCCGTTTTCAAGCTTTCGGTTCCCAGCCCAAAAAGCCCGCAATTTTCGCATTCGCCGGAGATACCTACCAAGGCCTCGACGCGGTGAGCCTTGATAGCGATGCCCTTAGATGGGCGCAGAGCCACTTATGCATTCTTTCAGGGCTTTACGGCCTTCTTCGTCCACTTGATGAGATCGAGCCCTATCGCCTCGAAATGGGCAGCCGAATGAAAACCGACCGCGGCCGTAACCTTTACGAGTGGTGGGGCACGAAAATTGCAGAGACTCTGAACGAACGAGCGCAGGCGACTGGCTCGCGTGTTTTGGTCAACTGCGCCAGCCAAGAGTATTTTGGGGCAGTGGACTTGAGCACCCTCAACCTCGAAGTGATCACCCCGGTGTTCATGGAAGAAAGCCAGGGGCACGCGAAAGTTGTCAGTTTCCATGCCAAACGTGCGCGCGGCGCTATGGCTCGCTTCATAGTCGAGCGCAGAATATCTGATCGGATTGGCCTTAGATCCTTTGATATCGGCGGGTACGCGTATCGTGATTCTCTCAGCACCCCAGAGAAGCTGGTGTTCATACGCCGAATCTGACTCTCATTTTATGTTTCCGTTTGTATCTTTGATGATTTTAACGGATATTTGAAATCCATAATGAATTACATTTTTTATTTATTGATTACTTCAATATATTCCTTCTTCTCGCACCTCTACCAAACACGCGGACACATAGAATATCCTTTGGTATTTTATATCGCCGATTCCGAGTGGCACCGCTTGAGGCGAGCATATTTTCAGCCGTATTCCCACTTGGGAGGCCGTCGCTAAACTGGGCGACCCTAAAATCGGGTCACAAATCGGGAAAGCGGCAGCTCCTGGCACGATCTAAACCGAGAAGTGCCAACGTAACAATTTATGGGAGTGACTGCGGTGAAGTTGTTCCGCTCAGAGGGTTTTCCCTCTTAATCGCAAGATGCTCGCGCCTCATCTGCGGGCACTGAAACGATAAAGTTCAAATTCGGGCTAACAATAGCTTTCGGAAACAATTCCGAAAGGACGTGAGAATTTTGCCCTCCATTTCTTAGTCGGCCATTTGGTGACCGTGAAACTTTTGTTTCACGAACGGAGAAGTAGTGTCACAGCTCGCGACGTTCTTTTAGATTTCTCTTTGGGCGAAGACGTCAATACCGGTATTTTTGGCGGCAATTTCCTCTTCCATAAGAACTCCATTTCAAATGAAGGCACATTCGACGAAGCGGCGGATCAAATTGGAGTAGAAGGCCTTCGTTATCCCGGCGGCGCAATTAGCGAAGTCCTTTTCGATATCGGAAATCCTGACTCCCCGACGGCAATTGATCCTGTTTCCGGAGACGTTGTTTCTGTTACCCCGCTTTCTGCTTTTCTGGAGTTCGCTCTCGAAACCGATCGCCCGGTAACCATCGTTATCCCGACCAGAAAGTTCCTGACCTCCGAGGAGGACGAGTTGGGGCATCGCGACGAGGCCGTCGACGAAGATCTGCTTCGGACCTTCGTGAGCGATGTGCTGAACGGGGTTTACGGCGCAGCAAGAATCGAAGCTTTTGAGATCGGCAACGAATACTGGGGTATCGGCGACTTCGAGCAAGGCTCGATGACAACGCTGGAATATGCCCGCGTGTCTTCGAAAATGGCCGAAATCCTTGATGAAACCATCGCGACCAGTGGCAGCGGACAAGATCCGAGCGTGTTGGTGCAGATCGGCTCGAACAACCGTGACGCAAACCTCCGGACCGTTTACGAGGACTATGCATCCCCGCAGGAAAAAGTTGCTGCGCTGGAAGCCGACTACCAACTCAAATTCAGCGGCAATGTCATCTACAAAGGTGGCGATCTTGATTGGGACCGGATTGCGAATGAAATCCTGATCAACGAATACCAAAATGACGGAACGCTCGATGCGGTCGACGGTATTGCATTCCACGTGTATTCGCGCGCGCCCGTCATTGAAAGCAGCCGCTATCGCCGCTTCGATACCATCGACGAAACTTGGGGACAGCTGGACAAGGATTTTGAACTCTGGATCACGGAGTGGAACCAGAAATCCAAAACCAACGCACTCGACCCCGAGGAGGACTTCGGCCTCAAAGCCGGGCATGAACTGATCGATCTCGTCAGCATTTTCGCAGAGGAAGACGTCACAGGTGCTCATATCTGGGCTGTGCAGCACAATACCAAGACTGCCCTCACTGAACCTCAAGCCGATCCTAATCTTGAGGCGACGATGAACCCTACCGGCGAGATTTTCCGCATGATGCAGGAACATCTTCCCGGCACTCGGTTGGTTGACCTCGACCTGTCGGCAGACCGACCCTTCGCATATGATGGTGAAGGTTTCGAATTTCATGCTTTCGCGTCCGGCGGCAAATTCGTGGGCTATCTTGCCTCGGTTTCGGATCAGGACGTGGACGTTGATCTCGCGTTTGGCAACATCATCACGGGCTGGGAAGGCGCAACTGTGACACGTCTGGGCGTGGCAGAGGGCGATGATCCGGGCGATCCCAAAGCAACTCCGGTTGTCACTGAAGAAGACCCGGAGCAGGCATTGTCAGATGGTGAGGTTATCACGACCCTCAAGCCCTTCGAGATCATCCAGATCGTCTTTGAAGCGCCGGACTACACCGAGGAATTTGCTGATGCGCTCGATGCCGCGGCAAACTCGATTGTGGTGGAGCCAGACGAGCTCCTGGTTGATCCGGAAGTCACCGACCTGACCGATCTTGGCTCTGGCACCGACCGGCCTCCGCAAGTCCTGACACTTGAGGAAGAGACGGAAGAGGCTGCGCCGGAGGAAGAAGCTGGCGGCTCGGATGGTGGCGGCTTCGAGGGTATGCTCGGGTTCCTCCTCCTGCCGCTCCTGATCGGTCTGGGAATGGGCTAAGACTTACCCACCAAATGGCCGTAACAACTCGCGGCTGATAATGTGCCTTTGGATTTCGGAGGTTCCCTCCCAGATCCGCTCGACGCGCGCGTCGCGCCAGATGCGCTCCAAGGGCAACTCGTCCATCAAACCCATGCCCCCATGGATCTGAATCGCTTCGTCTGCGATCATCGCCAGCACTTCCGTGGCCTTCAGCTTCGCCATCGACATGTCGGCTTCCGAAACCGAGCCTTGCTCGAATTTCCACGCGGCTTCCCACGTCAGCAAATTCGCGGCTTTCAGTTCGAGCGCCATGTCAGCCAGTTTGAAACTCACCCCCTGAAACTTACCAATCTGTTGCCCGAACTGCTTTCGGGTTGCCGCATATTCGACGGCGAGCGCCAAGGCGCGATCTGCACGCCCGAGGCAGGTGGAAGCGACTTGCAGGC
This sequence comes from Paracoccaceae bacterium, assembly GCA_023260655.1. Classification (GTDB taxonomy): domain Bacteria; phylum Pseudomonadota; class Alphaproteobacteria; order Rhodobacterales; family Rhodobacteraceae; genus UBA9554. The sequence goes on along the minus strand of JALQUU010000002.1, from coordinate 79,520 downwards.
GGGTTGCACCCAGCCATTGGTTTGCCACTTCAAAACCCTTATGCGGTTCGCCCAGAACCGCGCTATCGGGGAGGCGCACGTTATCGAATTCCAGCACGGCGTTGGTGTAACCACGGTGGCTTACATTTCGGTAACCCTCCCGTACGGTGAACCCGGGCGTGACTTTATCGACGAAGAATGCGGTGATCAGCTTCTTCTTGCCGCGCGGGGTGTCTTCTTCGCCGGAAGCCATGAAAACAATTGAAAAGCCTGCGATATCGGCGTGGCTGATGAAGTGTTTGGTGCCATTCAGGACCCAGTCTCCACCATCGCGGCGGGCCGAAGCTGTCATGCCGCGGAGGTCGGAACCGGCACCCGGTTCAGTCATGGCGAGGCAATCCCATGTCTCGCCGCGAATGCAGGGGTAGAGATACTTCTGCTTCTGCTCCTCGGTGCCCGCGAGAAGGATGTTCGAAGGGCGGGCAACGCAGGTCCAGTGCAGGGCGTAGTTGGTGCGGCCAAGCTCGCGTTCGTAGAGGAGCCATGAAAGCGTATCGAGGCCCGCGCCACCGACTTCTTCGGGCATGTTGGCCGCGTAAAGCCCTGCATCCATGGCCTTTTTTTGCAGCTCGCGGATCAATTCCATCGGCAAATGACCGGTACGCTCGACCTCTGCTTCATGCGGATAAAGCTCGTTCTCCACGAAAGCGCGCGTGGTATCGACGATCATTTGTTGTTCTTCAGTAAGCGCGAAATGCATGGCGGTCCTTATTGAGCGTAGTTCGAGCCTTCCTCGTCGAGGATGGCTTTGAGTTCGGAAAGATGGCTGGTGTCCTGATCCGGATATTCTTCCAGTTCGCGGGCGGTTTTCTCAGCGATTTCATGGGGTAAGACGCGGAGGGGGCGGCCGGTTTGGAGGGCGCGGATGTAGGTTTCGGCGGCGCGCTCGAAGTAATAGAGGCGGTTGAAGACCTCGGCCACGGTTGCCCCAACGACCATAATGCCATGATTTCCCATGACAATTACCTTCTTTTTCGGGTCGGTCATCATGGTGGCGATGCGTTCGCCTTCGCCTTCGAAGGCCAGACCGCCGTATGATTCGTCGATAACGGTGCGATTGTAGAAGGTGGCGCAGTTCTGATCGATCGGGGGGAGCGTGCTGTCGGTTAACGATGCGAGGACCGTTGCATGGATCGAATGCACGTGCATGACGCAGCGCGCCCATGGAACGTGGCGGTGAATTGCGCCGTGGAGGCCCCATGCGGTGGGGTCAGGGGCGTTGGGGCCGCTGAGGGTGCTCGGGTCGTTGGCGTCGATTTCCAGAAGGTCGCTGGCCTTGATCCGCGCGAAGTGCTTCTGGTTCGGGTTCATCAGGAAACGGGTGCCATCCTCGTTGACGGCGAGGCTGAAGTGGTTCGCGACACCTTCGTGCATGTTGAGGCGTGCGGTCCAGCGGAAGGCGGCGGCCAGATCTACGCGTTCCGGCCAATGTGCGTGATTGGAAATCGTCATGTTTACCTCCTGATTGACACCACTGTCAGTGCCTCCGGCGTTCCGGTCTTGCCTAAAAGCGACGCCTCATCTTGCGCCGCAGAGACTTCGCAGAGAGATTAGGGGCACAAATAGGAGTAAGAACCAATGGCTGAATTCGCAGTCCAGACGCCCGAGGTGGGCGAGCCACAACATTTCTCGGATGCCAGCGCCGCTGTTGCGCATCTCAACACGCTTTACAGACAGGCCGCTGAGTTCCTCTCTGCCGCGCTTGGAAAGGCCCTGCGGGAGGGGCCGCCCAGCCATCGTTTCCGCGCGTTTTATCCCGAGGTCCGGCTGGTGACGACGAGCTATGCTAAGGTGGATAGCCGCCTGAGCTTCGGGCATGTGGCGGCACCCGGCACATATGCCAGTACCGTGACCCGCCCTGATCTCTTCCGGAACTATCTGGTGCAGCAGATCGCGCTTTTGATCGAGAACCACGGTGTGGAGGTGCAGATCGGGCCTTCCTCTACGCCGATGCCGTTGCACTTCGCGGTAGCGGCCGCGAGCGCCGGATTGGTGCCGCAAGAGGGGGCTGCGGAGTTCACGCTGCGCGATTATTTCGACGTGCCGGACCTGACGACGACCAATGACGATATCGTCAACGGCACCTATGTGGCGCATGACGGCGTGCAGCCCTTAGCGCCTTTCACGGCACAGCGGGTGGACTATTCGCTCGCGCGCCTCGCGCATTACACCGCGACCGATCCGGAGCATTTCCAGAACTTCGTTCTGTTCACCAACTACCAGTTCTATGTGAGCGAGTTCGAAGCTTATGCGCGACGCGTGCTGGCGGACCCTGCCTCGGGCTATACGGCGTTCGTTTCCACCCATAACCACGTTTTGACCGATCCGGAGGGGGATATCCCGCTAACGGCCAAGATGCCCCAGATGCCCGCCTACCACCTGAAGCGGGCGGACGGGCAAGGGATTACCTTGGTCAATATCGGGGTCGGCCCTTCGAACGCGAAGACTGCGACCGACCATATCGCGGTGCTTCGCCCCCATGCGTGGCTGATGGTGGGCCATTGCGCGGGGTTGAGAAGCTCGCAGTCCTTGGGGGACTTCGTGCTGGGCCACGCCTATCTGCGGGAGGACAAGGTGCTGGATGATGACCTGCCCGTGTGGGTGCCCGTGCCTGCTCTGGCGGAAATCCAGATCGCGCTGGAGCGTGCAGTAGCTTCTGTGACGGAACTGGAGGGCTATGACCTGAAGCGGATCATGCGGACGGGCACTGTGGCCAGCGTGGACAACCGGAACTGGGAGCTGCGCGACCAGACCGGACCGGTGCAGCGGTTGAGCCAGTCACGTGCCGTGGCGCTGGATATGGAGAGTGCCACGATTGCTGCGAACGGGTTCCGGTTCAGGGTGCCTTACGGGACGCTTCTGTGCGTTTCCGACAAGCCGCTGCATGGCGAGTTGAAGCTGCCGGGGATGGCCTCGGAGTTCTATAAAACGCAGGTTTCGCGCCACTTGATGATCGGAATTCGCGCCATGGAGCATCTGCGCACAATGCCGCTCGAACGGCTGCATAGCCGGAAATTGCGCTCGTTCGAGGAGACAGCATTCCTTTGACCCGTAGAAAATATCCAAAAAAGAGCCACAAAAGGCTGGATTTAGGCTTGCCAGACGCCACTAATCGTTGTGTTGGTTATCAATATTCCGTTAAATGCCGCAGGTGAGGCCCCAAATCGGGCAATCAAGGAGAAAAGACATGGCAAAACCCATGACCAAGACCCAGCTCGTTGCAGCCGTTGCTGAAGCAATGGGTGGCGACAAGAAGACCGCAAACGCAGCACTCGACGCAATCGTCGACGTGATCACCAAAGAAGTTTCCGCAGGCGGTGCCGTGACCCTTCCGGGCGTTGGCAAGTTCTACTGCCGCGAGCGCCCCGAGCGCACCGTGCGTAACCCCGCAACGGGCGAAACCTCGACCAAAGCTGCTGACAAGCAGGTCAAGGTGACGATCGCGAAAGCTCTCAAGGACAGCGTTAACGGTTAATCCGAACGCTCTCTTTACGAGATCTAGATAAGGCTGCTTTCGGGCAGCCTTTTTCTTTGGCCAATTGGCCCTGTTTCGGCGTTTCCGAAGTGTATGGATTGCGTATGGCAAGTGTATGGCAAGCGTCATGACGTTGGTGCCGTTTCATGGCTTGCCGCTGGCCTTCGTCGGCGTAATCTGCGGCCAACGAACGGGGGGATCAAAATGAACTTGCGCGCAATCCTGATGGGGCTGGCTTTTGCCCTGATGTGGTCATCGGCGTTTACTTCGGCGCGGGTGATCGTTGCCTATGCGCCGCCGATGGCGTCTTTGGCGCTGCGGTTCCTGATTTCGGGCGGTTTGGGGGTGTTGATCGCGCTCTACCTCGGGCAGACGTTCAAGCTGACGCGGGCGCAGTGGAAGGCGACGATCATTTTCGGGGTCTGCCAGAATGCGCTTTATCTCGGGCTGAACTTCATAGCGATGCAGACGGTGGAGGCAGGGCTTGCTTCGATCATCGCCTCGTCGATGCCGCTGATGGTGGCTTTGGCGGGTTGGGTGATTTTCCGTGACCGCCTGCCGCGTTTGGGTGTGGTGGGGTTGGTGATGGGTTTTATGGGCGTGGGGCTGATCATGGGCGCGCGACTGGAGAGCGGTGTGGACCTTCAAGGGCTGGCGCTGTGCGTGGTGGCAGCGATGGCGCTGACGGTGGCGACGCTTTCGGTGCGGGGGGCTTCTTCGGGCGGGAATGTGATTATGATCGTGGGCCTGCAGATGTTCGTAGGCTCGGCCTGCCTAGCGGTGGCTTCGGCGCTGACGGAGACCATCGTGATCGACTGGAACTGGAAGCTTGTGGTGGCGTTCTTCTTCACGACGCTGGTGCCGGGGCTGGCGGCGACTTGGGTGTGGTTCACGCTGGTGAATTCCATCGGGGCGGTAAAGGCGGCGACGTTCCACTTCCTCAACCCGTTCTTCGGGGTGGCGATCGCGGCGGCTTTGCTCGGGGAATCGCTTGGGTTCCTAGATGTACTCGGCGTGGCGATTATCGCGGCGGGCATCCTTGCGGTGCAGGTGTCTAAGCAAGCACCCACAAAAGCGCCGTAACGCTGGCGACGGCAGCCACATTGGCCCAGAGCATGGCGAGGGAGGCGACGCCTTCTTCGCCGGAGCCTTGGACGAGCACGGTGTAGATCGAGAACATCGGGAGTGAAGCCGAGAGGATCAGTGCAGTTTGCAGATCCGGCGCGAGGGTGAGCGCGGGGATCATCAGAACGGCAGCGGTAAGCGCGGGGTGGACGAAGAGCTTGCCGAGCGTGATCTGGGCGGCGAGGCCCTTGTTGCCGCGCAAAGGCAGGCCGACGAGCGAACCACCGACGCACAAGAGCGCAAGGGCAGGCGCAGTGGCGCCGATGAAGCCGAAGAGGCGCTGGAACGTGGCGGGCGGGTAGATGCCCGTGAGCACTGCCGCGAGGCCCAATGAGAGGGCGATCATCATCGGGCGTTTCATCACGGCGAGGATCGTGCGGCCAAGGAGCGCGAGGGCGGAGGTGCCGGAGCCTTTGGCGGATTCGAGAAGGATGAGGCCGATGGGGACGAGGAGGAAGTTCTCGACGAGGAAGTTCATCGCGAGGACGGGGCCCGCGATTTCCGGCGAGAAAAAGCTCAGGAGCGGGAAGCCGATGAAAGCGGAGTTCGGGGAGTTCACCCCGATCCAACCCACAGCCTGCCGCGCACGGCCTTCGCCTTGGGCGGAGAGCACGAGAAGCGCCACGCCGCCTGTGAGGAGGCCTGCGAGAGCATAGGCGGCGAGATACGGCAGGTTCAGCACATCCGAGAGGTCTCGGGTGGCGACGGCGTTGAAGAGAAGGGCTGGCAGGGCGATGTTCAGGATGAACTTGCCCAGAGTGCGGATTTCCGGCGGCGCGAAGAGGCCTTTCCAGACCGACAGATAGCCGATGCCCATGACGGCAAAGACAGGGAAGGTGATGGAAAGGACCGTGAGCACTTAGCCGATCCGACCGCGGGTTTCGCCGACGGCACCGCCGATATGGCCGCGCTGGAGGAGGATGTGGTCGAGGATCACGCAGGCCATCATGGCTTCGCCTACGGGAACGGCGCGGATGCCGACGCAGGGGTCGTGGCGGCCCTTGGTGATGATCTCGGCGCCCTCGCCCGTTTTCGTGATGGTCTGGCGGGTTTTCAGGATCGACGAGGTGGGCTTCACTGCGAAACGCACGACCACATCCTGCCCAGTGGAGATACCGCCCAGAATGCCGCCCGCGTGGTTCGAGCTGTAAACGGGCTGGCCATCGTTGCCGAGGAAGATCTCGTCGGCGTTTTCTTCGCCAGTGAGGCAGGCAGCGTTCATACCTTCACCGATTTCCACACCTTTGACCGCGTTGATCGACATCATCGCGGCTGCGAGGTCGGTATCTAGTTTGGCATAGATCGGCGCACCCAAGCCTGCGGGCACGTTGCGGGCGACAACTTCGATGATCGCGCCAACGGAGTTGCCGGATTTGCGGAGCTTGTCCATGTAGCCCGTCCATTCCTCGGCGGCGGTGGCATCGGGGCACCAGAAGGGGTTTTCGTTGATCTGGCCCCAGTCGAAGCGCGCACGTTCGATGCCGTGCGGGCCGATCTGGGTCATGTAGCCGATGATCTCGATTTGCGGTGCGAGCACTTTGAGTGCGGCGCGGGCGATACCACCTGCGGCCACACGGGCGGCGGTTTCACGTGCGGAAGAACGCCCGCCACCGCGATAATCGCGGATGCCGTATTTCTGCCAGTAGGTGATGTCGGCATGTCCGGGACGGAATTTCTGGGCGATGTCGCCGTAGTCTTTGGAGCGCTGGTCGGTGTTTTCGATCATCAGTTGCACAGGTGTGCCCGTGGTCTGACCTTCGAAGGTGCCCGAGAGGATGCGGACCAGATCGGCTTCCTGCCGCTGCGTGGTGTAGCGGTTCTGGCCGGGTTTGCGCTTGTCCATCCAGACCTGAAGCTCGTCTTCGGAGACCGGAACACCCGGCGGCACGCCATCGATCGTTGCCCCGAGCGCAGGCCCATGGCTTTCGCCCCAAGTGGTGACGCGGAAGAGGTGGCCGAAAGTATTGAACGACATGGGCGGTCTCCTTTGCGGATTGCTTTACGACAGAGGTGCAAAGGGGGGAACCGGAAATTCGCGTGAAGTGGGATTTCGCGAGTGCTGCGGCTTTGAAAGACGGGGGGTTGCGGTCGCCAAGAACGGTTCTATGATCAGCGTAACCTCGGGGTGCTCTGGTGACAGAGCTGAGATGCGCAAGCGGACCCGTTGAACCTGAACCGGTTAGAACCGGCGGAGGGAAGGTGTGGGGATAATCCTCCAGACTTGCCCCCCGCGAGCAATGGAGGATGACATGAAATATCTTACCGCTGTTCCGGGACTTTTCGCAGCCAGCATGGCGCTGGCCGATCAGCCCGTTTTGACAGTATTGACCTATGACAGCTTCGTTTCCGACTGGGGCCCCGGCCCGGCCGTGGAAGCGGAGTTTGAAGCCGAATGTGGCTGCGACCTGAAATTCGTGGGCGCAGGCGACGGGGCGGCGATGCTTGCGCGCCTCAAAATGGAAGGGGAGCGGAGCGAGGCGGATATCGTCCTGGGCCTCGATACGAACCTTACAGCCGAAGCTAAAGCCACGGGGCTTTTAGCGCCGCATGGTGTGACGGCGGACCTGACGGTTCCGGTGGCGTGGGCGGATGACACGTTCCTGCCCTTCGATTGGGGCTGGTTTGCCTTCGTGGGCCTTGCGGGCAAAGAATACCCGACGGATTTCAAGGCACTGGCGGCAAGCGATTTGAAGGTGGTCATCCAAGACCCGCGCTCTTCGACCCCCGGCCTCGGGCTTCTGATGTGGGTGAAGGCCGCTTATGGCGCAGAGGCGGCGCAGGTTTGGGCCGATCTGGCGGACAATATCGTGACGGTGACACCCGGCTGGTCGGAGGCCTATGGGCTTTTCCTTGAAGGGGAAGCCGATCTCGTTCTGTCTTACACCACATCGCCCGCCTATCACCTGATCGCGGAAGAGGATGCGGGCAAGGTGGCCTTGCCGTTTGACGAGGGGCATTACCTGCAAGTGGAAGTGGCCGGGAAGCTCGCGGGGACGGATCAGCCGGAACTGGCGAACAAGTTCTTGGCGTTCATGACATCGCCTGCGTTCCAGTCGGTGATCCCGACGACGAACTGGATGTATCCGGCGACGGCAGTGGAGCTTCCGAAGGGCTTCGAAACGTTGATCCAGCCTGCGAAATCGCTGTTGATGACGGCAGACGAGGCTCAGGCGGCGCGGGAAGGCGCGCTGGAAGAATGGCGCGCCGCGCTGTCGCGCTGACGCCGGACTGGACGGGATGGCTCGCCGCGGCATTGGCCGCGGCGGGCTTTCTGGCCCCTATGGGGGCTGTGCTTTGGCAAGCCGGGCAATTGTGGCCCACGGCCTCGGACTGGAGCGCGCTGCGCTTCACCCTGTGCCAAGCAGTGATTTCGACGGTTTTGAGCATCGCGCTGGCGGTGCCTGTGGCGCGGGCTTTGGCGCGGCGGGCGTTTCCGGGGCGGGGGCTTCTGGTGACGCTGCTTGGTGCGCCGTTTCTCTTGCCTGTGCTGGTGGCGGTGTTGGGGCTTCTGGCGGTGTTCGGGCGGAGTGGAGTGCTGAACGAAGTGCTGCGGCTTTCAGGACTACCGACTGTTTCGATCTACGGGTTGCAGGGCGTTGTGCTGGCACATGTGTTTTTCAACCTGCCCTTGGCGACTCGGATCATCCTTCAAGGCTGGCAGGCTATTCCGGCGGAGCGGTTCCGCGTGGCGGAGGGGCTTGGGTTCGGGCCTTGGGCGATGGCGCGGCATCTGGAGTGGCCGATGCTGAGACAGGTGGTGCCGGGTGCGGCGCTGCTGATTTTCTCGCTCTGCCTCACGAGTTTTGCGGTGGCGCTGATTCTGGGGGGTGGGCCGAAGGCGACGACCTTGGAATTGGCGATCTATCAGGCGTTCCGCTTCGACTTCGCGCCGGGGCGGGCAGCGGTTCTGGCGGTGATGCAATTGGCGCTGGTGGGTGCGGCCGGGCTATTGGCACTACGGTTTGCAGGCGACGTGACGGGAGCGGCGGCGCGCGGGCGTGTGGTGCAGCGGTGGGACCTCGGGACGTGGGGCTGGGATGCGTTGTTGATCGGAGCGGCGGCGGTATTTCTGCTCGCACCGTTGGTGGCGGTGGTTCTTAAGGGAGCGCCGGAGGTGGTGGAGCTGCCTGCGGCTGTCTGGAAGGCGGCGGGCGTGTCTATTTCTGTGGCGCTGGCGGCGACGGTGCTGACGATGGCGCTGACGACCGCTATCGGGCTGCTTGCGTTTAGGGTGCCTAAGCTTGAATTGGTGGTATTGCCGGGGATTGCGCTTTCGCCCTTGGTGCTGGGCACGGGGCTATTCCTGCTGCTTTATCCGGTAATCGCGCCGGATCGTGTTGCTTTGGCGGTGACCGTTATGGCGAATACGCTGGCGGCGTTGCCCTTCGCGCTTCGGCTGGTGCTGCCGCATCTGCGGCAAGCGGTGGCGGATCATGGAGCTTTGGCGGAAAGCCTCGGGATTGGCCCGCGTGTTTGGTTAGGACGGGTTTTGTGGCCGCAGGTGCGCCGCCCGTTCCGGTTTGCGGCGGGGCTGACGGCGGCGCTTTCGATGGGGGACCTCGGTGTGATCGCGCTTTTTGCCGACCCGGACCGCGCGACGCTGCCGTTGCAGGTGATGCGGCTCATGGGAAGCTATCGCACGGATGATGCGGCGGGAGCGGCCTTGGTGTTGTTGATCCTGAGCCTCGGGATATTCTGGATCATCGATAGAGGAGGCCGTGATGCTTGAGCTTGAGCGGGTACTGGTGGTCTATCCGGACTATCGGCTGAGGGCGACGTTAAAGGTGCCCACGGGCGCGCATGTTGCTGTTGTGGGGCCTTCGGGGGCGGGGAAATCAACGTTTCTGGCGGCGATCGCAGGGTTTGAAACCTCGGAAGGCCGAGTGCTTTGGGACCGTCAGGATTTGTCTGGCACGCGACCCGGAGCCCGGCCTTTTTCGATGCTGTTTCAGGACAACAACCTCTTCCCGCATCTCACGGCGTTCGAGAACGTGGCTTTGGGGATTTCGCCTTCGCTCCGGTTAACGGCGGCAGAGAAGGCGCGGGTTGAGGCGGCTTTGGCGCGTGTGGGGCTGACGGGGTTCGAGGCGCGGAAGCCAGCGCAGCTTTCAGGCGGCCAACAAGGGCGCGTGGCGATTGCGAGGGTGCTGGTGCAGGGGCGGGCCCTGATCCTGCTGGACGAGCCTTTTGCGGCTTTAGGGCCAGCGTTACGCGCGGAGATGCTGGAACTGGTACGCAGCACGGCGCGGGAGAGCGGGGCGACGGTGCTTCTGGTGACGCATGATCTGGCGGAAGCCGCGCGGATGCCTTTGATGATTCTCGTGGCGAATGGTGCGGCGGAACCCCCAGCGGACAGCGCGGCGCTTCTGGCCAATCCTCCCGAAGCGTTGAAAGGCTGGATGGGGTGATACGAGCGCCCGCCGGATAACGGTTAGGCATTCGACCAAAAGAAAACGCCCGCCGATTTCTCGACGGGCGTTCTTTATTTCAGAAGATCGCCTCAGGCGGTTTTCTTGCCCTTGTGGGGTGCCCAGAGCTTCTTGTTCGTCAGGTAGAGCAGAACAGTCAGCACCGAGAGGAAGAGAACCGCGATGAAGCCCGCTTGCTTGCGCGCCATCATCTTGGGTTCTGCAGCCCACATCAGGAAGGCAGCGACGTCTTCGGCCATGTGATGGACCGAGTTGTCGTGGCCGTCAGCGAATTCGACCTGACCATCCGAGAGCGGAGGAGCCATGGCGATCAGACCGCCCGGGAATGCCTTGTTCTCGTAGAAGGTGGAGCCCGCCATTTCGACTTCCTCGCCGGTGTAACCGGTCAGAAGCGAAACGATGTATTCCGGACCGCCGATGCCCTGGAAGAACTGGTTGATGCCAAGGCCGTAGGGGCCGTGGAAGCCAGCCCGTGCCTTCGCCATCATCGACAGGTCAGGCGCGTTCGAGAGCGAGGAGCCCGGGAAGTGATCCGCCGGCGTGCGCGGGCGGGTGTCATCCAGCTCGGAGTCGAAGATATCGAAGTTCGCGGCATAGGCGCGGACTTGGTCTTCCGGGAGGCCCGGGCCGCCTTCGTCCGAGAGCGTGCGGATCGGCACGTATCTCAGACCGTGGCAAGCCGAGCAAACCTCGGTGTAGACCTGCAGACCGCGCTGCAGCTGGAACTGGTCGTAAGCTCCGAAGGGGCCTTCGAAGGAGAAGGCCACGTCGTGGACGGCAGACTCACCGCCGGAAGCCAGAGCGGCACCCGAAAGGCTCAGGGCAGCCGCTGCGGTGATCGCAAAACGTTTCAGCATGATCCTGTTTCCTTTCTCACTCAGCCGGGTGGGCTTTGGAGCCGTAGTGGTTGTTGAAGTCTTCTTCGATCGTTGCCGGAGCCGGCAGCGGCTTCTCGATCACGCCGAGAACCGGCAGGATGACAAAGAAGTATGCGAACCAGTAGGTGGCACCGATCAGAGAGATGGTCGAGTAGGGCGGTTCAGCCGGCATTGCGCCTGCCCACATCAGGACGACGAAGTCGACGCAGAGGAGAGCGAACCACCACTTGAACATCGGGCGGAAGCGACCCGAACGGACCGACGAGGTGTCGAGCCAGGGAGCCAGTGCCATTGCGACGATCGCACCGAACATGGCGATCACACCGAAGAACTTCGCGTCGATGATGCCGCCGGAGATCCAGCCTGCGAACATCACGACCCAGACGTCGCCGGTGAAGGCGCGGAGGATCGCGTAGAACGGCAGGAAGTACCATTCCGGAACGATGTGTGCAGGCGTCGCGAGCGGGTTCGCCTCGATGTAGTTATCGGGGTGGCCAAGGTAGTTCGGCATGAAACCGACGATGGCGAAGAACACCAGAAGCACGAGGGCAAGGGCGAAGAGATCCTTGATCACGAAGTAAGGCCAGAAGGGCAGCGTGTCTTTCTCGGCATCTGCTTTCGAGGTGCGACGCACTTCGACACCGGTCGGGTTGTTGTTCCCGGTGGTGTGGAACGCCCAGATATGAACGGCGACGAGTGCGGCGATCACGAAGGGCAGCAGGTAGTGCAGCGAGAAGAAGCGGTTCAGCGTGGCATTATCCACGGCCGGGCCACCAAGGAGCCAGGTCTGGATCGATTCGCCGATGAACGGGATAGCGCCAAAGAGGCCGGTAATCACGGTTGCGCCCCAGAAGGACATCTGACCCCAAGGCAGAACGTAGCCCATGAAGGCGGTGCCCATCATCAGGAGATAGATGACCATGCCGACAACCCAAGTCACTTCGCGGGGTGCTTTGTACGAACCGTAGTAAAGGCCGCGGAAGATGTGCAGGTAGACGGCAAAGAAGAACAGCGATGCGCCGTTGGCGTGCAAGTAGCGGAGCATATGGCCGCCGTTCACGTCACGCATGATGTGTTCGACCGAGGCGAAGGCCAGATCGACATGCGGCGTGTAGTGCATCACCAGAACGATACCGGTGACGATCTGCAGGCCGAGGCAGAAAGCAAGGACGATGCCCCAGATCCACATCCAGTTCAGGTTCTTGGGGGTGGGGATCATCAGGGTGTCATAGGCGAGACCAACGATGGGCAGGCGCGAATGAAGCCAGCGCTCAAAGCCGCTCTTGGGCTCGTAATGGTCGTGCGGAATTCCGGACATCTGCGCGTTTCCTCAACCGAGTTTAATAGTGGATTCGTCTTCGAAGGCGGCAACCGGGATATCGAGGTTGCGCGGAGCCGGACCTTTGCGGATACGGCCGGCGGTGTCGTAGTGCGACCCGTGGCAGGGGCAGAACCAGCCGCCGAAGTCACCTGCGCCGTTGCCCAGCGGCACACAGCCGAGGTGGGTGCACACACCCATCATCACCAGCCATTCGCCGTTATCGTCGAGCGAGCGGTTTTCGTCGCTTGCATCGGCGCCGGGCTTGTTGGCGTTTTCAGCACTGCCGTCGGGCAGGTCGGAAATAGCGGTTGCGCGGGCTGCGTCGATTTCTTCCTGGGTACGGCGGCGAATGAACACCGGCTTGCCGAGCCATTTGACGGTGAGCTGCGTGCCCACTTCGATCCCGGACACGTCCACGCGGATGGACGAGAGGGCCTGAACGTCGGCCGAGGGATTCATCTGGTTGACGAGAGGCCAAACGGCAGCGCCGGTGGCCACGGCACCTGCCCCGGCAGTGGCATAATAGAGGAAGTCTCTGCGGGTGCCTGCGTGATCTTCAGCGTGGGACACGAGGTTTTCTCCAATCTTCCGGCCACAACGGGCCAATGCGCGTTCGGGCCGCGGACCCCCGCAGCCTTTCCGAGGCGCTTCCTAGCGGGTTGTCGCCTGTCAGTCCAGCGGACAATGGCGCGCAGGGGGGCGAGAATGTCACACATATTGCAATCAGAATGTGTATCACTTGCCGAGAAGCAGGATTTGGAGCTATGTGGGCCCAGCACGCCCTATCCTTAGAGGATTCTTTTTCCATGTCTGTTCGCCTTAAATCTCTTGCATTGTTCGGTGCCCTGTTCATTGCCGCTCCGGCTGCTGCCGCAGAGCGCGAGATCAGCATCTACACCGGCCACCAATCACTGCCGCATAGCGATGTTGACGGGTCAAACCCGGTTGTTGGACCGTTCACTGAATTTGTGAAGTGGGAAGGCAAACCCTTCGTGATGCCACCCTATTACGGGGCGCGCGCCATGTGGTGGCGCGAAAGCGGGCTGGGTTTCGGGATCGAATATACCCACACCAAAGCCTACGCGAGCGCAGCGAACAAGACCAATCTGGGCTTCAACCGCCTCGAATTCAGCGACGGCCATAACATCATCACCGCAAACGTGGCCAAACGCTGGGACAACAAATGGGGCAAGTTTACCCCCTATGTCGGCGCGGGCCTCGGTATCGCAATGCCACATGTGGATGCGCTGGACACTGCGGGGAACAAAACTTACGGCTTCCAATACGCAGGCCCGGCGATCCGCCTGACGGCTGGCGCCAAATATGACATCAATGCCCGCTGGGCGGCCTTCGCGGATTACCAGTTCACCGCGTCGTGGAACGATGTGGACCTGACGGGTGGCGGTTTCCTCAGCACGCGCCTCTTCACGAACGCCTTCAACGTTGGTGTCTCGATGAAGTTCTGATCCTATTCGGATCGGGGAAGTTCTGATCCGTCCCGGATCGAGAATGACAAACCGCCGCCGACCTTTGCCGAGCGGCGGTTTTCTTTTGGCGGATCACGTCTTGTAGATCACCGGGAACCAATCCTCGCGCAGGCGCTGGCCCGGCCGCATCTCGTGCCCTGGATAGGGCGGCGAGGTGCGGCCCGGGCGCTCGACATAGCGCGCATCGTCACCAACGAGTCGCAGCGAGAAGGCGCGCCTGCGGGTGGTGGAGGTGTTGCCACGGGTGCCGTGGAGGATGTCGTAGTTGAAGGCCACCGCATCGCCCGGCTCCATTGCCCATTCAGCGATCGGCATGCCTTCCTTTTCGGGATCAGGCACGGGCATGTAATCTTCTACGTTGGGGAAATAGGCCTCTTCCTTCACCCAGCGCATCGGCAACACGGGCTTTTCCCAGCGATGCGAACCCGGAACACAGCGCAGTGTGGCCTCGCGCACCGGATCGAGAGGCGACCAGAAACTGACGTTCTGCCTGCCTGCGACGAAATAGTAGGGCCCATCAGTGTGCCACGGCGTGGCCATGGAAGTGCCGGGCTCTTTCACAAGCACATGGTCATGGAATACTTGCACCGACTCGGACCCCATAAGCTGTGCTGCAACTTCTGCCGCGGCGCTTTCACGGATCACCTGTTCGAATTCGGGGATGCGCGGCCAGTTGCAGTAATCGTCGAAGAACCGGCCGCTCTCGCCGTCCTTCTTGTTCTCCGACGCGTATGGGCCAGGTTCGGTCATGTTGCGCTCGATGCCCGCGCGCAGCACTTCCACCCATTCCTTGAAGAGCCCCCGGATCACGACAACGCCATCGCGCTGGTAATCCTCGATATCCTTTTCTGTCAGCAGCGGGTGCATCCGGCCGTCCTCCCTGGTTTGTTTGCCAGACTAGCGCTCTGCCAAGAAGGAGCAAGAGAGCCACTCACGCCGCGTTGAAACAATTCAATGCACCTCTTCCACTTGCCACGCCTTTGGCTATGGTCCGCCTCCATGACGCACGAACTCCTCACAGGCCTCTTGCTTTTCGCCTTCGTCTCCTCGATCACGCCGGGGCCGAATAACCTGATGCTCTTGGCGTCCGGGGCCAATTACGGCTTCCGCCGCTCGATCCCGCATATGCTGGGGATCTCGGTCGGCCATTCTTTCATGGTGGTCCTTGTAGGCGTCGGCCTGATGGGGCTCTTCGAGGCGGTGCCGCTGACCCATGATATCCTCACGATCCTCGGCATCCTCTACCTGCTCTGGCTCGCGTGGAAAATCGCCCATGCCAGCGCGCCCGGAACCGCTGACAAACGGGGCAAACCTTTCAGCTTCTTTCAGGCCGCCGCCTTCCAATGGGTAAACCCGAAAGCCTGGCAAATGGCGCTCACAGCCATCACGCTCTACGCGCCCGACCGCTCTTTTGCGGCTGTCACCACTGTGGCAGCCATCTTCGCCTGCACGAACCTGCCGTCGATCAGCCTCTGGACAGTGATGGGACAGAACCTGCGCGCGCTGCTCTCGAACCCGCTCCGGCTGAAGGTTTTCAACTGGACGATGGCGGTGCTTCTGGTGGCCTCGCTTATCCCTGTCGTCTGGCCGATGCTTGCTCCCTAAAATCGAATTTCGCTTTCAGAAATATCCCGGGGGTGAATGCCGAAGGCAGAGGGGGCAGCGCCCCCTGCCCTTTCCCCGTTTCTGATCTGTTGCATCCGAACGGGGCAAGGGTCATATAGGCGCGGATGCTGACGGAGGGTCACGATGACCAATTACCTCGACTTCGAACGCCCCCTTGCCGAGATTGAAGGCAAGGCCGAGGAACTGCGCGCGCTGGCGCGGGCCAATCCCGAGATGGATGTGGAAGGCGAAGCCGCTGCCCTCGACAAGAAGGCGAAAGACCTCTTGGTCTCGCTCTACAAGGAACTGACCCCTTGGCGGAAATGCCAGGTTGCGCGTCATCCGGAGCGGCCGCATTGCAAGGATTACATCGACGCGCTCTTTACCGAGTACACCCCCCTCGCTGGCGACCGCAACTTCGCGGACGACCATTCGGTGATGGGCGGGCTTGCGCGGTTTCAGGATAAGCCCGTGATGGTGATCGGCCATGAGAAGGGCCATGACACCAAAACGCGGATCGAGCGCAATTTCGGCATGGCGCGCCCCGAGGGCTACCGCAAGGCGATCCGCCTGATGGAGATGGCCGACAAGTTCCGCCTGCCCGTGATCACCCTCGTCGACACGCCCGGTGCCTATCCGGGCAAGGGTGCGGAAGAGCGCGGGCAGTCGGAGGCGATTGCGCGTTCGACCGAGAAATGCCTGCAGATCGGTGTGCCTCTCGTTTCGGTGGTGATCGGTGAAGGCGGTTCGGGCGGGGCTGTGGCATTCGCGACGGCGAACTCGGTCGCGATGCTTGAACATTCGGTTTATTCGGTGATCTCGCCGGAAGGCTGCGCGTCGATCCTCTGGAAGGATTCGGAAAAGATGCGCGAAGCGGCGGAAGCGCTGCGGCTGACGGCGCAGGATCTGAAGAAGCTCGGCGTGATCGACCGGATCATTTCGGAGCCTCTGGGCGGTGCGCATCGCGATGCCAAGCACACCATCGAAGTGGTAGGCGACGCGATTGCAGGGATGCTCGCGGAGCTTTCGACCATGAAGCCGAAGGCGTTGATTGACGCGCGGCGGAAGAAATTCCTTTCGATGGGATCGAAAGGGCTCGCCACATAATGTCTCCTTGGGTGCTCGTCGTTCTAGCGGGGCTGATGGAGACGGGCTGGGCGCTCGGGCTGAAATATTCCGACGGGTTCACGCGGCTTTGGCCGTCTGTCATCACGATTGGCGGGGCGCTGGCGTCATTCTGGCTGCTTTCGGCGGCGATGAAGGATCTGCCTGTGGGCACGGCCTATGCGGTCTGGGTGGGCATTGGCGCTGTGGGCACGGCGATTGCAGCGGTGATCCTGATGGGAGAGCCGGTGAATGCCCTAAGCGTAGCGGGCATCCTCCTGATCATCGCAGGCATTGCGGCGCTGAAGTTCGCCTGAGTTATCCCTGAAGCATCTTGAGGCCCTGCGTGACATCCGAGCGGACGGCGAGGCGGAGGCCGGGTTCGTCGCCCGCTTTGAGGGCCGCGATGATCAGACGGTGGTATTGCGGCGGGTCTTTGCGGCGGAGGCGCGTGTAGAGCGAGCGGATCGTCGGCCCGAGTTGGAGCCAGACGGTTTCGGCCATGGCCAGCATCGCGGGCGCTTGGGCGCGCAGATAGAGCGTGCGGTGGAATTCGAGGTTAGAGCGGATGTAGCTGACCGCGTCGCCACGCGCGGCGGCGTCGCCAACGGCGGTGTTGATGGTTTGCAAGCGCTCGATCAGCGCGATGTGGGCGCGCGGGAGAGCGCGGGAGGCCAGTTCGACCTCGATCAGCGCGCGGAGGGCGGCGAGTTCCTCGATCCGTTCGTTCGACAGCTCGGGCGTGGAGATGCGGCCGGAGGAGGACACTGTGAGTGCGCCTTCGGCGGCGAGGCGGTTGATGGCTTCGCGCACTGGCGTCATGGAGACGCCGAATTCCTTGCCGAGGCCCCGCAGCGTGAGCGCTTGGCCCGGTTCGATATCGCCGTGCATGATACGGGTGCGCAGGCCGCGATAGATGCGGTCATGGGCGGAAAGAACGGGTTCGGGGCGGGGCGGAATGCTCATAGCCCGTTTGTGATCACAAATCCCGGCAAGGTCAATCGAATCGGTAGTGGTGCAGGCGGTGGCCTTCGCGTTTGAGCCATGCGCGCGCCTCGGCGTAGGGGCCGTAGAGGCGGCCTACGGTTTTCCAGAAGGCTGACGCGTGATTCATCTCCGCGAGATGCGCGACCTCGTGGGCCGCGACATACTCAAGCACCTCTGGTGGGGCCATGATGAGCCGCCACGAATACATGAGCGCGCCTTCTGTGGTGCAGGACCCCCAGCGGGAGCGGGTGTCACGCAGGGTGAGGGAGGTGTAGGGGCGGCCGAGTTTGGTGGCGTAGCGATCGGAGGCTTCGGCTAACCTGTCCCGCGCTCGGAGCTTCAGGAAAGCGGCGGCACGGGTGGCGGCGCGGGCTTCGGGGCCGGGGATCAGGAAGAGATCGCCTTCGATTCGCGGCGCGTGGCCATGATCCACGCTTTGCAGGGTGAGCATCCGCCCTTCGACGGGCAATTCGTATCCTACGGAAACGCGGGTTTCGGCGGGGTGGGCGGCCAGATGGCGGCGGAGCCAGTCGGCTTTCTCGGCGGCAAAGGCCAGCGCTTCGCGTTCCGAGGCATGAGGCGGCATGGTGAGCGTGACGCGGCCATCAAGGCGCGACACGCGCAGCGAGATGCGGCGCGCGCGAGCGGATTTTCGCAAAATCAGTTCCACCGGAGGGGTTCCGGGGAGGATATGCTGGGCCATCGCGGGTTTCCGGTACCAAAGGCTTTGACTTGACCTTTCGCTTATGGCAGTTGGCGCGGAATCAGCAAGGCATTCAAGCGAAGGGGATTCCCATGCCGAAGGAAGAGTGGGGCACGAAACGCGTCTGCCCGACCACTGGCAAGCGCTTCTACGACATGAACAAGCGTCCGATCGTCAGCCCGTACACGGGTGAGGTTGTGGAACTTGAGGTGCATCGTGGCCGCATGATTGCAGCCGACGCCGAGGATGGTGCAGGCCGCAAGTCGAAGATGAACGCTGCGGACGCAGATGATGATGTTCTGGACGATGATGACGTCGATCTGGACCTCGATGATGATCTTCTCGAGGAAGAGGATGACGACAACGTCTCCCTCGATGATCTGACCGACGTCGCAGACGACGAAGAAATCTGATCCCTTTGGGGTCTGATATGCGGGCGGAATTTTCCGCTTGATCCCGCCCGCATCAAAATCTAAGTAGCGGCCACGACGCCTCAAGGGGCGTTCCCAAGGTAGGGGCCATAGCTCAGCTGGGAGAGCGCTTGCATGGCATGCAAGAGGTCAGGGGTTCGATCCCCCTTGGCTCCACCAACCTTCCCTTTCAAAGTGAAATGATAAGCGGTTAGGCCGTTCATGTGGCTCGTTGGCCGCCTGCGGCACCCCTCCACTTGACCCAAGGCGCGCTTCCGGCGAGAAGCCAAGGGTCATTTTTGCCCAAAGGAGGCCCCGCGATGAGAACCGTTTACGTGAATGGCGAGTACATGCCCGAGACCGAAGCCAAGGTTTCGATCTTCGACCGTGGCTTCCTTATGGCGGATGGCGTTTACGAAGTGACGAGCGTGTTGGGCGGCAAGCTCATTGATTTCGCAGGCCACACCGCGCGTTTGCACCGTTCGCTGAACGAGTTGGACATGGCCGAGCCCTGCACCGATGACGAACTTCTGGCGATTCACCGCGAGTTGGTGGAGCGCAACAATATCGTGGACGGCATGATCTATCTGCAGGTGACGCGCGGCAATCCGGGCGACCGCGATTTCGCGTTCCCCTCGGCGGATACGAAGCCGACGCTGGTTCTTTTCACCCAGTCGAAGCCCGGAATGGCCGAAAGCCCGATGGCGAAGATCGGCATGAAGGTGATCTCGATCGACGATATCCGCTGGGGCCGCCGCGATATCAAGACCGTGCAGCTTCTCTACCCGTCGATGGGCAAGATGATGGCGAAGAAGGCCGGTTGCGATGATGCTTGGCTGGTGGAAGAGGGCAAGGTGACCGAGGGCACCTCGAACAACGCCTATATCGTGAAGGGCAACCGCATCATCACGCGTGAATTGTCGAACGACATCCTGCACGGAATCACCCGCGCGGCTGTGCTGCGGTTTGCCCGCGAGGCGCAGATGGAAGTGGAAGAGCGCGCGTTCACCATCGCGGAAGCGCAGGGCGCGGATGAAGCGTTCATCACCTCGGCCTCGACTTTCGTGATGCCCGTAGTTGAGATCGACGGCAAAGCGGTTGGCACCGGAAAGCCCGGTTCTGTCGCGGCGCGGCTGCGCGAGATCTACCTCGAGGAAAGCCTGAAAGCCGCGATCTAAGGGCTTTTGCTGCGACTGCATTGCCGCAAAAGCAAAATCGCCTTGCAGATCGCCGCGCAATTTCCTAACCCTCCGGGCAGCGAAACCGCAATTTCATTGCCCACTGCCCGGAGAATGCCGATGTCCTTCCGTCTGCAACCGACACCCGCCGCCCGTCCGAACCGCTGCCAGCTGTTTGGCCCCGGCTCGCGCCCGGCGCTTTTCGAGAAAATGGCCGCGAGTGCTGCGGATGTGATCAACCTCGACCTCGAGGACTCGGTCGCGCCCACCGACAAGGATCAGGCGCGCGCCAATGTGATCGAAGCGATCAACACGGTGAACTGGGGCACGAAGACGCTTTCCGTGCGGATCAACGGTTTGGATACGCCTTTCTGGTATCGTGACGTTGTTGACCTGCTGGAGCAGGCGGGTGACCGCCTTGACCAGATCATGATCCCGAAAGTCGGCTGCGCGGCTGACCTTTACGCGGTGGATGCGCTGGTGACGGCGATTGAGCGCGCCAAGGGCCGCACGAAGCCGATCAAGTTCGAAGTGATCATCGAAAGCGCGGCGGGCATTGCCCATGTCGAGGAAATCGCCGCAGCAACGCCGCGCCTCGTGGCGATGAGCCTTGGCGCGGCCGATTTCGCGGCGTCGATGGGGATGCAGACCACGGGGATCGGTGGCACGCAGGAGAATTATTACATGCTGCGCGGCGGTGCTCAGTACTGGGCTGATCCGTGGCATTGGGCGCAGGCGGCGATTGTTGCGGCCTGCCGCACCCATGGCGTTCTGCCCGTGGATGGCCCCTTCGGCGACTTCTCCGATGACGAAGGCTTCCGCGCACAGGCGCGCCGTTCGGCGACGCTTGGCATGGTTGGCAAGTGGGCGATCCACCCGAAGCAGGTGGCACTGGCCAACGAAGTATTCACGCCGTCTGACGAGGCTGTGGCCGAAGCGCGCGAAATCCTGAAAGCGATGGAAGACGCCAAGGCGCGCGGTGAAGGTGCGACGGTTTACAAGGGCCGTTTGGTGGACATCGCTTCGATCAAGCAGGCGGAAGTGATCGTGAAACAGGCCGAGATGATCTCGAAAGCCTGATCTGGGTTACAGAGACGAAAACGGGGGCCAGTGGCCCCCGTTTTTTATTGTATGGTCGCTCAGGCGGGCTGGGTGGCCTTCATCGACGGGCGCTGTGAGAAGGCGGCAAACCAGTCGTCGAGCTTGCCGCGCCCTTTGCGCCAACCACGGGCATCATGGCGGAAATCGAGATAGCCGAGGGCTGCGCCCAAGGCGATCTGGGCACCGGTGACGTTGCCATTGAGGTGGCCCATCCAATGCGCCTCGATGTGATCGAGCGCGCCGCAGATCTTGCCCCATTGCGCTTCGACCCATGGCTCGAACTGCTTTTCAGCGGGGCGAAGGCGTGCCTCGTAAACCATGAGGACACCTGCATCCATTATGCCGTCTGCCATCGACTCGAGCGTCATCGCGTCGAAATCATCGGACGGGTAGAGGCCTGAGCCTGCGAGGCTGTCAATGTAGCGGCAGATCACAGCCGAATCGTGCAGGGCGCGGCCATCGTCGCGGATGAGCGCTGGGATTTTACCCAAGGGGTTGGCGGCCTTAGCTTCGGGTGCGGTTGCGAGTGCGGTTGTGGCCACATTGACCAGTTCCACGCGGTCGCTCATGCCGGTTTCGTGCAGGGTCAGAAGGACCTTGCGGACGAATGGCGAGGCGGGTGAATGAATGAGTTTCATGGGCGTCTCCCTCTTGCTCCGGCGGTGAAGCTAGAGCGGGAGGGGCGAACTGTCCATGAGGCTGGTTAGACGGGCGGCTGGCGCATCAGGGTGGCGAGTGCCGTGTTGCCTTGGCCTTCGAGCCCTTCGGCAGCACCGTTACGGGCCTCGTCTGTTTTGTTCTGGCCGAGCTTCCATGTGGATTGCACGTCGCTGACCTGCATCGCGCAGGGAACGATGCCACGCATCATCCGCTCCATGACGCCGTCGGTCATCTTGCTGGAGACCCACGGCTTCTTCGGCAGGAGCCGCTCTTCGAAATGGGCCGAAAGGCGATCAAGGAGATCGCGGAAGCCGTCTTCGGAGGTAAGGCGCGCTTCGCCCAAGAGGTGCACCGCGACGTAGTTCCAGGTGGGAACCTGATCTTCGGCCCCGTACCAGTCGGGCGAGATATAGCCTTCGGGGCCTTCGACGATGAGCCGCGCGGGTGCGCCTTCAGCAATGGCGCGGGCCATCGGGGAGTTGCGGACGAGGTGGAATTCGACGAGCGCCCCGTCATCCGAGATCAGAAACGGGATGTGGCTGGCCAAGGGGCCTTCGGGGCCTTGGACCACGAGAATGCCGAAAGACCGGTCGCGCACCAGTGCGAGGCTTTGGGCGGCTTCGACGCGGCGGAAAGCGGGATTGGGATGCATCGGAGTGCCTTTCGTCTACGCGGTGAGGCGCTGACCGTTATAGCCAGTGATCGTGGCCTCGACAATGGCCCCTTCCGGCTGCTCGGTGGTGAAATCCACCTCGGCGAATTGTTCGGTGCGGCCCATCACGGGGCTTTCCATCAGGACAAGGTGCCGTTTGCCCTGCTGCGCGGCCAGATGGCGGGCAACAGCCGCATCGCCTGCATCGCGGAGGCGTGCTGCGCGGGCGCGGATCAGGCCGCCTTCCACTTGCGGCATCCGCGCGGCGGGGGTGCCTTTGCGGGGGCTATAGGGGAAGACGTGCAGCCATGTGAGGTGGCACTCTTCCACAAGCTTGAGCGAGTTCTCGAAATGCGCGTCGGTCTCGGTTGGGAAGCCCGCGATGATATCCGCGCCGAAGGTGATTTCGGGCCGCAGGCGGCGGGCGTCTTCGCAGAAGCGGATGGCATCGTCGCGGAGGTGGCGACGCTTCATGCGCTTCAGGATGAGATCATCGCCGTGCTGGAGCGAGAGATGCAGATGGGGCATCAGGCGCGGCTCGGTGGCGATGGCTTGCATAAGGTTCTCGTCGGCCTCGATCGAATCGATGGAGGAAATCCGGAGGCGCGGCAGATCCGGGATCAGTTTGAGGATCCGCATCAAGAGATCGCCCAAGCGCGGCTCGCCGGGCAGGTCAGCCCCCCATGAGGTGAGATCGACGCCCGTGAGCACGACTTCGTTGAAGCCTTTGCCGACGAGGCGCTTGATCTGTTCGATCACCACGCCTGCGGGCACCGAGCGGGAATTGCCACGCCCGAAGGGGATGATGCAGAAGGTGCAGCGGTGGTCGCAACCCTGCTGCACCTCGACAAAGGCGCGGGTGCGGCCATCGAAGCCGTCGATCAGGTGCGCCGCGGTTTCGGTGACGGACATGATGTCGTTTACCTGCACACGCTCGGTTTCACCGATGAAATCGGGGCCGAGGCGGGCCCATGTTTCAGGCTGCATCTTCTCGGTGTTGCCGATCACATGATCGACCTCATCCATCGCGGTGAAGGTTTCCGGCTCGGTTTGCGCGGCGCAGCCCGTGACGATGATTCGCGCTTCGGGATTCTCGCGGCGGAGGCGACGGATTTCCTGACGCGCTTTCTTGACGGCTTCGGCGGTAACGGCGCAGGTGTTCACGATCACCGCGCCATTCACGCCTGCCTGTTCGGCAAGTTCCTTCATCGCCTCGGTTTCGTAGGCGTTGAGGCGGCAGCCGAGCGTAGCGAATATCGGGGGCTTCACGGTCATTCGACGCTCCGTCGGAACTGGTCGGTGAATGTGCCATCAGCCACATGCATGGTGCCGCCGATCATCCAGACGCCATCCTCGCGCCATTCGATGTGGAGGGTGCCGCCGTCGAGATCGATGCGCACGTTGCGCCCTGTGAGCCCGCGCCGGGCTGCGGCAACGGCGGTGGCGCAAGAGGAGGAGCCGGAGGCAAGGGTGACGCCGACGCCACGCTCCCAGACCCGCATCCGCAGGTGATCGGGGCCGATCACTTGGGCGAATTGCACATTGGTGCGCTGGGGGTAAAGCGGGTGATGTTCGGTTTCCGCGCCGCGTTTTTCCAGATCGACCGCTTCAACATCCGCGACGAAGAAGGTGCAATGCGGGTTGCCCATGCCAGTGGCGGTTGGCGCGCCATCCATGGGGAGTTCGAGCGTGTCCATTTCACGAGCGAGCGGGATTTCGTGCCAGAGAAGCTGCGGTTGGCCCATGTTCACGGCCGTGAGCCCGTTGCCGGCATCCTCGGCAAAAAGCGTGCCGCGATCCGTGGTGAGGGTGAGCTTCGATTGGCCGGTTTCATCCATGATGTGGCGCGCGATGCAGCGGGTGGCGTTGCCACAAGCGGCGGAGGTGGAGCCATCTGCATTGTAGAAAACCAGATGCGCATCGGCGTTGCCGCGAGATTCGATCACGGCCAACTGATCGAATCCGATGCCGCGATGACGGTCAGCGATGGCTTTCACGAGGGCTTCGGAAAGTTTTTTTTCTTCCTTGCGCGCGTCGACCACGACGAAGTCGTTCCCGAGACCATGCATTTTCATGAAAGGAAGGGCCATTTTGCGCGCTTTCTCGTGTGTTTCGAGCCGCGTCTATACTCCGAGCGGATCGCGAAATCCAGCAAGCGGACAGGAAGCGAAAAATCTTGTGATTTCGGGGTTGACCCTACCACAGCATATTCATAAACACCGCCCTCAGTGGGCCGTTAGCTCAGTTGGTAGAGCAAGTGATTTTTAATCACTGGGTCGCAGGTTCGAATCCTGCACGGCTCACCACCACTTCAGAAAGACCCGGCCGGAAACGGCCGGGTCTTTCCGATTCTGGAGCTTCAGAACAGGAAGTTGTCAGAGTGCAGGAAATCCTGTGTGAGCGGGCTGGCATCATCCGTGACGATGCGGATCGAAAGGTCATGGAATAGCAGCTTCGCCCAGGCGAGAAGCTCTACGAGGAGCTGTTGATTGATGACGAAAGCTTGCGGGCGACGCCCCATCCGAAGATCCTTCGGGCCGAGGAAAGCTATCTGTCCCAGATCGAAGTGGCCTCGATGCTGCGCGAATTGAACGCGAGCATCGAAACGACAGACACCGAGCGCCTGCGGGCCTTGGTCAAGGCGCGTGTGGACGGGTACCATCATCAGGCCGAGGTGCCTTTGCACGCTGAACAAAAGTAAGACATCGGCCAGAAATCGCCCCTTTTCGCGCCGAATCGTCATGCCGCTAGACAGGTGAGCCTACGCGGGCTAGTGCGCTAGAAACGACTTTGGAAATCAAATGACACGTTCCCTTTTTGGCACCGATGGCGTGCGCGGCCGTTCAAACACCTATCCGATGACTGCAGATGCGGCCCTCCGGCTCGCCGCTGCGGCGGGTCGCCACTTCCGGCACGATCAGGCAGAGCATCGGGTGGTTATCGGCAAGGACACGCGGCTTTCCTGCTACATGCTCGAAACGGCGCTGACGGCGGGCTTCACGTCAACGGGCATGAACGTGTTCCTGCTCGGGCCAGTGCCGACGCCGGCTGTCGGCTGGCTCACACGCTCGATGCGGGCCGATGTGGGGGTGATGATTTCCGCGAGCCACAATCCGGCCGAGGACAATGGCATCAAATTCTTCGGGCCGGACGGGTTCAAGCTTTCCGACGCTGACGAGATGTCCATCGAAAAACTGTTCCATGAAGGCGTTGCACCTGCGCAGCCACAGAATATCGGTCGGGCGAAACGGCTTGATGATGCGCTGGGTCGCTACGTTGAATATGCCAAGACCACCTTCCCCCGTAGTTTGCGCCTTGATGGGCTGAAGATCGTGCTCGATTGCGCCAATGGAGCCGCTTACCGCGCCGCCCCGACAGTGCTCTGGGAACTGGGTGCGGAAGTGATCTCGCTGGGCGTGCAACCGAACGGCACGAACATCAACGCTGGTTGTGGATCGACCCATCCGGAACTCGCGGCCGCCAAAGTGCGTGAAACCGGAGCGCATATCGGCCTGTGCCTTGATGGTGACGCGGACCGCCTGATTGTGATTGACGAAACCGGACACGTTGCCGATGGCGACCAGATCATGGCCTTGATCGCCACGCGGTGGGCCAATGAAGGCCTGCTGAAAGGCGGGGCAGTTGCGGCCACTGTGATGTCGAACCTTGGCTTCGAGCGACATCTGAACGGTTTGGGAGTGCATCTTGAGCGGACCAATGTCGGTGACCGCTATGTTGTCGAACGGATGCGTGAGAAGGGGCTTAATCTGGGTGGCGAGCAGTCGGGGCATATCGTGATGACCGACTACGCAACCACAGGTGACGGGCTTGTGGGCGCGCTACAAATTCTGGCGGCTCTGATCGAAAGCGGCAAACCTGCCTCGCAGCTGACACGCGTTTTCGCGCCGGTTCCGCAGAAACTGGTGAACGTGCGGTACCAATTGGGCCAGACCCCGCTGGATACGGACCGAGTGAAATCCGAGATCCAAGCCGCAGAGAAGGCATTGGGCGCGCAAGGGCGCGTGCTGATCCGGAAATCTGGTACAGAGCCTCTGATCCGGATCATGGCCGAGGCCGAAAGCAGCGAGCTTCTGCACGCGACCATTGACAGGATCAAGTCTGCGGTCGAGGAAGTCACTGCCTAAGTAATCGGGGGTGGCCCAGGTGAAATCGCTGTTATCCCGCTTCATCAAGCGCGATCGCGTTGCAGAAGTCGCCCTGCCGGCGCCCGAGGTTCTTGCATATTCATCTAGCATCGAGCCTGACCAACCGTTCACCGCGATTGGGGATGTGCATGGGCGGCAGGATTTGCTCTCCGCTCTCGTGAGTAAGTTGGAACAGGAAGCACCTGGCCAACCTCTGCTTCTTGTGGGCGATTTTGTAGACCGTGGCCCCGAGAGCGCCGAGGTATTGAGCTATGTGAAATCGCTCCATGATAGCCGTGCGCAGACGATCGTTCTGAAGGGCAACTACGAGCAAATGCTTCTGGATTTTATCGACGATCCAGCAGGGCGCGGTTTGCGCTGGATCGATTTCGGTGGGCGCGAAACTATGCTGAGTTTCGGCGTTGAAGCGCCGGGTCCGAAGCCTGATCTTGAGGATATCACGGAAGCCGCGTTGGAGTTGGAAACCAAGATAGGCAAGGAGCTGGTTGTCTGGATCCGTGACCTGCCCACACGGTGGCGAACCGGTAATGTGATCTGCGTTCATGCGGCTTTGGATCCTGCGCGAAAGCCGGAAGATCAAAGCGACCGGAGCGTGCTTTGGGGCCATGCCGACTTCTTCACCAAGACGCGGCAAGACGGGCTTTGGGTTCTGCACGGGCATACGATTTTTGCCGAGGCCCATGCGCATTCCGGCCGAATCGCTTGCGATACCGGGGCCTATCAGACGGGCAAGCTGACGGCCGCGCTCGTGGGCCAAGGATCGGCTGAGCGCGCCGTACGATTCCTGACCGCCTAATCGTTATCCGAAAGCCCTGCGCCCGCGCCCGCGAGACGGCTTGCTTCGGTGGCTGGGGCGTAGGTGCGGGCGGCGAGTTCGGTCAGGCGTTGCAGGGTGGCTTCGCTCACTGTCGGCCGTGTTGTGCGCGACAAGGGGTTCCCGCCATCGGTCAGACCAAACGCAAAGCTAAATGCGCCACCCGTTGAGACATGGGAAACAGCGCCATCAGCGGCAAAGTTGAAGCGCTCGTCAGGCAAGGTAAGGGTGCAAGGCTGCCGCCGCGCCACCAATGCGGCGAAGGGGGCCAGAAGCAGAGGCACTTCCGCAGCGGGGATTGTTCCAGCCTCAGGTGCATCTGCCAGTGCCACGCCCAGGCTGAGGCTTTGCCCACCCGTTTCGAGATCGGCCAACACCAGGCCCGCGCCGTCAAATCCATGTGCGGATAGCCAGCGGGCGGCAAAGCCTGCTTCTTCTGCCAAACCCCAAGGCAAGCCCGCCCCGCGTGCCGCCTTCTTGCAAAGGCCCTCAACCTCGCCAAGCGACAACTTCACTCCGGCCATGCCCAACCCTCGACATCGGCCTCGGCAAGCTCGCCGGGAAAAGGTGCGCCGCGGAACATGTTGATCCGGACCCAGCGATCCGAGCGTGGATCGAAATGGCCTGCACCAAAAAACGAGAGCTTGGCGCGAAGGAGGTCAATCGGCAGGACGTCGGCGGAAATCGTATTGTCACGGATTTCGGCGTAAGGGTAACGCGCGGCGATTTGCACCCGTCGCACGATGTGGCGATGTTCAGGATGGGCCATCAGGAAGGCCGCGACGCTGCCTTCGACATCTTGCAGCGCGGTGTAGAGTGCAGACACATCGCGACCCGGCTGCAAGGGCTGCTCCCATGCCGCCACCTCTTCCTCCCAGCGCTCGCCCAAACGTGGTTCAAGCTTTTCTTGCGACACATACCAGACCCGCGCCTGCGCTTCCCGCGCCTCCCAATCGACGTTCAAGGCCCAATCGTAGTGCGTTTCGATATCAATACGAAGACTGTTCACGCTACATGCGCCGTCAATCGGGAAAGCCTGAGCTTCGTCAGCGGCCATGCAGTCCGAAAGGCCATCGACCAGTTCTGGATGCACTTCGATCAGAAGCGATGCCAATGCCTCCTGCCCCTCCTCCGTGAGAGTGGTTTCGCCCCAGCGCCAAAGTGCATCCCACGGGTAAGCAGCGGCCAGCCCTTTTGCCGCTTCAGTTTCCAAGGCAGTCAGATCCGCCCGCAATGCCTTCAGCTTCTCGATCTGCGCCGGATGGTCCGAACGCCAGAGGTCTGCATTTTTCGATGCGCGCGGCAGAAGGGCCAAAAACCGTTTGCGCTCGGTTTCAGACGGGTCCGCCACAGAGCGCGCCCGTGCCAAGGCCCATTCCCGCGCCGCAATCCAATTGTTGAGCAGCGCCGGATGGTTGATGAGAAATGGTGCCATGCCGAGACCAGTGGAATTTCCGATCCCGAAGGCGCGGCGCAATCTTGGATCTAGGGCAACGGCCTTTTCGCCTCCTTTTGAGCGTGCCATATGCTCCACGAGGTCCATGACGAATGCACGGATCAACCAAACGGTGAGCATTTCCATTTGGAACGGCGCGAGGCATTCAGTGCGGTTCACGATCAATTCACGATCGGCCGCTCCGAATTTGGCCGAGCCGTAAACGGCGGTTGTCCGCATCAGATAACCGACCTCTGCGACTTTAGTCGCGTCGGGTTGCTGACCAGCAGCGAGACTTTCAACCACGTGATCCCAGAGGCGGACCGAGCGATTGGCGCGCGCGAGGCAGAGTTCCTTTTCGCTCACGCGGCCAGCTTCTTGCAGCGGCACATTGGCTTCGAGGCGCGCGAGATCCTCGGCAGACGGGATGCCGTCATGCAGTGTGAAAGTGGCATCCCACGCGGTGGCGATCACACGATCCGAGCGCATGTGATCGGGGAGGTCATGCGCGAAGGCCACAAGCGAATAGAAGCGTTCGGGGCCGCGCGCTGTGTAAACCGCACGCCCGACGCCCTTTGCATCGACTTCCCACAGAAGGCGGGTGATGACCCAGCCCTCGGCCTTCATTCGCCGCAAAAGAATGCGCATGAACGAGAGGCGCGAGGCGTGGAACGAACCCATCCGCGAGAGGCGCATCACGACCGAGGGGCTACGTGGCGAGATGCCATCGGCAATCAAGAGGTCATCAGAAGCGGCTTGTGCCAGAACCGGATGCTGCGTCATTTGGGGCCGAACCCTTCCGCGAAGAAACGATGCCAGTTTCCGCCCAGCAGCGCGTCCACTTCGGCTTGCGAGAAGCCCACGTCTGCCAGGCCCTTGGCAAAATTCGGGAAGTCGCGGTTGTCTTTGTAGAACTCGGGCATCGGCGGGAAGCCCGGCGCCGATGCCGAGCCTTCGCCATAATCGATTTTCTTGGTCCACCGCCCAACCCGCATCCACTCGACGATGCTGTCGGGGTGATCTTGGCAAAGATCGGTGCCAATCCCGAGGTGGTTGACGCCATAGCGCTCGGCGGTTCGCGCGATCATCTCGCAGAAGTCTTGGAGAGTGCAGGCCGATCCGCCCTTCAGGTGGTGCGGGTAGAGCGAAAACCCGAGCATCCCGCCCCGTTCGGTCACGGCGCGGATCACGGCGTCTTTCTTGTTGCGCTTGGCAGGGTGCCAATCCCACGGGTTGGCATGGGTGATGGCAATCGGGCGACTTGAAAGCTCGGCTGCTTCAATGGTTGAACGATCTGCCGAGTGGCTCATGTCCACGACCATGCCCACGCGATTCATCTCTTCGATGACTTCGCGCCCCATGCGGGTGATGCCTGCGTCTTCGGCCTCGTAGCACCCCGTCGCGAGGAGAGACTGGTTGTTATAGGTGAGCTGCATGAAGCGCATTCCCAAGCGGTGCAGCACTTCTACAAGGCCAATGTCATCTTCGATTGGCGAGGGGTTTTGCGCGCCAAAGAAGATCGCAGTTCTCCCCGTTTCGCGGGCCTTGGCCAGATCCGCCGCTGTGAAACCTTGGAAAATCAGATCTGAATGTTGCTCGAATCGGCGGTTCCATTCCTCGATGCGGAGCACCGTTTCACGGAAGGTCTCGTGATAAGCGATTGTCACATGCACTGCATCCAAACCGCCTTCGCGCATCTGTCGGAATATCTTCTCGGACCAGTTCGCGTATTGCAGCGCGTCAATTCGATAATTCATTGATCTCTCCCTCGGGCTAGAGCCTAGTCCGACACGGGCCTCAGGCAAACTGATTTGCGACCAGTTGAGGTCTCTTCTGGCCGTTCCATGTGGTGCTGCTATGTTTCGATCAAACAATGGGAGCATCACGAATGGACGACTTCTTCGAAAAGGGTCTCGCGAAGCGCAAGGCCACTTTGGGCGCAGAATATGTGGAGAAAAACCTCGCGGCGGCAGACGATTTCAACCGCCCGTTTCAGGAAGCGATGACTGCATGGTGCTGGGGCTTCGGCTGGGGCGATGAGGCGCTTGATGCGAAGACCCGCAGCCTGATGAACCTCTCGATGATCGGGGCCTTGGGCAAGATGCACGAGTGGGAGTTGCATTGCCGTGGAGCGATCCGCAACGGAGTGACCAAGGAACAGATCCGCGCCACGGTGCATGTGATCGGCATTTATTGTGGCGTGCCGCAAGCGCTCGAATGTTTCCGCGTGGCGCGCAAGGTGCTGGAAGAAGAAGGCCTGCTTTAACGGCTGGCCACGGGCAGAGTGAAGGCGTGGCGGCCTGCGGTCATGCCTTCGGGTGCCTTTGGAAAGCGCGCCTTTTGGACGGCGGTCAAAGCCGCTTGATCAAGTGCCGCGTGGCCAGATGAGCGCGCGACTTTCGCACCAACCAAACGACCCGAAGTGTCGATGGTGAGGGCGAGCGTAACACTTCCCTTCGGAAGGCCGCGACCGCTGACTGACTGGCGCGCGAGGGCTTTCATGATGCCTTTGCCCCAAGATGACATAAGGGTCTTCTGTGAACCGCCGCCTGCCGCCTTCTGAGGTGCTGCTGCCGGAGCTGGTGGCGTCGCTGCAGCCTTTGCTTGCAGCTTTGGTTCGGACTTCTTCGCCTCCGCCTTCGGGGCTTTAGGCGGCTTGGGTGCTTTCTCGGCCTTCGGTTCGGGCTTCTGTTTTGGAGGAGCGGCTGGCGTGGTGTCGATCCGGAGTTGATCCGTCGGAGCCGCGGGTTGCGCTAAACCGGGCAAGGCCGCCAAGGCAGGGGCTATCATCGCGGTTTGTGGCATTGAAGGCGCAGGCGGGGTTTCCGGGGAAGTCATTTCCGGTGCTGCGTCGGACGCGCTTGGAGCCTCGCTCCACTGCTTCACCAAAGCAGCCAGTTCAACCGGCGCGGCTTCGATAACCACTTGTGGGCCTTCGAGTGCGTCACCGATCCCGGGCATTGCCCCTGCCATTCCGAACACAGCCAAATGCCCTGCCACGGCGAGAGAGCCGAACACAAGATGTTCCGCGATCCGCATCATGGCTTGGCCCCTTCTGCCGTCACCAACCGAATATCCTTTGCCCCAAGGGCTGCCAGCCGTGGCAACAGGCGCGCGACCTCAACTGCCGCAACCCCCGCATCCGCCTTGAGAACGACTGCGCCACCCGAAACCGCCGCTTCCAATGCCTCCTCGCCCCGCGCCTCAGCGAAAGCCAAAGTGCCATCGGCCCCGAGATAGAGCACGCCATCCTGCGGCACCTCCGCCGTGGACTGCGACACGGGCGGCATCACCTCAACAGGATCAGGCGGAGCAATCTGGGCTGTCATCAGGAAGAAGATCAGCAGCAGGAACACGACATTGATCATCGGAACGATGCTTTCCGGCAGGTCGCGGCGCTTGGCGGGAGCAAAATCCATCGCTTACTCCACCACCAGAACACGGCCCGCGCCTGCGGCTTCCAAGGCTTCGGTGAGGTCCACCAAGCGCTGCAGGCTCGCCCCTTCGACAGGGCGCAACACAACGGTTCCACCTTCCGGCAGAATGGGCGCCAAAGCCTCGGCCAACGCCTCTTCCGACAGATCAGCACCATTCAAGCGCACGGCATCGGGCGCGACTTCGACCAAGCGCGGTGCGCCTTCCCATCCGGCGGCCCCGCCGCCTGCCGACAGAACCAAGGAGCTTTCCACGCCGAACCGTGCGGCCAGCATGAAGAAGACGAGCAGCAGGAAGACCACGTCGATCATCGGCGTGAGCGATACGCGCCTGCGGGGGCGTGGTTTGGCGAAGCTCATCATTCGCTTGCCGGGCCCCGCGTGAAGACCTTTGTAGCTACTTCTTCCAGACGTGTCTGGAAGCGCTCCGCCGTGCCATCGAACCACGAGAGGGCCATGGCTGCGGGAATGGCAACGCCCATACCCGCGGCAGTGGTGAGCAGCGCTTCCCAGATTCCGCCTGCCAAAGCCGAAGGGTCGGCGCGGCTGCCTGCGGCCTGCAAAGTCTGGAAGGCTTCGATCATGCCCAGAACCGTTCCAAAAAGGCCCAAGAGGGGTGCAATAGTCACGATCAGTTCCAAGGCGCGCAGGCCGCCTCTCACGTCGGCGATCATGGATTTTGCAGCCACAGTCACTTCCTCTCGGGCGGCTTTTTCGCCGAGTGCAGGATCGAGGCGCGATTGGATGGCGAGGCGCGTTAGCCGTGCCAAAAGGCCCTTTCCAGTAACCTGTTCCAACGCCCGCCGATCGCCCGCAGCCCAAACCGCGAGAGCCGCATCGGGCGCGCTTGACCAGACCCCGGCCCTAGCCAAGCGCCAGATTTTCCACATGACAAGCGTGGCAGCCAGCACGGAAAGGGCGGCAATGGCCCACATCGCGGGGCCGCCGGCCTGCAGGAAAGCGGCGAGTGCGTTCAGGTCCATCCCAAATCCTCCATCGGAACTCCGGGGGCTTTGGGATAAGTTTGCCGCCATTCCTTCGCGCCCTTCAAGACCGCATCATAGACGGCGCGGCCTGCTGCTTCACCAACGGCTGTATGCAGGCCGGCATAAGGGTTATCCCCAAGGGGCGCGGCCACGCCGACGCAATCCGTACCCGTGCCCGTGGCACGACCTGTGGGCAGCAAGACACCCGCATCCATCACCGCTGCTGTACGGGCCTGAACGGCAATCGCCATTGCCTCGATCAGCGCGGCCTCGGTTAGGCCCTCGGAGAGCCTGAGGCCCACGTTGATCGTGCCCCATTTGCCATTCCAATCGCGGCCCGAGTAATCCACCCGCGACCCCACACGCTCGCCATTCGAGAGGCCGACCGTGGCAACCGCATGCGCGCGGACGCCTTCGACAGAGGCCGTTGCCTCGACCCAAGTGCCGATGTCGCGCGAGGTCAGGAAGGCGACAGCCCCGCCCCACCCTTTCGCGGAAAGCTCGGCTTCATACCATGCGTGCACGTCAAGATCGGGGGTGAGGTCGCGGTTCTTCACCTCGCGCCAAACCATGGCGTCGGTGGTAACGAAGCCCGGTTTGGTCAGCGACCACGAGAGTGCCCGCAAAGGAGCACCCAGATCGAAGTGCAGCCATGCGCCATCGCGCGTCACGCTCATCGGATCACCTCCAGCGGCTGGAAGATCGGCCCACTGTCACTCTCAGAAATGTGCGCTGAGATGTGGAATACCTCGCGTAGGCGGGTCGGTGTCAGCACCTCAAGGGGTGCGCCATCGGCCACCACTTGCCCGGACTGCATCAGGATCAACCGCGTGCAGTGGCGCACGGCGAGGCCCAGATCGTGGAGCGAAACGATCACGCCCCGGCCTTCACGGGCGAGTTCCTCGAAGACCTGCATCGTTGCGATCTGGTGGGCGGGATCGAGGCCCGCCACGGGTTCATCTGCGAGAACCAAAGGCGCTTCTTGCGCCAATGTGCGAGCGATGAGAACGCGCGCTTGTTCACCACCCGAAAGCTCAGTTGCAGGGCGGTGGCGCATCGCGCCGAGGTCCATCCGCTCAAGCGCTTGCTCAACTGCGGCCGAGCCATCGTCCCCATGCGGCAAGCGGCCCAAACGCACGACAGCCTCAACCGGCATCGGCCATGCGATCTCGCGGGCTTGTGGCAACCAAGCGGCTGCTTTCGCCCGTGCCTTGGCTGGCAATTCGGCCAAGGAGGAGCGCCCTGTGGCCTCGATCAGGCCCAAGGCGCCGCGCATCAGTGTGGTTTTGCCAGCGCCATTCGGCCCCAAAAGCCCAACCACCTCGCCCTCGCGCACCTCGAACGAGACACGATCCACCACGGGGCATTCGCCCCGCCGCACCGTCAAAGCCTGAAGCGAAAGAAGCGTCATGCGAGGCCCCTCCGCATTTTCCAGATGAGATGGAGGAACAAGGGGGCACCGACGAGCGCGGTGAGAACGCCGAGCTTCAGATCGCCCGTTGGCAACAGGATGCGAACCGCGACATCTGCAGCCAGAATAAGCGCGGCCCCACCCAATGCAGCGGCCGGCAGCAGCGCCGAGGGCCGCCCGTTCACGAAGGGGCGCAAGAGGTGCGGCACGACGAGGCCGACAAAACCCACAGAACCAGCCACAGCCACCCCTGCCCCAACGACAGCCGCCGTGCCCAGCACCAGCCAGAGCCGTACGCGGCCGAGCGAGAGCCCGAGGCTTTCGGCGGCATCTTCTCCCAAAGTGAGGGCGTCGAGCGCCTTGCCTTGCAGGAGGAGCACAACCGCGCCCACAATGATGAAGGGCGCAGCGAGGCTGACGTGTAGCCAAGAGCGATCCGCAAGCGATCCCATCATCCAAAAGACGATCTCGTTCGCGGCCCAAGGATTTGGCGCGAGGTTGAGGACGAGAGAGGTGAAGGCTCCCGCCAGGGCGGAAATCGCGATACCAGCCAGAATGAGCGTGACCGAACCGCCGCGCGGACCAGCCAAGGCAAGGATCAGTGCCACACCAACGACTGCGCCCATCAGGGCCGCCAAGGGAAGGGCCAAGGGCCAGAGCGTGGAAAGGCCGAAGTGGATCGAGATGACAGCACCCAGAGCCGCCATGCCTGAAACGCCCAATATTCCCGGCTCGGCCATGGGGTTGCGCAGATAGCCCTGCATCGCGGCACCAGAGAGCCCCAAGGCTGCGCCGATCAAGAGCGCCAGCACAGCACGGGGCAAGCGGATTTCCCAAAGGATGAGCGGCATCGGCCCGGTGGTTTCCCAAAGCCGCCCGAACCCTGCTGGCCCGACCGAGAGGGAGAGAAGGAAGAGCGCTGCGACCAAAGCTGCTAGAGCTGCATAGAGCTTCATCCGCGGCCCTCCAGATCAAGCCGCTCGTCGCGGAGGGCCTTGATCGCCCTGAGGATGCGCGGCGTGCCGCACACCCAGTCGCGATCCGTTGCAGG
Source organism: Paracoccaceae bacterium (assembly GCA_023260655.1). Taxonomy (GTDB): domain Bacteria; phylum Pseudomonadota; class Alphaproteobacteria; order Rhodobacterales; family Rhodobacteraceae; genus UBA9554. Next base: position 44,069 of record JALQUU010000002.1, on the reverse strand, counting down.
CGCGGTCTTCTTGCCGTTGAGCGCCGCCACGATCGGGTGGCGCATGACTTCTTCGGCACGGGATGCACCGGGATAAGGCCGCCCGGTGACGATAACGTCGGGATCAAGCACCACGAGTTGCTCCAAGGAAAGGAAGCCTGTGCCCGAAATGCCTGCCTCTACCGCGATATTGTCATAGCCTGCCGCGTCGAGGATCTGGCCCGCCAGAGTTGCGGGCCCCGGAGCATAGCCATTAGCGAACCAAAGAGCGGCGCGGGGGCGTGGGCCGCCGTCTTGCAAGGCGGCAAGATCGGCATCGAAACTTGCCACAACGGTTTCGGCCTTTTCCTCTTGCGCCAAGAGCTTGCCCATCTGGCGGATGTTGGCGCGGATTTCGTCAAGCGAAGAGGCCGGATAGAACACCTCGACAGGATGCCCGAGGCGCTTGAGCATGCTCACGGTGGGGCCGCCAGAGAAGGCCCCGGCGAGCACCAGATCGGGTGACAATGAATGCACCTCCTCGGCCTGCCCGCCATTGATGCCGACGCCCTCAGGCACGACCATATCGTAGGACGGATCGGCGGAGAGTTTGGAAACCGAAATCACCTGACCTGGATCGGCCAACAGAAGGGCCAATTCATCAGTGCAGAGATTGATCGACACCACGCGCTTCGGCGCATCCGCCAAAGCGCTTGTGGCCCCCGCAAAAACGAGGGCCACAGCACAGAGATCAGAACGACGTCCGAACACCGAAGTAGGCCGCCCGGCCAGAAGAGTTGTAGTTGCTGACCGACTGGTATTGCTCGTCCAGCAGGTTCTCGATGCGGAGATAGGCTTCCGCCTTGGCGGAGATCGCGTAGTTCACGCTGAGGTTCACCAGAGTGTAGTCCGGGGCGCGAGTTGCGACGAAACCATCATAGCGTTCGGCAATGCGGTTGACCGTGAGCGTTCCTGACAGGCGATCGGTTAGAGCAGCATCGACACCCAAGACAAAGTCATGTTGTGGCACGCGAACAACCTTGCCACCATTCGGCCCTTCGGCACGAGTGAGCGTATAGCTGCCAAAGAGCGCAATACGTTCGGAGAGGGGGGTGCGGCCCGAAAGCTCCATCCCTTGAATCTTCGTGTCGCCAGTAACCTGCTGGTAGCTATTGGTCAGGAAGTCATAATCGATGCGGTTGGTGACTTCCGTCGAGAAGAAAGTGACCTTGGCAAAGGCATCGTCGCCGTAGCGCTTTTCGAGGCCGATTTCGAAGCTCTTGCTTTCTTCCGGCTGGAGCGCGGGGTTGCCATAAACTTGGCTGTGCAGCTCATAAAGCGACGGCGGCAGGAAGCCTGTTGCCGCCGACGCGCGCAGGATCAGGTCCGGCTGGATGCGCCATGCGAGCGCGGCGCGCCCCGTCGTTTTCGAACCGAAAGACGAATGATCGTCATGACGGACGGTCAGCGACAGGTCGAGGTCTTCAGCCGGCGCATAAAGTGCTTCGGCGAAAACGGCTTTGGTTTCGACCGAACCCGTAGGGGTAAGGATTAGCGGAGGAACCACTGACCAGTCCTCTTCGACAGCATCGAAGCCTTCCTTGACGAAGCTTGCGCCCCAAGAAAGTGTCAGCGCTTCGGACTGCTCTACCGACCCCTTGTATTCAACCGAGCGGCGGGTGCCCGAGAACGGGCTGGCCACACCATCGGAATTCGATGTGCGATCGCCGTTCAGAGCGGAGAAGGACAGTTCGTTCTTCACAGCCCCCGTCTGGAACTCGGCATAGACGCGGCCTGCGCGGGTGGTGCTTTCATTGTATTCGTCGAAAGGTGCTGCGCCGTCGCCGCCGAATTCGTCGAACTCGCCGTAGCTATCGACGGCATAGAGCGAGAGGCCAACTTTGACCGCGTCAGTGATCTGGTAGGAGGCCCCGAATGTCAGTTGGGTTGCTTCATATCCATCGGCCTCGACACCGAGGGAACTGGCCGAGAAGCCATCCGTGGTGACACGGTTGAGGCCAAGGCTGATCTCTGCGCGATCAGACTTATTCGCGATGGAAACGCCAGCCTGCACCGTGCCGAAGCTGCCGACTTCCAAGCTTGCCTGGCCAGAGGTGCCTTCTTCTTCTGCGCGGAGCGTTGTGATGTTGATCACACCAGCAACAGCGCCAGCACCATAGCCTGCCGATTGCGACCCTTTGAGCAATTCAATCCGCGAAACACCGCCCAAGGTCAGGCCGTTCCAGTCGAACAGGTTTTGCGGACGAGAGGGGTCTGTCACGTCGATGCCATCGATGCGCACAGCAAGATATTCGCCGCCGAGGCCGCGGACGCGCAGGGTACCCGTACCGCCAAGGCCGCCATTCGTCGACGCGGACACGCCCGGAAGCGAGGACAGATAATCGACAAGACGGGTGTCGGATGCCTTCTGCACCTCTTTCGCCTCGACAACTTCCACCGTTGCGCCGGAACGCGCTGTCGTGGTGGCGGTCTGGTTGGTGAAAAGAGTGATGGTTCCTAACTGGAACGGCTCTTGTGCGGAGGCTTGGGTAGCGACGGAAAGCGCCAGAATACTGGCGGAGACAAGGTATTTCATAACGTCCTCGGCGCTCCTTCGTTTCGGGAGCATTGGTCTTGAATTGGTCAGACAGAGGACTAGGTCCCCCGCAGACGGTGAAGGTTGTCACCCCTACGGAAAACCGCAGCCCAAGCGCGCCCCGCGCATGGACAAGGTGATCACCTCGGCAGGTCTCCTGACTTGCGGGTCAATGCTTTGCCGGGCCTTCCCAAGCCTCCTTTCGGAGGCCCAGTGGCATATGCCGACATCGCTCGCCGCTTACAGTTGCGGGGGCAGTCCGGGAGTAGGGCGTTCGCCCGCACCCGGTTCCCTTTTCATCCGGAGCTTGAGCACCGGAACCGAAGCACAGTCTAGTTACTGCGGGCGCAAGGATTCTTCAATGCGAGAAGCGTCGCACCCCATGCGGGAAACGACGCGCCTTTTTGTGGGGCTAAGAAAAAAGGGTGTCTGCCCCCCTCTGCCTCCGGCATTCACCCCCCGAGGATATTTCCGAAAGAAAAATGCGGTTTAGTCGGCGATTTTGACAATCTGCTTGCCGCGATTCTTGCCAAGCAGCATGCCCATGAAGGCTTGCGGTGCGGCTTCCAGACCCTCGGCGATGTCCTCGACATATTTGACGCGGCCATCTGCCACCATGGGCGCGACAGTGCCGAGGAACTCCGGAAAGCGCGCCCAATGATCGGAAATGATGAACCCGTGTACATGCAGGCGATTGACGAGAATCGTGCGCCACATTTTGGGCAGTTGATCTTTGGCGCCGCCGGCGTTCATGCCGAGGCCACCTTCGTTATACCAGGAGATCATGCCGCAGACCGGGATGCGGCCGCCGACGTTCATCAGCGGCATTACGGCTTCGAGCACCTTTCCGGCGACATTCTCGAAATAGATGTCGACACCCTTCGGGCAGGCTTCTTGCAGAGCGGCGCGGAGTTCCTTGGCATCCGCATGGGCGCGGTGATCGAGGCAGGCGTCGAAGCCGAACTCCTCGACGGCCATCCGGCATTTCTCGGCACCGCCAGCGATGCCGATTACCCGAAGGCCCATCGACTTGGCCACCTGACCAACCATGCTGCCAACGGGCCCGGTCGCCGCTGCGACGACGAGGGTCTCTCCCGCTTTCGGCTTGCCGTATTCCATCAGCCCGAACCAGCCTGTGAAGCCCGGCATGCCAAGGACGCCCAAGGCGGTGTTCACAGGGACTTGGGACGGGTCGAGCTTGCGGCAGAGTTTCGCGTTCTGAACCGAGTGGGTTGCCCAGCCGAACATGCCGAAGGTCCAGTCGCCGAGTTTGAAATGCGGCGAGTTGGATGCGATCACCTGACCAACCGAACCGCCTTCCATCGTGCCGCCCACCGGCACAGGCTGAGCGTAGGATTTCGCATCATCCATACGGCCTCGCATGTAGGGGTCCAAAGACATAGCCGTGACGCGGACGAGGATCTCGCCTTCGGCCGGTGCAGGGACAGGCCCGGTTTCGAGCCGGAAGTTCTCGTCACTGGGAGCGCCAGTGGGGCGGCTTGCAAGAACGATACGTTTCATCATTTCAGACATCATTTTCTCCCTGTTCATTATCGTCCGCGGTAGCGGAATACGCCTGTTGCCGTGGCAACCAAAATGCCTTCGTTATCCATGATACGACCTTCGGCGAAGAAGGTTTTTGCGCCACCGCCAGTGCGCCGACCGGTTGCGATCAACAGGTTGCCTTTGGCGACAGAGAGGTAGTTCACACTCAAGTTCAGCGTCATGGCCATTTGCGGATGTTCGGGATCGCCTGTGTAGCAGCCTGCAAAGCCCATGGCCGTGTCGAGAATAGAGGCCAGCACTCCACCGTGTGGAATTCCGTAACGGTTCTCGTGTTTCGTTTCGATTGGCACTGTAACTTCGGCATGGTCCGGCCCCCAATCGCTAACGTCGAAACCGAGGGTTTCCTGCCACGGATAGGGCGCTTCTTTCACGTCTTTCTGCTTCATCACACGAGTCCCGCCGCCTTCAATCCCTGCTCGGCGAATGTGCCCACGAAGCCGCCCAAGCGCTTGGCGCGCTCAGGGTTCGAGGCGTTTCCGTCGAGCGCCCGCTTATATACGCCCTGAATGATCGCGCCCATCCGGAAATAGTTGAAAGCGAGGTAGAAGCCGAAACGGTCAATGCCCGGGAGGCCGCGGCGCTGGCAGTAGAGGTCGATGAATTCCTGATCCTCCATCAAGCCCTGTGCGCGGCGGTCAATGCCGGAAAGGCCGCGCCCCTCGCTGCCCGGAGGCATGCCCCATTGCATGATGACGGCCCCGAGATCGGCAAAAGGATGGCCTGTCGTGGAGAGCTCCCAATCGAGAACAGCGGCGCAGCGCGGTTCGTCCGTCCGGAAGAGCATGTTGTCGATCCTGTAGTCGCCATGCACGAGGGTGCGCTGGCCATCATCGGCGGGCATGTTGGCATCAAGCCACGCGATCAAGGCTTCCATCGAAGCGATGGTTTGGGTTTCGCTGGCGCGGTACTGCTTAGTCCAACGGCCGACCTGTCGCTCGTAGTAATTCCCTTCCGGACCGTAATCAGAAAGGCCGCTGGCTGCGAGATCCACGTCATGTATTGCCGCGAGAACCCGGTTCATTTCCTCGAAAACAGGGCGGCGTTCATCATTCGACAAGGCATCCAGCGTAGGCTCACTGAAATGGCGGCCTTTCACCTCTTCCATGACGTAGAACATCGAGCCGATCACGCTGTCATCGTCGCAGAGCACATGCATGCGGGCCACAGGTACATCGGATTGCCAAAGCGCCCTTTGCACCCGGAATTCACGATCCACAGCATGAGCGGATTTCAAGAGCTGCCCCGGTGGTTTGCGGCGCAGGACGTAGGTGCCTGACTTGGCTGTGAGCCGGAACGTTGGATTCGACTGGCCGCCTGCGAATTTCTCCGCCGTAAGCGGGCCCACGAAGCCCTCCATATGCTCGGAAAGCCAGCGGGCGACGGCCTCTGTGTCGAGATGGGCTGCGGCATTGCTCATGATGCACTCCGTTCAGCTATAGGTCAGGAACCGCGCGTTGGCGGCGTCGATGTGGGGCGTTTCGTTGAACGTCGAGAGATGCTCGGTGCCGGATGGCGTCACGATCAGGCGGGTGATCGAGCAGTTCTTGATCTGGAGCTGCAAGCGGATCATCGCGTCGGCGGGAGCATCCATCACCTCAGCAACGCTTTGGCCAATTGCCCCGCCGGAGGAAACGACCATAACCCTGTCACCACCCTGTGCTGCCCGCTGGCGAGCCTCGCGGACGCGGCCCGCGAAATCGGAGAACCGTTCTGGGGGCGAAATGATATCATCTGCCTGCCACTCCAATACCGTTTCGCGCAGCATCTTGAAATGAGTTCGACGATCTGTGTGCAGGTCCGTCGGGCGTTCTTTTCCGGCGTAGCGCGCGTCCAGCAGCCCTTTGAAGTCGAACTCGTTGAAACCGGGCAACACCTCCGGCGCAGCGCTCATGCCGAAAGCCGTGTTGATCCCTTCCCAAGTTTCGCGGTGCCGCCGTTGTGCACCGATAAACACGGCATCGGGCACCATGCCAAAGGCTTTCAGCGCAGCACCCAGTGCGCGGGATTGCTCATGCCCGAGGTCCGAAAGCTTATCGTAATCGGCCGCGCCGAAACTCGCCTGCGCGTGACGAACCAGCCAAAGCTCAGCCATTCACAACACTCCGGAAAGCCGCTTTCGCTTCGTCGTATTCGCGGGAAAGCCGTGCTACCAGTTCTGCGGCAGGCACCACGGATTTCACCGAACCGATACCTTGCCCTGCCCCCCATATTTCCTTCCATGACTTCGGCTTCTGGCGGTTCGCGCCAAAGTCCATCTTGGACGGATCGGACTGTTCGAGATTGTCAGGGTCCATGCCGGCTTTTGTGATCGAGGGCTTCAGGTAATTCCCGTGCACGCCTGTGAAAAGGTTGGAATAGACGATGTCTTCTGCACCGGAGGCGACGATCATCTCCTTGTAGGCATCCACGGCGTTCGCTTCATTCGTGGCGATGAAGGGCGAACCGATGTAGGCCAGATCCGCGCCCATCGCTTGGGCCGCCAAGATCGAGCGGCCATTGCCGATCGCCCCCGACAGGAGCAAGGGCCCCTCAAACCATTGGCGGATTTCAGAAATGAGCGCCAAGGGCGATTGCGCGCCTGCGTGGCCGCCTGCGCCCGCAGCCACAGCGATCAGGCCATCCGCGCCCTTCTCAATCGCCTTCTTCGCGAAGGTGTTGTTGATGATGTCGTGCAGTGTGATACCGCCGCAATCATGCGCCGCCTCGTTCACTTCCACGCGCGCCCCGAGCGACGTGATCCATACGGGTACCTTCCACTTGTGGCAGATCTCGATATCCCGCTCCAGCCGCGCATTCGAGCGGTGCACGATCTGGTTCACTGCATAGGGTGCGGCGGGGGTGTCGGGGTTGGCTTGGTTGTAGGCGTCCAACTCCTCGGTGATCCGCTTGAGCCACGCTTCGAGCAAGGGCGGTTCGCCCTCTGATTCCCGCGCGTTCAAGGCAGGGAATGAACCAATAATCCCCGCCTTGCATTGCGCGATCACCAGATCGGGGTTCGAGATGATGAAGAGGGGCGAAGCCACCACCGGCAGCCGCAATCCCTGCAATTGTTTCGGTAGCGCCATCGCCGCCTCCTCTCTTCTTACAGAACTTCGAACAGGCCCGCTGCACCCATGCCGCCACCCACGCACATAGTGCATACGACATATTTAGCACCGCGGCGCTTACCTTCGATCAGGGCGTGACCCACCATGCGGGCACCCGACATGCCGTAGGGATGGCCAATCGAAATAGCACCACCGTTGACGTTCAACAGATCCATCGGAATGCCCAAAACGCGCGCGGATTGCAGCACTTGGCTCGCGAAGGCTTCGTTGAGTTCCCAAAGGCCGATGTCTTCTATCTTGAGCCCATGCGCTTTCAGAAGCTTCGGCACGGCGTAGATCGGGCCGATCCCCATTTCATCGGGTTCGCAACCTGCGGCCATGACGCCAACATAGCGACCCAAAGGCGCGAGGCCACGGCGTTCGGCTTCCTTGGCTTCCATGACCACGGCCGCAGACGCGCCGTCCGAAAGCTGCGAGGCGTTGCCTGCCGTGATGAAGCGGCCTTCCTGCACCTTCTGACCGCCCTTGAACACCGGGTTCAGGCCGGAGAGGTCTTCGAGCTTCGTGGAGGGGCGGTTGCCCTCATCCTTGGAAAGGGTGACTTCCCGCTCGCTGATCTCTTTGGTTTCCTTGTCCTGCACCAACATTGTGGTGGTCATCGGCACGATCTCGTCGTCAAATTTGCCCGCCGCCTGCGCCGCCGCCGTCCGCTGCTGGGATTGCAGGGCATAGGCGTCTTGATCTTCGCGGCTCACGCCGTAGCGATCCGCCACGATTTCGGCGGTTTCGAGCATGCTCATGTAAAGCTCGGGCTTGTTCGCTTTGGTCCAAGAATCCGCCAAGCGATCAGTCCGCATCTTGTCGTTCTGCACAAGGCTGATCGACTCCACACCGCCGCCGATCACGATATCCATCCCGTCGGTGATCACCTGCTTGGCGGCCGTGGCGATGGCCATCATGCCCGATGCGCATTGGCGGTCCATCGACATGCCAGCCACGGTAACCGGAAGGCCTGCGCGGATCGCCGCTTGGCGACCGATATTGCCGCCTGTCGAACCCTGCTGGATTGCCGCGCCGATCACACAGTCGGAAATCTCGCTGCCATTCAGGCCCGCACGTTCCACGGCAGCGCGGATCGCATGCGCGGCCAAGGCCTGTGCGGAGGTGTTATTGAAAGCCCCACGATAGGCTTTGCCAATCGGGGTGCGGGCGGTGGAAACGATTACGGCGTCACGCATGGGAAAGTCCTCTCTCACTCGGTCCAAAGCATGGGCAGTCCGCGCAATTCGGCAGCCATGCGGGCGTATTTACGGGTTTGGGCGAACGCATTCGCCATTTCGGTCTGGCCTGCCTCATCGCGGATGCGGCCCAGATTGGCCATGACGGCTTCCGGCGTCAGATCGGCATCGGCCAGAGCCACACCGGCAGTTTCGTGGATCTTGGTTTCGGTGAAACAGCCGCCACCAGCGCCAAGGATCATCTTGGTCGGCGCGTCTTCAGAGACGAGCATCAGGAGACCGGGGGTGATGGTTTCCGGGCGCAGAAGCTCCAGCGCCTCGGGCGGCAGCAGATTCTCGGTCATCCTTGTGGCCGCGGTGGGGGCAAGGGTGTTCACCCGCACATTGAATTTCGCCCCTTCCTGAGCCAACACATTCATCAGACCAACAACGCCAGCCTTGGCCGCACCATAGTTGGACTGGCCAAAGTTGCCATAAACGCCCGACGCCGAGGTGGTGAATGCGATGCGCCCATAGCCTCGCTCGCACATGTGGCGCCACACTGCGTGTGTGCACAAAGCAGTGCCCATAAGGTGCACATCCAGAACCAGCCGGAAATCGGCGATGCCCATCTTGGCGAAGGTCTTGTCTCGCAGAATGCCCGCGTTGTTCACGAGGATATCGACATGGCCGAACTCGGCGATTGCCTCGTCCACCATGGCTTGAACCTGCGCCTCGTCGGTAACGTTCGCTCCATTGGCAATCGCTTTGCCGCCTGCGGCCCGGATTTCCTCGACCACTGCGCGCGCTGCCTCGGAAGATGCACCCGAACCGTCTGTTGCGGCACCCAGATCGTTCACCACAACCTTCGCGCCACGCGCGGCCAATCCCAGCGCATGCGCCCGCCCAAGCCCCGCGCCTGCACCTGTTACAATGGCTACACGCCCGTCAAATCTGATGCTCATCCTATCACCCTCAGAAATACCGACGCCCGAGCCATTCGGCCACAAGCGCTGGCTTCGTTTCGCCTTCAATCTCGATTGTCACATTCATCAAGGTTTGCACTTCGCCGGGGCGGATTTCCTCGATGGACGCCAGCACGAACCGCGCCCGGATTTTCGACCCTACACGGACCGGAGACACAAAGCGCACCTTGTTGAAGCCGTAGTTCACGCCCATTTTCACACCCTCGATGGAGGGCATTTCGTAGATCATCGCCGAGAGCATCGAAAGCGTCAGGAACCCGTGCGCGATGGTCGTGCCGAAGGGGCTTTGCTTTGCCTTTTCAGGGTCCACATGGATGAATTGCCAGTCTTCGGTGCAGTCGGCAAATGTGTCGATGCGATCCTGCGTGATGTCGAACCAACTCGACACCCCGATTTCATTGCCGACCATCGCCTCGAATTCAGCGCGCGCCATAACCTTTCCAGAAGGAAGCGTCATATCAGAGATCCTTGTTAAAAAGGTTGCCCGGTGCGTTTGATTGCATCCCGCCAGACAAGGGCAGGATCGCACCCGAAACATAGGCCCCGCCACGTCCGCAGAGATATTGCAACGCGCCCGCGATATCCTCGGGGCGGCCAACCCGGCCCAGCGGCACGCCCTTGGCGCTTTCGGCTTGCCCTTCTTCGGTGCCAATCGCGAAGGCAGTCATTTTCGAAACGAACGGCCCCGGTGCAATCGCATTCACCGTGATCCGGCGATGCGCCAGATCGTTGGAGAGCACGCGGGTCATGTGATGCACGGCGCCTTTGGAAACCGCGTAGGAGTAGGTCGCGGTGCCTTTGGGAATGTCGCCCATCACGGAGCCAACATTCACGACCCGCGCAGGATCGTCATCGGTGGCTGCGGCTTCGAGCAAGGGTAGCAGGCATTGCGTGAGATGGAACATGCCCGTGACGTTGAGGCTGAGTAGTTTTTCCCATGCTTCATAGGGATGCTGGCCTATAGGTGCGCCCCACGTGCGGCCCGCATTGTTCATCAGGATATGCAGCTTGCCGGTGCGCTTCGCGACTTCGGCAGCTAAGGCCTCAACCCCCTCTTTCGTCGCCACATCCCCACCAAAGCCTTCTGCCGTTCCAGGCAGGCCCATGGCGTTCAGCTCTGCTGCAACAGCCTCACAGGCATCCGCCTTGCGCGAGGCGATAATCACCCGCGCGCCTGCCGCAACCAACCCTTCCGCGGCCATCCGGCCAATCCCCGTGGCGCCGCCCGTAACCAGTGCCACTTTCCCCGTCAGATCAAAAAGATCGCTCGGTCTCATGCTCATGTCAGAACCCCCTCGCCGCAGCGACCTTAGCCGCGTGATAACCGTAGTCGCCCAGCCACTCGGCAGCGACCCGCGCCCGTTTCATGTAGAAACCGATGTCATAGGCATCGGTCATGCCGATCCCGCCGTGCATCTGCACGCCTTCCCGGACTGCCAGATCAGCAGTCTTCGTGGCCCGGGCCTTCGCCAGAGAGACCGCCATTTCTGCGGCCTCCGGATCTGCATCCAGCATGCGCCCCGCGTGAGCGACAGCGGATGCCGTCACTTCCAACTCAGACCACAAATGCGCGGCACGATGCTGCAACGCCTGGAATGAACCAATGGTGCGGTCGAACTGTTTGCGCTCTTTGAGGTAGCCTAGCGTCATCGCGGCTGCACCGCCCGCGACACCCAGCATTTCCGCCGCTACGCCCGCTTGGCCAGCCCGCAATGCGGGAGCCAGAACGGCCATGGCGTTATCAACGTCACCCACGACATCCTCGCCTGTGGCTTCGACGCCCTCAAGCCGCAATTCGGCATGATCGCGGCTATCCACTGTGGCTTTGGCGGTGCGGCTCAGGCCCGCGCGGCCTGCGTCAATGTCAAACAAGGTCAAGCCCAGCGCATCACCCGCCGCCCCGCTCGTGCGGGCCAGAACCAGCACCCGATCCGCACTTGCGCCCTCGGCCACGAAAACCTTTGTGCCGGACAGGCGGAAGCCATTGCCGATCCGGTCTGCATGGAGGCGCGCGCGCTCGGGGGCGTGCTTGGTGCCTTCATCGACTGCCAGCGCATACACCAACTCACCGCCTGCAATAGCGGTAAGCTTCTCGCTTGCTCCCTGAAGGGCCGTCGCGGCTATCACCGCGCTGGACAGGTAAGGTGATGCCGCTAGGACCGCCCCCATTTCCTCAGCAAGAATTCCCGCTGCACGGTGGCCCATTCCAGCGCCCCCAGAGCTTTCCGGGACCAGTACTCCCGACCAGCCCATGGCGGCCATTTCGCGCCAAAGGCCAGTGTCGAAAGCTTGGCCTGCATCGCGCATCTTCCGCAAAGCTGCCACGGGTGCATTGTCGGCGAGCCATCCGCGCGCCGCATCGCGGAGCATGGTTTCGTCTTCGGTTTCCAACAGGCTCAAGCTCATGACGATGGCATCCCCAATACACGTTTCGACAGGATATCGAGCATCACTTCACTGGTGCCGCCTTCAATGGAATTCGCCTTCGTCCGCAACCATTCTGGTGCCAAACTGCCGTGCGGCCCGTCCCATTCCACGCCCGCACTACCCGAGGCACTCATCAAGAGCTCGTAGCGGCGCTTGTTCAATTCCGTGCCGTAGTACTTCAGCATGGCCGAGGCATCGCCCACGCCCTTGCCACCCTCGGCGCGGTCTTTGTAGCGCTCCATCGTCAGAGCAAAGGCAAGGCTATCGACTTCGAGCGCCATCGCTTCTGCTCGGATAACCGGATCCTGCGCCACGCTTTCTTCGAGCGACCCGATGAACTCGCCCATAGAGCGCCCGCCAAGAAGCCCGCGCGCGCCACCACCGATCATCTCGCGCTCATGGGTCAGCAGATATTTCGCCACATCCCAACCACGGTTCAGTTCACCGACGATGGCAGAACCGCCCGCGCCGTAATCCTTCGGCACTTTCACATTGTCGAAGAAGGTCTCGCAGAACGGTGACTTGCCCGAAATCAGACGAATCGGCCGCGTGGTGACGCCTTCGCTCGCCATGTCGATCAGCATGAAGGAAATGCCCTTATGCTTCGGTGCGCTGCGGTCCGTGCGCACGAGCGCGAAAATCCAGTCGGCCTTATCGGCGTAGGAGGTCCAGATCTTCTGGCCGTTCACCAGCCAGTGGTCCCCCATATCTTCCGCGCGGGTCTGGACATTAGCGAGGTCCGACCCGGCCCCCGGCTCCGAATAGCCTTGGCACCAGCGGATTTCGCCGCGAACGACGGGTGGCAAATGCATGGCTTTCTGTTCTGGCGTGCCGAAATGCAGAAGCGCCGGGCCGAGCATCCAGAGGCCGAAGCTTTCCAGCGGTGGCGGGGCGTTGAGCCGTGCCATTTCCTCGCGGTAGATCTTTTCCTCAGGGCGCGTGAGACCCGCACCGCCTACCTCGGTTGGCCACATCGGCGCGGTCATGCCCTTGGCGACGGCAGCGTCGAACCAGTCTTTCTGGTCGGCATGAGCAAACGCCCAGCCCTTGCCGCCCCAAACGATGCTATCCTCGCCCAAAGCTCGCCCGCGCAAGCTTGCCGGGCAGGCCTCATCGATCCATGCTGCGATGTCCTTCCGGAACGCCGCCAGCCGCGCCGCTTCGTCGCTCATCCTTCCCTCCCCTTAAGGTCTTTCGCATTGCAGAACGATTTTCCGCGAAATGCAAGCGCCGATCCGAAACGCGCCCCCACGTCACGAAGGCGGATTGAAGGGGTGCCTCTAGGGCACCCCCATCGCTCACCTGAGGTCCGGCAGTTTGTAATCGCTCATCTGCTGGCGAAGCGTCAGTTTCGAGATCTTCCCCGTCGCTGTTAGTGGAAGAGCGTCGACCCAGATGATGTCATCGGGCAACTGCCACTTGGCGAACTGCTCCGACATATGAGCGTGCATCTCGTAAAGAGTGGGCTTTTCCGCTCCGGGAGCCAGAACCGCCACCAGAACCGGGCGCTCGTCCCATTTCGGGTGCGGCATCGCAATTGCCGCCGCGCTGGCAATCGCCGGGTGGGCCACGGCGAGGTTTTCGAGGTCAATCGACGAAATCCATTCACCACCGGATTTGATGAGGTCTTTCGAGCGATCCTGAAGGCTCAGGAAGCCTTCAGATGTGATCGTTGCGATATCGCCCGTGCCGAACCAGCCTTCAGCATCCACTGCCTTCTTGGAGGCTTCCTCGTTCTCGAAGTAGCCCGAAACGATGGTGTTCCCGCGCACGTAAAGCTCGCCCATCGACTTGCCGTCATGCGGGACGAGTTTGCCGTTATCATCCACGATCTTGAGGTCCACACCAAAGGCACGCCGCCCCTGCTTGGACTTGTAGTTGATCATCTGGTCAAACGGTTTTTCCATGACCCAACGCGGCATCACACCGTGGGTGCCAATCGGGCTCATCTCGGTCATGCCCCACGCGTGGTTTACGCCGACGCCCATCTTCTCGAAGGTCTCGATCATCGCGCGCGGCGCAGCGGAACCACCCACAACCACCTGCGCGAACTCTTTCGGCAAACGCCCTTGCGCTTTCACTTCCACCAGAAGCCCCTGCCACACGGTCGGCACGCCCCAAGCAGAGAACACACCTTCGCTATCCATCAGCTTGAACACGCTGGGCCCATCGAGCGCGCCCCCCGGCATCACCATCGACATCCCGATCAATGGTGCGGTGTAAGGCAGGCCCCAAGCGTTTACGTGGAAGAGCGGAACGACCGGAAGCACTTTTTTGCCCTCGGCCAAAGTCTGCCCCATGACCAGACACACCATCAAGGCATGCAGCACGGTTGAGCGGTGCGAATAGAGCGCGCCCTTGGGATTTCCGGTGGTGCCCGATGTGTAGCACAGGCCGGAAGCAGTGTTCTCGTCGAACTCCGGCCAATCGAAAGTTTCGGGCTTACCGTCCAGCAGTTCTTCGTAGCAGAGCGCATCGAGCGTGTTCGCGGGCATGTGCGCGCGTTCGGTCATGATCACATAGCGCGTGTCCTTCGGGAGGTGCTCTTTCACGGCCTGCAAGATCGGCACGAAGGTCGTGTCGACAAAAATTAGCTTATCCTCGGCGTGATTGACGATGTAGATCAGCTGCTCAGCCGAAAGACGCGGGTTGATCGTGTGGCACACGGCACCCATGCCGGAAATCGCGTAGTAAAGCTCAAAGTGGCGATACCCGTTCCACGCCAAAGTCGCCACGCGATCCCCGAGCTTCACACCATGGGCTTCCAGACCATGCGCCAGCTGCGCCACGCGCGCCGCCGTCTGTCGATAGGTCTGGCGATGCAGATCCCCCTCTGTCCGAACAGATACGATCTCCGCATTCGGATGCTGCTCGGCGGCAAAGTCCAGAATGCTGCTGATCAACAACGGACGATTCATCATCATGGCCTGCATGCAGGTCTCCTCCCCACGAAATTCTCCTCGATGGGGAGACTAGCGCGCGTTTCGGGCAATCCAAAGCCCCAACTTGTCCCGCAGTGCGGACATTGACGCCGCGTCGCGGGATTTCCAGTTGCGCGCTGGCGTCCTCTCCTTATGCTCGGCCCGGACAAAGGGGAGAACCGTCATGAAGGCCATCATCTGCAAGGGCTTTGGCCCGATCGAAACCCTCGAATATGGCGATATGCCTGATCCGGTTGCCGGCAAAGGCGAGGCAGTGGTCCGTATCGAGGCAGCAGGTGTGAACTTCCCCGACGGTCTTCTCGTCCAAGGCCTCTACCAGATGCGACCCGAGGCCCCGTTCGTACCGGGCATGGAGGCCGTCGGCACAGTGGAAAGCGTGGGCGAAGGCGTGGGCAATGTCAAACCGGGAGACCGGGTTGCAACGATCTGCTCGCTCGGTGGATATGCCGAGAAGGTTTCGGCCCCCGCCAATCGCGTATTCCCCATCGGTAAAATGGATGCCGCTGATGTTTGCGCCCTCTTGGTGGCCTATGGCACGTCGCACCATGCCCTGAAGCAGCGCGCACAGCTGAAAGCCGGCGAAACGCTCGTGGTTCTCGGCGCCGCTGGGGCAACTGGCATTGCCGCCATCCAGATCGGCAAGATCATGGGTGCCCGCGTGATCGCGGTCGCTTCGTCCGAAGAAAAGCGCCGTTTCGCTGTGGAAGCGGGAGCAGACGAGGCCATCGGTTACGACAACCTCAAAGACTCGTTGAAGGAAATGACGGGCGGGAAAGGCGCCGACGTGGTTTATGACGTTGTGGGCGGCGACCAATTCGACGCTTGCGCACGCTCCATGGCGCGCAATGGCCGCCTTCTCGTCATCGGCTTCGCCTCGGGCACCATCCCGAAACTTCCCGTCAACCTGACACTCGTCAAAGAATTCTCGGTTGTGGGCGTTTTCTGGGGCAACTTCACTCGGTTCGAGCCACAGGTCTATGCGGACAACATGACAGAGCTTCTGGGCTGGTATCAGAAGGGCCAAGTGAAGCCCCTGATCGAAGGCCGCTATCCGTTGAAAGATGCGGCAGATGTTCTGACCCGCGTTCTGGGGCGTGGGGCAGTCGGCAAAATCGCCCTGATCCCTTAAGACACGATATCCAGCGCCCGACCGCCACTCGCCTTGAGCGCGTCGGCGGGCGCAATACCCAATAATAAGCCACGCGCACCGGCATTGATCCAGACTTTCGCGGCCGCCATCGGCACTGCCTCGAACAGCGTCGGAACAATTCGCTTCTGCCCGAATGGCGATATCCCGCCCACGCGATACCCTGTCAGTTTCTCGGCTTTTGCCGGAAGCATCATCGCGGCGGATTTGCCCCCGAAGCCCGCTGCGACTTTCTTCATGGACAAGGACTTGTCCGATGGCAGGAGGCAACAGAACGGCTTGCCATCCACTTCGACCATGAGGGTTTTCAAGACCAGGGCCGGATCAAGGCCCAACGCCATCGCCGCCGCCAGCCCCACGGCCTCGGCATCGCGGTAGTAGTCATAGGGGTGGAGGGAGACCGCGACCTTCGCCGCATCGAGCATTTTCAGAGCGGGTGTGGAAACCATCCCGGTTCCTCTCTTTCAGAAAAAAGGGGCTTTCTGCCCTCTCTGCCTTCGGCATTCACCCGCGAGGATATTTCCGAAAGCGAAATCAATCCTCACCCGCGAGATGGCGTTCGCCGCGCGCCTTAGCCAATGCGATCTGTTTCTGGCGCTCGCGGAAACGGGTCTTGTCGGCATCAGAGGTCTCGCCGATGCAGTGGTGGCAGGAAACGCCTTCTTCCCACTCCGTGCGCTCCATATCGGCGGGCAGGACGGGGCGGCGGCAAGCATGGCAGAGGTGATGCGGGCCTTCCTTGAGGCCATGGCCCACAGAAACACGCCCGTCGAAGACGAAGCACTCGCCCTCCCAGAGGCTTTGCTCTTCGGGCATTTCCTCCAGATATTTCAGGATGCCGCCTTTGAGGTGGAAGACCTCGGGCACACCTTGCTGGAGGAGCCAATTGGTGGATTTCTCGCAGCGGATACCGCCTGTGCAGAACATGGCGATGCGCTTGTTGTGGAAGCGTTCCTTGTTCTGTTCCCACCATTCGGGGAATTCACGGAAGGTCTTGGTCAGGGGATCGACAGCCCCTTTGAAGGTGCCGATGGCAACTTCGTAGTCGTTGCGCGTATCGATCACGGCCACATCGGGCGCGGAGATAAGTTCGTTCCATTCCTCGGGGTTGAGGTAATGGCCCACGGTGGCGCGCGGGTCGACATCGGGCTTGCCCATTGTGACGATCTCGCGCTTCAGACGCACTTTCAGGCGAGGAAACGGCGCGCTGGAGGCGGTGCTTTCTTTCCACTCCAGATCGGCGCAACCGGGAAGGGAGCGGATATGGGAGAGGATGGCATCAATGCCTGCGCGCGAACCCGCAATCGTTCCATTGATCCCTTCGCGCGCCAGAAGAAGCGTGCCCCGGATGGCGTTCTCTTCGGCCACAGCGAGGAGAGGGCCGCGAATGGCCGCTGGATCAGCGAAGGCGGTGAAGTGATAGAGTGCGGCGACGGTATACATAAATGTGCGTTACCTCGGCTTACAGGAGGACGCAATGCGGCGCTTCATCCCGCTTGGGCGGCAGCAATGGCAAGGCCGTGCGCTACGGCCGTGAAGACCGCGCTATCTACTTGCTTTGCAGCGGGCAAAGCCGCTGCCAATTCGGCGCGGAGGCCTTTCAGGAGGCTGGAACCACCGACGAACACCACTTGATCGACGGAGGCAGGCGCCACATCCGCGGCGCGGATGGTTTCAAGCGCGGTGTCGCGGATGGCGGCGATGGCAGCGGCGAGACCTTCATCCATCATCGCGCGGGAGAGCCGGGCTTTGAGGCCCCGTTCGACGATATCGAGGGCGATCTCCGCTTCTTCCGCGCTATTGGCACGGATTTTTCCGCTTTCGACTGCATGGGCCACGTCATGGCCAAGGTGCATATCGAGGATATCGGCGAGGCGCTCGAAAAGGTGCGGCTCATCGGCAAGGCGGACCCAGCGGCGGACATCGCGGAGGAGGGCCGCGTCGTAGACGAAGGGGATTTTTTCCCAGCTTGCGAGGTCATGGTAGAGGGCGCGCGGGGCGGGGTGGCGCGCTTCGCCAATTTCAGCGCGCAAGAGCGCTTCTGATCCGAAAAGAGACATTGCGTGGGCAAGGCTGAGGGTGCGGTCGAAATCCGTACCGCCCAAACGGAGGCCTCGGCTGGCGAGAACAAGGGTGCTGCCATTCTTCCTGTCGCAGAGGGTGAAGTCAGACGTACCGCCACCAATGTCGACGATGAGAAGGCGGCCCGAACCAGCGACGGCGAGAGCTGCCGCTTCGGGTTCGGGGAGAAAATCGACCGATTTGAACCCCGCGAGATCATAGGCCTGGCGCAAGTCCGCTTCGGCTTGGGCATCGCGTTCGTCGGAGGCAGAGTGAAAGCGGACCGGGCGGCCAGAGAGCGCATGATCGAAAGACAGACGCGTGAATGCTTCGGAGCGTTGGCGGATTTCGGCGAGGAAGCGCGCGATGATTTCGACAAGCGTCAGCTTCTCGTTCAGAAACATGCGCGGTTCATGGGCGAGAGGCGTGCCGAGAATGCTTTTGAGAGCGCGCAGGAAGCGGCCTTCTTGGCCTTCACGCAGGCAGGTCAGGGCCTCCGAGCCATAGACAAAGCGGCGGCGCGAAAAATCGATGAAGACGGCGGTCGGCAGGGTTTCGGCGGAGGGTTCCAGAGGCAGCACGAAGGGGGCCGCACCTGCCATCAGGGCGGCGGCCGTGTTCGAGGTGCCGAAATCGAGGCCGAGCGTGGGCATGAGCGTTCTCCGAGGCGGGCGGGATAGCCTTTAGGGGGCGTTGTGGCAATTCTTTTTCGCAACGGCTATCCTCGGCTTCGAGATTTGCAGGAGGCCCAGATGCGCGCGTTGTTGGTGATCGATATCCAGAATGATTTCTGCCCGGGCGGGGCGCTGGCTGTGGCGGGAGGCGACGAGATCGTCACGCGGGTCAGCGCGCTGATGACCGAGTTCGAAGCCGTGGTCCTGACACAAGACTGGCACCCGTCCGATCATTCCTCTTTCGCCTCCTCGCATCCCGGAAAAGGTCCCTTTGAAAGCGTGGAGATGCCTTATGGTGAACAGACACTGTGGCCGGACCATTGCGTGCAAGGTAGCGAGGGTGCCAACTTCCATCCGGCATTGAACACGGATCGGGCGGATCTGATCGTCCGGAAAGGCTTCCGCGCCGCGATCGACAGTTACTCGGCGTTCTTCGAGAATGACCGCACGACGCCCACGGGTATTGATGGCTATCTGCGGACCCGCGGGATTACCGATTTGGTGCTGGTCGGATTGGCAACCGATTTCTGCGTGAACTACTCGGCACAAGATGCCGCCAAGTTGGGCTATACCGTGACCGTGCGCGAAGACCTGTGCCGTGCCATCGATTTGGGCGGTTCCTTAAACGCAGCGCGCGCCGACATGGCGGCGCGCGGTGTGATCATCCAGAGCTGAAATCGGGTTTCAGTGGCGGCGAAGCTTGTTGATCGTCGCCAGTTCATCGGGGCTGATGCCCGTTGTCTGCACGATGGTCGCGGTGGGCTGACCAAGGCGGGCCATGTCGATGGCCTGCTCGATCATGCGGTCGCTGACGAGCCAGTCGAAATCCTTCCGCATTTCCTCAACACGTGCGGTGAGGGTGCGGATTGAACCTTCGTCAGTGATGCCCATACGCTCACTCAGATAGGTAGCGATGCGCGCGATCTCATGATCCTGCAAGGCGCTCTCGGCTTTTGGCGAGGCCTTCGAGTAAAGGCTCAGCGTCATCATGGCGATCAGCGGCAAGCAGATCACGCAGAGGGCTGCAGCGCAGATCAGGAGGATTTCGGGAAGCGTCATTACTCTGCCTCTGTTCAGCGCATCAGCGCGTTGTAGTCTTGGAAGATGGCGTCAGTAATCCGGCCCGGATCAACCGGGTAACGGCCTTCGGCCACGGCCTTTTTGATGCGGGTCACGCGATCCAGATCGAAGGGTGGGCCCTTCTCTGCAAGGCCTTCTGCCAAATGGACCGAAACCGCATCGCTGAGCGTGACGGAATCGACCGACCCAACAGAGGCAGGTGGACGTGAACCTGCCGGGGCCTTTGCGGCTCCGTCGGCTTGGTATGCATTGAGCCGCAGCTTGGCGGCATTTGACGTGTTGATAGAGTCGACCATCTGAACTCTCCGTTACGTCGCAAGGACGAATGACTTATTCCCCCAAACGACCTGTGCTCACCGAATGTTAGGTGCGAGGGTCACTTTGTTGGGTCCGGAGACGATGGCGCGCAGGATACAGCCACTCGAACGGTTGGCGACTCTGATTGGTTCGCCGAGCTGGCCTGAATCGAGGGCCTCCCCGGCAGTTTCGATGCGAATCCCCCTTATTTCATTGGTAATAGTCACGGACATTCCTTGCGTTACGGCGTAGTCATATTCGAGATGGCGGGCGAGGAGCGGTTGCCCAGCTCCTGGGTTGCCCCGCAGGCGTCGCCCGATAGCTCGGGCGGGATCGCTGAGGGTGCCCGCACCTGTGGCCGACGTCGACGCCACCAGCGTCAGATGGGCCGCGTTCAGGACAGTTCCCTTGGCGAGGCTTTCGGTAAGCACGAGGGCCATGCCATCACCTTCAGGTTGGTTAGCCTTGCGCGCCACGAGCGCAGCAGGCGCAGAGCCTTCGACCCTTACAAAGCGCACCCAGCTTTCACCGGGCGCCTCACAGGAGAGGCGGACGGTGTTCCACGAGCCGCCTTTAGGCCCGACGCGCGCAGGCTCTGAACATGGCGGGAATCCGCGATTGGCCGATAGAACAGCGCTTCCCGGCTGCCCTGCAGCAGCCAGCGCCTCGGCGATGAGGCGGCTCACTTCCGCGCCATCCAGCGCGTGCAGGGGGGCGGCCCAAAGGGCCAGCACCAAAGCGGGAAGCGTGCGGATCACAGGCCGGTCTCCAGAAAATAGACACGCAGCCCGTCAAAGCTTTTTGCCTTGCGAGTGGGATCAAGCGGGCGCAGCACGGTTTGGCGGGCATTGACCGAGAGCACCTCGAGAAGCCCCCAGCTATCGTTCGCATCGTCCACGAAAGCGAGGCTTGCGCGGGTGATGCCATGGCGCGAGCCCAAAGGAATGCTCAGCTTGCCATTCGAGAGCGCAAGACGGGCTTGGGGTGGCTCGCACGTGAGGTTGTCGAGCATGGCGCGCACTTCTTCGGCAAGGCCTTTGGTAAGGCCCGTTTGCGCCATATCGCGGCTCTGGCCCACGATGAAACCGGCCACTCCACCGCGCGGATTGAGGGTCCCGCGTGTGAACTGTCGACGGATGGGTTTACCATCCTGCCCGATCAGGCTGATTTCCATGACGAGGCGGATATTGCCGCCGGAATAACCGACCGCAATCGAGGAGCCCATCTGGTGATCGCCTGAAAGCGGAACGGAGCGACCGCGGGTCAGAGTGTTGTAATCGAGCGATGCGGGGATAGGGGCGGAAGAGGGAAGCGGCGCGACGCGTTCAAGGGTTGTCGCGGGGTGGGAACGAAACGTTTCCACGACATCGCGGGAAAGCTGCGTGGCCAGTGGCACGGCCCACGCAGGCGCTTCAGGCGACACGGAAACCATCGGAGGGGCAGCGCTCACGGTGAGGTGGCGGCGACCATCGCAGCCCGAAAGCGGAGCAGGGCCCACGACTGCAGAGAGGCGAACTGTCCAGATACCTTCGGTGAGCTGGGCCGAGATCAGACGATGCGAGAGCACTTGGCCAGTTGGGCGAAGGATCGCCAGATCGGCAGTAATCCGCCCCTTATCAAACACAGTATGGCCTTTGAGGGTGGCACCACCCGAAAGCGCCACAGAAATCAGGGCATCACCAATGGCGCGCCTGCGGGCCGCTTCGACGTCAGCCTTATTGGCTACGATCGCATTGCCCTGCGCCTCCACCTCGACCGTTGTCCCTGCTGCCGAAACCGGAGCAGAGATCGCCGCGAACGCGGAAAAGAGCACGCCGTTGACTCCCCTGAGTAAGCAGAAATCGAAGGCGTACCATGCAAGCGCAGCTCCAAATGACCGACTCCGCCCTCAGCCCTGAAGCCGCCCGCAAGGCAATTCATGGCCACACCTGTAGCGCAGGCGCGCCATTTGCACGGATCACCATGGGTTCGAACCGCTACGAGATCGCCGATGCGATTTCCGAAGACGCGCTTCTGGCCTTCCGCGCCGAAGGCCAAACCTCGTGGACAGCGCTCGACCTTAGCGTCGCCGATGGTTGGGTCAAGATCGCCGCAGATATCCTCCTGATCGACCCCGATGTGATCTTCGAATTCCTCCACACCCACGCCATCCGCACCAGCGCCACCGAAGGCATTCCCTGCGAAATGGACTTCGACACCTTCGGCAAGAAATGGTCCGCCCGCCTACTGGTCGGCGGCATCGGCGAAGTGCGCTTCGGCTCCGAGCCATGGAAACGCGCCGATCTCGGCCCGAAAGCCCCGCCCGAGCGCCGCACCCGCGCCATCCTCACGCTTCTGGCCTGCGAACCCGGCTCCCGCCACCACTTCGAACCCCAGATCACCGAATGGGCCCGCCGCATCGCGACGGGAGTGTCTGTTCAGCCCGTGTTCTAACAGTCCCCGTTGAACATGCGGCCGAATGAAAGGCGCCGGAGCCCCCGCCCGGCGCCTTTCTCATTCGGGAAACGAAAAAAGGCGCGGGATCGCTCCCACGCCTCTCTTTCCAGGATCACGCAAGGATCAGTCCTTGGCGCGCTCGTAATAGGTGTTGTCGGCGGTGTTGATCACGATCCGCGTGCCCACGCCGATATGCGGCGGCACCATCACACGAAGGCCGTTCTCGCAGACAGCAGGCTTGTAGGACGAAGACGCCGTCTGGCCCTTCACCACAGGCTCGGTCTCCAGCACTTCCACGGTCATGCGCTGCGGCAGTTCCATCGACACAGCCGCGTCGTTGAAGATCTTGAGGTAAACGCGCATGCCTTCCTGCAGGTACACCTTCTGGTCACCCACCACATCTTCCGGAACCGCGATCTGGTCGTAGCTCACGGGGTTCATGAAGTGCAGGCCTTCGCCATCCTCGTAGAGGTAATCGAATTCCACGTCTTCCACATGCGCGCGCTCGAGCGACTCGGTGGTCTTCCAGCGCTCCGAAACCTTCACGCCATCGCCAATGCGACGCATGTCGACCTGCGTCACAGGCGTACCCTTGCCGGGGTGGAAGTTTTCAGCAGAAAGAACGATATAGAGACGGCCGTCGATTTCAAGCACGTTGCCCTTGCGGACCTGAGAGGCGATCACTTTCACGGGTCAGTTTCCTTGCGATAGATCCATTCACGGCCTAGAGAGCCGCACATTCCCGGTGCCGATAGCGCATCGGAGCGAAAATCGCCAGATCAAAGGTGCCGAGATGCCAATTGCCGAGACCCCTTGGTGGGACAAAGCCCGCCACGCCGATCGCCGCCCCGCCCTTCTGGCCCGCAACCGCATCCAGAAAGCCTTCCGCACCTGGTTCGAAGAAGAAGGCTTCCTCGAGGTCGATCCCAACGCGATGCAGGTGAGCCCCGGCAACGAAACCCATCTCCACGCCTTCGAAACCATCATCCGCGATTACGACGGAACCGGCCATACCCGCTATCTCCATACCTCCCCCGAATTCGCGATGAAGAAACTCCTCGCCGCTGGAGAGGAGAAAATCTTCGCCTTCGCCCATGTCTGGCGCAATCGCGAAGACAGCCCTAAACACGCCAACGAATTCACCATGCTGGAATGGTATCGCACCGGCGAAAGCTATGAGGTGCTGATGCAGGACTGCGCTCGCCTCCTCGCCCTCGCCGCCGAAGCCGCAGGCACCACCACGCTGCGCTGGCGCGAGAGCACCTGCGACGCCACCCTCCCCCCCGAACGGCTCTCAGTCACCGACGCGATCCAGCGCTACGCAGGCATCGCCCTCATGGATACCGTCGATGCCGATGGCACCGGCAACACCGAAAGCCTCCGCGCCGCCACTGAAGCCGCAGGCCTCCGCACCGCCCCCGATGATACGTGGTCCGACCTGCTCTCGCGCCTCATCGTCGAGAAAGTCGAACCCCACCTCGGACACGGCCGCGCCACCATCCTCGACCGTTACCCCGTCTCCGAAGCCGCCCTCGCCCGCCGCACCCCTGACGACCCCCGTACGGCAGAACGCTTCGAACTCTACGCCTGCGGCGTCGAACTGGCGAACGGCTTCGGCGAACTCACAGACCCCGTCGAACAGCGCAAACGCTTCGAAGCGGATATGACCGAGAAAGAGCGCATATACAGCGAACGCTACCCGCTCGACGAAGACTTCCTCGCCGCCCTCGCCCAAATGCCCCAAGCCTCCGGCATCGCCATGGGCTTCGACCGCATCGTTATGCTCGCCACCGCCGCGCCTACGCTCGACTTGGTGCAATGGGCGCCGTTGCGCTGACGGAAAAGAAAGGGGGGCGCTGCCCCCCTCGGCCTTTGGCCTCACCCCCCGGGATATTTCCGAAAGCAAGATCGTTTCTCGGTTTTTCAAATATCCCCGCCGGAGGCATTCCGAAGGAATTCTCTGCGAAGCGCCGCTGAAAGCATCAACGACACAAGTCGTCTAACGTCTTGACACGACTCATCTATGCGATTCGGCTTTGATTTTCCAAGCTGAATTCGTCCCGAGCGAATCACTTTAGGTTGACTGATTCGGAGTGATTCGCCTATGTCTTGAGGCCAGATACGGCATGCGGGCCTGCCAGCCATAAAAATCATGCCTTCTGGGGGATTTGTGTATGAAGCGAGTGCTGTTACTCGCCTGTGCTGCGCTGCACTTGGCAGCCGGTGGGGCTTCGGCGACAGATAAGGCGGTCGGGATAACGGCCGGAGAGTTGTCGCGCCAGTTTACGATTAATGGCCAGCCCTACGAAATCTCCCGCAATCAGGATAATGCCGCGACCCTGACAGGCGAGTTTGCCAAAACCTCGCGCGCCTGCCCTCCGTTCTGCGTTCACCCGATGTCGTCAGGGGCCGGGGTGGAAACCATCGGCGAAATCGAGGTCCTCGATTTCCTGTCGGGCGTCGTGGCGCAGGGGCAGGGCTTGCTGATCGACAGCCGCGTGCCCGAGTGGTTCCAGAAGGGCACGATCCCCGGCTCGATCAATGTGCCTTTCGCAACACTCGAACCGATCAATCCCTATCGCGACGAGATCCTGAAAGCGCTCGGCGCGCGTCAGATCGGCTCGGGGTGGGACTTCTCCACAGCGCTCGATCTGGCGCTCTTCTGTAATGGCCCGTGGTGCGATCAGTCGCCGCGCGCCATCCGTAACCTGCTGGACGTGGGCTATCCCGCCGACAAGCTCCGCTATAATCGCGGCGGCATGCAGGACCGGTTAATCCTTGGACTGACGGTGGCGCAACCATGATGAACTCCTTCGAACAGAGCCGCAGCAAGAAGGCGCATCCGCGCCTGATCCGTTCCGCTCTGGCCATCGGGGGCTTCCTCGCGCTCACAGGTGTGCTGGTCGCCCTGCAACCGGACCGCAGCAGTCCCCTGAGTGACGGGGATGTCACCACCCGCGCCGCAACCGATCTCGGGCCGATCGCAACGCCCCAGCCGGAAGTTGCTCCGGTTCAGGTGGCCGCTGCCGTCCCGGCCTCCGTACTCCAGCCCGCTCCGGTTCCGCGCACGGCCACTCCCGCAATCTCGGTGAAGACCGACAATTCCGATCTCCAGTCGATGACGGCAGGCGTCCTTGCCGAATTGGGCGTCAAGACCGTCGCGGCACCTGCCACAGGTATGGATGCCGCCACCGCAGGCATTCTGGCCAATATCCGCGCCGTACGTGGCACTGCCTCCGAGGCCCCGCAGCCCTCCAGCGGCTTACAGGCCATCATGGCGCAAGCCCTTCGCGAAGGGAAATCCGACAGCTACATCGACGCCATCGTCAACGAAGCCGCAGGCAAGGGCGAGATTTCGGTTCCGAAAGCGCTCGTCACCAATGATGGCCGCGTCGACACCGCAACGATCCTCGCCTCCATCGTCTCGCAGGCGCGCGTCGCTGCGGGGCAAGAAGTGAAGCCCGTGATCGCAGGCGGTGACGGCGTCGAAGTGCGCATGGTGCAGAAGGCAGGCGGTGAAGTGGAGCAGTTCAACTTCTACACTGTCGCCAGCGGCGACAGCCTCGGGGCCATTGCCCAGCGCTTCTACGGCAATGCCGGCCTCTACACCCAGATTTACGAAGCCAACAGCGCCATTCTCGGCTCGCCGGATCGCATCCGCACCGGACAGCGTTTGGTGATCCCCACGATTTAATAAGGGCACAGGCAAGACTTCGAGAGGGGCCGAACCAACGGCCCCCTTTTTTGCCTTGTGCAGAGCTTACTTGTCGACGCCGCCCCAGATTTCCTCGGCGCAGCGCACCACCAGTTCCAGCTTGCGCTTCTGGTCGTCCTCGGTGATCGAGTTGCCTTCCTCGGTCGAGGCAAAGCCGCATTGCGGGGCAATCCCCATCTGTTCGATCGGCGCGAATTTCGATGCCGCTTCGAACTGCTGCTTCAGCCAGTCCATGCTTTCCAGTGGCGCGGTTTTCGTGGTGATGAAGCCGGGCATCACGCGCTGTTTTCCCCTCGAAAGGAACGAAAGCGGCTCCAACCCGCCGGCGCGCTCGGTGTCGTATTCCATGAAGAACACATCCACGCCCGTCTGGTTGAACACCGCATCCGCCACCACATCGTAAGCACCTTCCGCCGCATGGGTAGAGCGGAAGTTGCCCCGGCACATATGCATGCCGATCACCATATCCGAAGGCCGATCCTTGATCGCCTCGTGCATCATCCACGCATAGCGCCCGATCAGCCAATCGGGGTCCTGCCCTTGCGCCACTTTAGTCGCGCGGTGTTTGGGGTCGCAGAGATAGGCGAAGAAGATGTCGTCCATCTGCAGATAGCGGCAGCCCGCATCATAGAAGGCCTGCACCGCCTTCTTGTAGGCCGCGGCAATATCTGCCGTCAGCACCTCGATATCCTTGTATTCCTTCGGCGCGATATCCTCGGGCGCGGTGCGGAAATGGCAGCAGGATGGGCCGGGGATGGAGATTTTCGGCGTCACTTTCGTGTTCTCGGCCACGAATTTGAAATGCGCCAGATGCGGGTGATCTGCGGGGAAATCGAGCTTTCCGGTGATCGTCGGGAACATCGGGCGCAGCTTCACGCCTGCGAATTGCACCCCTTGCTCGGGGTCGCGTTCAACCACGGAAAAGCCGTCGAGCCCGTCCATAAAATCGTAATGCCAGAACGAGCGGCGCTGCTCGCCATCGGTCACCACGGGAAGGCCCACGCTTTCCTGCATGGCGATGAGGCCGCGAATAGCCTCGTCTTCAACCGCCTCAAGGCCAGCGGCATCAAGCGTCTTGGCCTCGAAATGGGCCTTACGCGCGGCTTTCACGGATTGGGGGCGCAGAAGGCTGCCCACATGGTCGGCACGGAACGGCGGTTTGCTCATTGGCGTTTCTCCTCACTCTTTCCGCGAGGATAACCGCCTTCATTCAATTGACAACGTTAATCGCTCACGCCCCGTAGCGCGCCATGAAGGTGGAAACTGCGCCTTCTACCACACGGTCAATTTCGGCCTTGGAGAATTTGTTCTGGATGCCGAACACCGATTTCACCCAAAGCGAGGCCTTGCACAGTTCCGAGAACTGGTCCGCCGCCAAAGGCACATCGTCGATCTTCAGCTTGCCCTCGGCCACGGCCTCACGCATCCACTCGCCCAAGCGCTCATGGCCCAAACGCGGCCCGCTTTCGTAGAAGGCATGGCCCAGTTCCGGAAAGCGCTCCGCCTCCGCCACGCATACCCGGAACACCGCCTGCGCGAACTCTGAGAGCACAAACCCCGTGATATGCCGCGCCACTTGCTCCAGCACGATCTCGGGCGAGGCATCGGGGGCAATCACCTCCACAGCCGCATCCGCCTGCCGATTGCACTCGATCCGCGCCACTTCGATGAAGAGATGCGCCTTGTCCGGGAAGTAGCTGTAAAGCGTAGCCTTGCTCACGCCCGCCGCCCGCGCGATTTCATCCACCGAAGCCGCCTCGAAGCCCTGCGCCAGAAAAACCGTGCGCGCGCCGTCCAGAACCTGGTCGAACTTCCGGCCTCGCCGGATTGCGCTGGCCATCACACTGGCAGTTGCTCCCATCGGGGCCTCCTATTCCTTTCTCGGATTGTAAACCGTTCGGTTCATTTGCCGCAAGCCTCACGCCTTGCACCGCGCTCGGGCCGGGCCTACTTTGGAATCATTCCAAAAGGAACAGGATCATGCGTTTTTTTAGCCAACGCCGCCATTTCAAGGATCTCAGCGAACAGGAAGTGCTCGCCCTCGCCATCGCCTCCGAGGAAGATGACGCGCAGATCTACCGCACCTATGCCGAACACCTGCGCGCCGAATTCCCCGATTCCGCTGCCATTTTCGAAGGCATGGCTGCCGAGGAAGACGCCCATCGCCAACGCCTCATCGAAATGCACCGCCGCCGCTTCGGCGAAACCATCCCGCTGATCCGCCGCGAACACGTCGCAGGCTTCTACGCCCGCCGCCCCTTCTGGCTGATGAAGAACCTCAGCCTCGAACGCATCCGCAGCGAGGCCCATGCGATGGAAAAGGAAGCCGAGCGCTTCTACCTCCTCGCCACGAAATCCACTTCCGATGCAGGCACCCGCAAACTCTTGGGCGATCTCGCCGCCGCCGAAGCGGGCCACCAGCACCGCGCCGGAACGCTTGAGGAAAAGCACCTCGCCGATGATGCCCGCGCCGAGGAGTATGATTCCGCCCACCGCCAGTTCGTCCTCACTTGGGTGCAACCGGGCCTCGCGGGCCTGATGGATGGCTCCGTCTCCACCCTCGCGCCCATCTTCGCCACCGCCTTCGCCACGCAAGATACCTGGACGACCTTCCTCGTCGGCCTCGCCGCCTCCGTGGGTGCGGGCATCTCCATGGGCTTCACCGAAGCCGCCTCCGATGACGGCCAGCTTTCAGGCCGCGGCTCTCCGGTCAAACGCGGCATCTCCGCAGGCGTCATGACCACCGTCGGCGGCCTCGGCCACGCTCTCCCCTACCTCATCCCGCATTTCTGGACCGCCACCATCACCGCGATGGTCGTCGTCTTTGTCGAACTATGGGCCATCGCGTGGATCCAGAACCGCTACATGGAAACACCCTTCCTCCGCGCCGCTTTCCAAGTGGTCGTCGGCGGTGCCTTGGTGTTTGCCGCAGGGGCGATTATCGGCGGCGGTTAAGCGCGCGCTTCCGCGAAAACCTTATCCAGAAGCGCCTGCAATTCGGCCGCGTCGCCTTCCGTGAAGGCGGCGGGCAGGTCGCTGTCGATATCGAACACGCCGAGGAGTTCCCCCGCCCCGTTCCGCACTGGCAGCACAAGCTCCGAGCGTGTGCTCGACGCACAGGCGATATGGCCGGGGAAGGCATCCACATCCGGCACCAACTGCACTTCACCCGTCCGCGCACAGGCCCCACAAACGCCCCGCTCGAAAGAGATCACCAAGCAACCATGCCCGCCCTGATAGGGCCCGATCTTCAAAAGGCGCGGTGCCACCACGCGGTAAAACCCCGTCCAGTTGAAACGGTCATCCGCGTGATGCACCTCGCAGGCCACCGTCGCCATCAAGGCCACCGTATCGGTCTCGCCATGGGTCAGCGCCTCAACCGCTGCACCCAACGCCTGATAATCCACTGCCGCCATGGGCCGATGCTCCCCGCAAGAATACCTGTGCCGCCCCAATAAAGGCGGCAACAGCCTTACACCAGTTCGATCGCAATCGCGGTGCCTTCACCGCCACCGATGCAAATCGCCGCCACACCGCGCTTCAACCCGCGCTTTTCGAGCGCGTTCAACAGCGTCACGATGATCCGCGCACCGGAGGCACCAATCGGATGGCCCAGCGCACAAGCCCCGCCATTCACGTTCACCTTCTCGCGCGGCAGGCCCAGCTCTTTCATGAAGGCCATCGGCACCACGGCAAAGGCCTCGTTCACCTCCCAGAGGTCCACGCCGTCCTTGTCCCAGCCCAAGCGCTCCAGAAGCTTCCGCGCTGCCGGAACCGGAGCCGTCGGGAAATCCTTCGGCGCTTGCGCATGGCTAGCATGGCCCATGATCCGCGCGCGGATATTCAAGCCTTTCGCTTCCGCCGCCGTCCGCGAGGCCAGCACCAGCGCCGCCGCACCATCGGAGATCGAAGAGGAATTCGCCGCCGTCACTGTGCCTTCCTTACGGAACGCAGGTTTCAGCGTCGGGATCTTCTCGGGCCGCGCCTTCGCGGGTTGCTCGTCTTCCGAGATCACCGTCTCGCCACCGCGCCCCGCCACAGATACCGGAAACACCTCGCCCCCGAACGCACCCGAGCGGATCGCATTCAACGCATTCTCCAGCGAACCCAGCGCATAGGCATCCTGATCGGCCCGCGTAAACTGGAACGCTTCCGCGCAATCCTCCGCAAAGGTGCCCATCAGGCGACCTTTGTCATAGGCATCTTCCAACCCGTCGAGGAACATATGGTCAATCGCGCCCTGATGCCCGATCCGCGCCCCGCCGCGCATCGACGGTAGAAGATACGGCGCGTTCGACATCGATTCCATCCCGCCCGCGATCATCGTCTCCGCATGGCCCAGCGCGATCTGGTCGAACGCCATCATCGTGGCCTTCATCCCCGAACCGCACATTTTGTTCAGCGTCGTCGCGGGCACATCCTCGCCCAAGCCACCCGCAAACCCCGCCTGCCGCGCCGGAGCCTGCCCTTGCCCAGCCGGCAAAACACAGCCCATCAACAACTCGTCCACCGTCGAGGCCCGCGCATTTTCCAAAGCCGCACGGATCGCAGCGCCTCCCAGCGTTGCTGCCGGAACGCCATTGAACGCCCCCTGAAAGCCCCCCATCGCCGTCCGCGCCGCGCCTGCGATTACCACTTCTTCCATAGCGTCCTCCCGAAAAAACCTGCTCCTGCATACGAGATGGTAAGGTTTATCGTCCAGTCTCTGCGCCAGTTATCAGTATTTCTGCGGAGGCCGCGATGCGCCTGTCTCATGCCCCTGAGGGCGAATTCCTGCTCGTTACCCTCGATGCTTCCCGCATCGATGCCGCCGGTGCGCTTGCCTTCAAGGATGAAATGCGCGCCCTTCCCGGAAGCGCCGATGTCCTCCTCGATCTGGCCCGCGTCACCTTCGTCGATAGCTCCGGCTTGGGGGCTATCGTCGCCGCGATGAAGGCCCTCGCGCCCCGCCGCCTGCATCTCGCAGCACTCAATCCCACTGTCGCCAAAGTGTTCCACCTCACGCGCATGGATACGGTTTTCCCGATCCACGCGTCGGTCGAGGAGGCACTCCATGCTGGCTGAAACCGTGCCCTTCCCCCGAAATGGCGGCCATGGGTCCGCAGGTGCGGATTTCTTCTCGCTGCAATTCACAGTCACCCCACCCGAAACGCGGCTGGCACTGGCGAAAGCCGTGATGCAACTGGGCCTCTGGGATCTCGCCGAAGATGTCGCCGCCTCCACTGAGATCGCCCTTGCCGAGGCTTGCAACAACATCGCCGAACACGCCTACGCAGGCCGCGATCCCGGCCCTGTCTGGCTCGGTCTTCTGCTTCAAAGCACGAAGATCATCGTGACGCTGTCGGACCGTGGCTGGCCCCTCTCGCCCGATCTCGTTCAGTCCCCCGTCACCGCGCCCGATCCATCCGCCCTGCCGGAAGGGGGATTCGGCTGGTTCCTGATCAAGAGCCTCGCGCAGGATCTCCGCGTGCACCGTGTCAACGGCACCAACCACCTCACTTTCAGCATCCCGCGCACGAAATCCGCCAGTTAACCCGCAAATTTTCTACGTCAGCCAGAAAATGGCCGCATTTCCATCAAACCCGCGCCCGACTCACAGGTCATCTTCAATCCTGTAGCTGCACTATAGCTTCCCTCGGCGCCGGGTGTTCAATGCCCCCACCCAATCCCGGCGCCGAGGCTCATTCCCCAAATCCCCCAAAACATCGCGCAAGCCGCATATTGCAAACGCTGCGTCACGCTCTAACCTCCCCCTCGGGAACAAGGGGAGACAACGATGCGCGATTTCCAGAAACCGGGCCGATCACAGGTCATTGCCGCCAACGGCATCTGTGCCACGTCCCATCCACTCGCTGCCAAAACAGCGATCGAAATACTTGAACGCGGCGGCAACGCCATCGACGCCGCCATCGCAGGCGCCGTCCTCCTCGGCATCTGCGAACCGCAAATGACAGGGATCGGCGGCGATTGCTTCGTCCTCATCAAGAAGCCCGGCACCGAGGATATCATCGCCGTCAACGGTTCGGGCCGTGCCCCCGCCGCCGCCGATGCCGCCCACCTGCGCGAACGCGGCCTGAAAACCGTTCCGCTCCATGGCCCCGAAGCCGTCACGATCCCCACCGCGATCGACGCCTTCTGCCGCCTCTCCAACGATCACGGCAAACTGGGCCTAGACGCCCTGCTTGCCCCCGCGATCCGCTACGCCGATGAAGGCGTCCCGCTCGCCCCCCGCGTGGCCTTCGACCTCGCGGATGCCTCCGCCCTCCTCTCGGGCCACGGCATCACCCACTACACCAAGGGCGGCAAAGCTTACGGCATGGGCGATGTCATGCGCTTCCCCGGTCAAGCCGAAGTGCTCCGTCGCATCGCCAAACACGGCCGCGACGCCTTCTACACCGGTGAAATCGCCGAAGACATGGTCGCGGCGCTCCGCGAACGCGGCGGCGTCCACACGCTTGATGATTTCGCCGCCGCCGAGAGCAACTACACCACCCCGATCTCCGGCACCTACGGCGATCTCGAGCTTTGCGAGCACCCGCCAAACGGCCAAGGTGCCACCGCGATCCTCATGCTCAACATCCTCAAGCACTTCGATCTGAAGTCGATGGACCCGTGGGGGGCCGAGCGCGCCCATATCGAAGCCGAAGCCGCCAAACTCGCCTATGACGCGCGCAACCGCTTCATTGCCGATCCGGCGCATACCACCCGCCTTGAGTACATGACCTCCGCCGAAACCGCCGCGCGCCTCGCCGCGCTGATCGACCTCGACAAGGCGATGGAAGCCGCCGCGCCGATCACCGAAGCGGTCCACAAAGACACGATCTACATCACCGTCGTCGATAAGGATCGCATGGCCGTCTCGCTGATCTACTCGGTGTTCCACGCCTTCGGCTCCGGCATCGCGTCGGAGAAATTCGGCATCCTCTTCCAGAACCGCGGCGCGGGCTTCACCCTCACTGAAGGCCACGCCAACGAGATGAAGGGCGGCAAGCGCCCGATGCACACGATCATCCCCGGCATGTTGCGCAAAAACGGCAAGGTCGTCGCGCCCTTCGGCGTGATGGGCGGGGCCTACCAGCCCAACGGCCACACCCGCGTCGTCTCGAACGTCGTCGATTACGGCCTTGAGCCGCAAGACGCCCTCGATGCACCGCGCAGCTTCACCGATAACGGCGTGATGAGCGTGGAGCGCGGCTATTACGATACCGTCCGCGCCGAACTCGCTGCCAAGGGCCATAAGGTCGAAATTCCGAAAACCGCCATCGGCGGCGCGCAATTCATCCTTATGCGCGATGATGGCCTTCTCGAAGGGGCCTCCGACCCCCGCAAAGACGGCATCGCGCTCGGCTACTGATCTTCACGGGATGGGCGCGTTGCGTGCCCATCCCCCCACGCAACGCGCGCGGCGTTAAAGGCCCGAAATCCGGCCCAACGTCATGACGCAATCCATACGCATTCCAGACGCAATCCATATCTAAAATTTTCAGCAGATTCATGGCGTTAACTATGAATTCGCTGGAAACTCGGCGCATCATGCCATACGTCACACCAAACGCGGCGCATCCTCGGGCTGGCGCAACGCCCGCAAAAGCACCTGATGCAGCGCAGGCCCAGCCGCCAACACGCCGTTCACTTGCGGATGCGGGTTGTTGAATTTCAAAGGCTTACCCTGCCTATCGGTCACCCGAGCGCCCGCTTCAGCCAGAATTAACGCGCCCGCCGCAATGTCCCACTCCCACGAAGGGCGCAGCGTGAGCATCGCATCGAACGCGCCTTCCGCCACCAAGGAAAGTCGCCACGCCAAGGAAGGCCGATGATGCCGCTCGAACGCCGGAACCTCGCCCCGCCAATGCATCGCCTCCATCACAGGCCGCGCCGCCAACACCCGCGCGCCCTCTGCTGCGGCCTGCGCCGTGGGGTGGATCGGCGCACCGTTCAAGGTGGCTCCACCCCCAAGGATCGCCGCGTATAGCTCTGATTTCAAAGGCAAATAAATAACCGCCGCAATCACCACCCCGGCTTCGACAATCGCCAGGGAATGCGCCCAACTGTCCTGCCCGTCGGCAAAAGCGCGCGTCCCGTCAATTGGATCAACGATGAAAACCCGCCGCCGCGCCAACCGCCCCGGCCCGTCCAGCGTCTCTTCCGAGAGCCAGCCATAATCCGGCCGCGCCTCCGTAAGCCTTTGATGCAAAAGCCGATCTACCGCCAGATCCGCCTCCGTCACCGGCCCCTGCCCACCCGGTTTCTCATGCAGAACAGGCGTCGGCCCCGCATATTGCGAAGCCAATTCCCCCGCCGCCCGCGCCGCTTCCACGAGCAGCGCAAGATCCTCTGCGGGATCAGGCACCGGCAAGGGTCATCCCTTCCACCAGAATCGAAGGCGTCGGGCGCGACAGATGCAGGCGCGCATCATTCGCGAGGATCATATTCGTCAGCATTTCCATGAGGTTACCCGCGATGGTGCACTCGTTGACCGCATGGGTCACCTCACCGTTCTGCACCCAAAGCCCCGCCGCCCCACGCGAATAATCGCCCGTTGTCGGGTTGATCGTCGCACCGATCATCGAGGTCACCAAAAGCCCCGTTCCCATCTCCGCGATCAGCGCCTCACGGCTCTTAACCCCTTGAGTAATCGACACATTCCAGCTCGACGGCGCAGGCGGTGCCGAAACACCCCGTGCCGCATTCGCCGTGCTCTCCAGCCCCAGCTTCCGCGCCGAAGCGAGGTCCAGCGTCCAGCCCGTGAGCATCCCGTCTTCCACAATCGCCCGCCGCTTCGTGGCCAAGCCTTCCGCATCGAAAGGGCGCGATCCGCCCACCCGCATGCGGTGCGGTTCTTCAATCAAATCAATGCCTTTCGGCAAAACCTGCTCGCCCAGCCGCCCCAAAAGCCAGCTTGACCCACGTGCCACCGAGGCCCCGTTCGCCGCCGCCAGCAGATGCCCTATCAGCGAGGCCGAAATCCGTTCGTCGAAGAGCACCGGATAATGCCCCGTCGGCGGTTTCTTGGCGTTGAGCCGCTCCACCGCCCGCTGCCCCGCTTGGGTGCCAATCTCTTCCGGGCTCCGCAGATCAGAGGCGTAAATCCTTGTATCGCCATCATAATCCCGCTCCATCCCAAGCCCTTCATCGGCAATCGCCGTGCAGGAAACCGAAGCCGCGCTGCGGCTATAGCCCGCCGAAAACCCGTTGCTTGCTGAAATCCACACGCCCGTCCGGCTCCATCCGCCCGAGGCTCCCTGCACCTGCGAAACGCCCTGAACCGCCTTCGCCGCCGCCTCCGCGCGCTGCGCTTGCTCCTTCAGCCAAGCCGGCTCCGGCTCTGGGCCCATATCCACCAGATCAAGCCCCGTGGCATCACGATCCGCCGCCAACTGGCTCGCATCGGCCAACCCCGCATGCGGATCTTCCGGCGCTTCCTTGGCCATCGCCACCGCGCGCTCGGCCATCGCGGCCATCGTCTCGGTTCGGATATCTGATGCAGAAACAACGGCTTGGCGCTTGCCAACCAACACCCGAAGTCCAATCTCGATGCCTTCTGAGCGCTCCGCCTGCTCCAACGCGCCGTTGCGCACGTCCACATGCACCGAAGTTCCGTCCACGGCCATCGCGTCCGCCGAGTCCGCTCCGGCCACCTTCGCGGCCTGCAACAATGCTTGCGTCAGTTCCTGCAGATGCGCGCCCATGCCCGTTCCTCCATCATCCCCTCGGAGGTAGAGCCTGCGCTGCCCGCGCGCAAGCCACTCGGGGGACTCGAAAAAGAACAAATCATGAATATACTTCCTTCATGACCGAATCTCCCTTCGCCGAGCTTGCCGCTCTCAGCAATTTCACCTTCCTCACCGGGGCCTCGCACCCCGAAGAGATGATGCACCAAGCCGCCCGCCTCGGCCTGCCCGCCGTGGCGATTGCCGATATCAATTCCGTTGCAGGAATCGTGCGCGCCCACTCCGCCGCCCGCGAAATTTCTCGCGAAGCCGCCGAACGCCTGAGCCTGCCCGAGATCGGCCCGCCCGCACCCCCCGGGCTTTCCGCGGGCTGGCAGATGGTGTGCCCCCGCCTCAT
This sequence comes from Paracoccaceae bacterium, assembly GCA_023260655.1. Lineage (GTDB taxonomy): Bacteria > Pseudomonadota > Alphaproteobacteria > Rhodobacterales > Rhodobacteraceae > UBA9554. The sequence goes on along the minus strand of JALQUU010000002.1, from coordinate 7,852 downwards.
TCCCGCCGCCACTCTGGTCTTCGAGGAAGGCATCGCTCTCACCGCGCTGCCCGAAAACCGTCAGGGCTGGGCCAATCTCTGCCGCCTTCTCACCAAAGGAAAACGCCACGCCACGAAGGGCGATTGCCGCCTGCATCTTGCTGAATTGTTTCGCTTTTCCTGCGGTTTGCAGTTTCTCCTGCACCCGCCGTTCGATGCACTTGAAGGCGTCGTTACCCGCCCCCGCGCGCCGTGGCCTGCCCTGCCGAAACCCGATTGGCTCCCCCATGCCGAGCGCATCGTGCGCCAGTTGCGCAGCCAGATACACTTCCTCCTCGTCGCCGAATACGACGGCAAGGACAAGCTCCGCCAACTGGCACAAATCCGGCTGGCCGAACAGCTTGGCCTCCCCCCGCTCGCCTCCGCCCGCCCCCTCATGCACGACAGCACGCGGCGCAAAATCGCGGATGTGCTCTCGGCCGTGCGCCTCGGCAAAACGGTGGAACGCCTCGGCGTCGCCGCCCTCCCCAATGCCGAGGTTCGCCTCCGCTCCGACCGTGAAATGCGCCGCCTCTTCCGCGATCATCAAACCGCCGTCGACGCCGCCGCCCGCCTCGCCACCCGCCTCACATTCTCGCTCGACGAATTGCGCTACGAATACCCCTCCGAGATTGCCGAAGGCGAAACCCCCACCGAACGCCTCCGCCGCCTCACCTACAAAGGCCTGAAAGACCGTTACCCCACAGGCGCGCCCGATCGCGTCCTCAAGCAGATCGAACACGAGCTTTCCCTCATCGCCCAACTCAAATTCGAACCCTATTTCCTCACCGTGAACGACATCGTCGCCTTCGCCCGCTCGCGCGGCATCCTCTGCCAAGGGCGCGGATCGGCGGCGAATTCGGTGGTCTGCTTCTGCCTTGGCGTCACCTCGGTTTCCCCCGAAGTCGGCACCATGGTGTTCGAGCGTTTCATCTCCGAGGCCCGCAACGAACCCCCGGATATCGACGTCGATTTCGAACACGAACGCCGCGAAGAAGTGATCCAGTGGATCTACGAGCGCTACGGTCGCCACCGCGCCGGCCTCTGCGCCACCGTGATCCATTACCGCGCCAAACGCGCCGTGCGCGAGGTTGGCCAAGCCCTTGGTTTGTCGCGGGAAATCCAGTCGATGCTCTCAAGCCAGATCTGGGGCTTCGGCTCCGGCATGTCTGGCCTCGAAGCCCATCGCTTGCGCGAATTGGGCCTTGATCCAACCGAACTGCGTTTGGTTCTCGCGCTCGAACTGATCGAGGAAATCATCGGCTTCCCCCGCCATCTCTCGCAGCACGTGGGCGGCTTCATCATCACCGAAGGGCGCTTGGACGAACTCGTTCCCATCGAGAACGCCAGCATGGAAGACCGCACCGTCATCTGCTGGGACAAGGACGATATCGACACGCTCGGCATCCTCAAGGTCGATATCCTCGCCTTGGGCATGCTCACCTGCATCCGCAAATCCTTCGATCTTCTGACCATGCACAAGGGCGTGCAACATTCGCTGGCGTCGCTCCCCCCCGAAGATCCCGCCGTTTACGCCATGCTTGGTCGCGCTGATACCGTGGGTGTGTTCCAAGTGGAAAGCCGCGCGCAGATGAACTTCCTGCCCCGCATGCGCCCGCGCTGTTTCTACGATCTGGTGATCGAAGTGGCGATCATCCGCCCCGGCCCGATCCAGGGCGATATGGTGCACCCCTATATCCGGCGGCGTAACGGCGAAGAGCCAGTGTCCTTCCCCTCCGATGAGCTTGGCCGCGTCCTCGGCAAAACCCTTGGCGTGCCACTCTTTCAGGAACAGGCGATGCAGATCGCCATCATCGGCGCGGGCTTCACCCCCACCGAAGCAGACCGCCTCCGCCGCTCTCTCGCCACCTTCAAGAAACACGGTAATGTCAGTGAATTCCGCGACCGTTTCCTGAAAGGCATGGCGAAGAACGGCTACGAACAGGATTTTGCCGAGCGGTGCTTTTCCCAGATCGAAGGTTTCGGCAGCTACGGCTTCCCCGAAAGCCACGCCGCCTCTTTCGCGCTCCTCGTTTACGCCTCCGCATGGATCAAACGCCATCATCCCGGCATTTTCGCCTGTGCGCTCCTGAATTCACAGCCGATGGGCTTCTACGCCCCCGCCCAGATCATCCGCGATGCGCGCGAACACGGCGTCGATGTCCGCCCGATCACCATCAACGAAAGCTACTACGACAACATTCTCGAACCCGACGGCAAAGGCGGATTGGCGCTCCGCCTCGGGTTCCGCCAACTCAAGGGCATGAGCGTGGAAGATGCAGCGTGGCTCGCCGAAGCGCGCGGCAACGGCTACCGCTCGGTGCAGGATGTCTGGCGGCGGGCAGGGGTCTCGCCGATTGTGCTGCATCGCTTGGCCGAAGCCGATGCCTTCGCCTGCCTCGGCATGTCACGCCGCGAGGCGCTTTGGGAAGCGCGCGGCATCGTGGGCGAAAAGCCCCTGCCGCTCTTTGCTTATGACATTGACGGCGAAAGCATCACCGAGCCGGAAGCAAACCTGCCGAAGATGGGTTTGGGCGAAGAGGTCGTGGAAGATTACATCTCCTTCCGCTTTTCCCTCAGGGCCCACCCCTTGGCCCTCCTGCGCCCCCGCCTGACCGCCCCGAAAGGTGCCGTCTGGCCGAAGTCAGCCCCCGTTCTGCCGCGCAGCCACGCGCCAGAGCGAGGCCAGAGCGAAAGCCATAGCCGCCGCACAAACGATCGAGGGCCCGGCGGGGGTGTCGAACTCCCAACTCGCCCATAACCCGAGGCAAGCCGCCGAAACCCCGATCGCTGCCGCAAGCCCTGCCATCCCTTCCGGCGTGCGCGAAAAAGGTCGCGCCGCCGCTGCCGGAATAAGCAGCAAGGCCGCGATCAGAAGCACACCCACCACCTTGATTGCCACCGCCACCACCAAGGCCAACCCCAGTGTAAGCACCAATTGCTCGCGCCGCGGATCGAACCCCGCCGCTTGAGCGAGATCGGGGTTCAGCGTTGCCGTCAGAAGCGCCTGCCACCGAAGCGCCAGAAGCGCCAGAACGATTGCCGCACCGCCCCAGATGAAGGCCAGATCGGATTTCGTTACCGCCAGAATATCCCCGAAGAGATAGGCCATCAGATCGATCCGCACGCCATCGATGAAGGAAACCGCCACCAGCCCGAACGCCAACGCCGAATGCGCCATCACGCCCAGAAGGGTGTCCATCGCAAAGCCCCGCCCCGAAAGCGTCGACACGATAGAGGCCATCAGAAGCGCAACCGCCGCCGCGCCCCAAACCACCGGCACCGAGAAGGCCAGCGAAAGCGCCACGCCAAGGATCGAGGCATGCGCCGTTGCGTCGCCGAAATAGGCCATGCGCCGCCAAACCACGAAGCACCCCATGGGTGCCGCCGCCAATGCCGTGCCCGCCCCCGCCAAAGCCGCTCTTACGAGGAAATCGTCAAACATCAGGCGTGCCCCCCGTGTGGATGGCTATGCGGGTGATCGTGGTCACATTCCCCATCGTGGCTATGGTCATGGGCATGACGATAAAGCGCCAGCGCCCCCTGCGTGCCTGTGCCGAAGAGCGCCCGATATTCCGGTGCCGAGGCCACATGTTCGGGATGGCCTTCACAACAGATATGGCCGTTGAGGCAAATCACCCGATCCGACGTGCTCATCACCACGTGCAATTCATGGCTCACCATCACCACAGCCGTTCCGGTTTCTTTCCGGATCTGCTCGATCAAGCGATAGAACGTGGCCGACCCCGGCTGATCGAGGCCTTGCGTGGCCTCGTCAAGCAACAGAAGATCCGGCTTATCCAGAAGCGCACGCGCCAGAAGCGCCCGCTGGAACTGCCCGCCCGAAAGCTCAGAAAGCTGCCTTTGGGCAAGGCCGGGCAGCCCGCAGGTTTCCAGAACCGCCTCCATCTCCGCCACTGTCCGGCGGATCGGCAGCGAAAGGAACCGCGCAACGGTCATGGGCAAAGTCGGGTCCAGCGCCAGCTTTTGGGGCACATATCCGATCCGCAGCCCCGGCTTCGCTGTGATCTTTCCAACGGAAGGCCGCACCGCCCCGATGATCGTGCGCAGCAGCGTCGATTTCCCGGAGCCATTCGGCCCCACCACCGTCACCACTTCGGAAGGCTCGATGCTCAGGTTCACATGGGAAAGCGCCATATGCCCGCCCAAGCGCACGGAAACGTTTTGAAGCGCAATCAGGCTCACGGATGTGCGCTCCGGCAGGCGGGGCAGGTGCCCTGTGCTTCCACCACAGCACGTTCAATCGCAAACCCAGCCTCGCGTGCCGCACGCGCCAAGGGGCCCTTGTCGGGGGCCGCTTCCGCCTCTTCCACCACCCCGCAAGAGCGGCAGATCAGGAAGGCCGGCGCATGTTCCGCACCGGGATGGGTGCAGGCCACATAGGCGTTCAACGCCTCCACCTTATGGGCAAAACCATTCGCCGTGAGGAAATCGAGCGCGCGATAGGCCACCGGAGGCTGGCTCCCGAACCCGTCCGCATCCAGCTTCGCCAGAATGTCATAGGCCCCCAGCGCCCGATGCTCGGAAAGCAGGATCTCCAACGTCCGCTTCCGCACAGGCGTCAGGCGCAGGCCTTGGGCCGCACAGAAGCGCTCAGCAGCATCAAGCGCCGTCGAGATGCAGCGCGCGTGGTCATGGGGCTGGAAATGATCGTTTTGCATGCCGCTGCTATACCCGCGAGAATGCCTAAATGCAATGTTATTACATTTGGGTTGATGTGTAATGTTATATCATTTATGTGAGCCGCGTTGATATCGGAGACTCACATGCGCCATGCCCTGTTTCCAGTTGCCTGCCTCGCCGTTCTGCCCACGATCGCAGGGGCCGATGGCCTCAAGATCGTCACCGATATCGCCCCGATTGGCTCACTCGTAGAAATGGTCACCAACGGCCTGAGCAAGCCGGAAGTCTTGGTCAGCGGCGCGGCCTCCCCCCACGGCTTCGCGCTAAAACCCTCGCAAGCCGCCGCCCTGCAAGAGGCAGATGCGGTGTTCTGGGTCAGCGAGCAACTCACCCCTTGGATGGAAACCCCCCTTGAGGCTCTGGCCTCGGGTGCCATCACCGTCGAACTCGCAGATTCCGCCCCCATCCTGCGCGAATATCGCGAAGAGGCCGAACATGACGATCATGAAGGTCACGCCGCAGAAAAACACGCCCATGAAGAAGGCCATGACCACAGCGGCATCGACCCCCACCTCTGGCTCGACCCTCAAAACGCCATAGCTTGGCTCTCCGTGATCGCGGAAAACCTCTCGGCGCTAGACCCGCAAAACGCCGAAGCCTACGCGCAAAACGCCCAAACCGCCGCCGCCTCACTCACGGCACTCGAAGCCGAACTCAAAGCCGATCTGGCCCCTGTTTCGGGCCGCCCGTTTCTCGTTTTTCATGATGCCTATCAATACTTTACCGAAACCTACGCCCTCACCTCCGTCGGCTCGATTTCCCTTGGTGACGCGGCACCAACTTCCGCCGCGCACCTTTCGGAAATCCAGCATCACGTCGAAGAAACCGGAGCCGCCTGCGCCTTCTCCGAACCGCAATTCGATCCCCGCCTGATCGCCGCCGTCAGCACCTCCCTGAAGGTTGCCGAGCTTGATCCCCTCGGCACCAACCAAGCCCCCGGCCCCGACCTTTACAGTGCCACCCTCCGCGCCATGGCCGCTACAATCAAAGGATGCCTCTCCGAGTGATTTGACAGAGCGTGAAGCAGGGAGTAGGCCCGTTGCTCCGAGAAGGAGAAGAACGGAATGGCGCGTAAACGCAAAGGGAATCCGGTTTCCGGCTGGCTGATCATCGACAAGCCCGCTGGCATCACCTCCACCTCGGTCGTCAACAAAGTCCGCTGGGCCCTCAATGCCCAGAAGGCAGGCCATTCCGGCACGCTCGACCCCGATGCAACCGGCGTACTCGCCGTCGCCTTGGGCGAGGCCACCAAAGTGATCCCCTATGTAACGGATGCCACGAAGTGCTACCGTTTCGTGGTGAACTGGGGTGCCTCTACCACCACTGACGACGCCGCAGGCGAAATCACCGAAACCCGCAGCGAACGCCCCTCCGAAGCCGACATCGAAGCGGCCCTCCCCGCCTTCCGTGGCTTGATCCAACAAATCCCTCCGCAATTCTCCTCCGTGAAAGTCGACGGCCAACGCGCCTACGACTTGGCGCGAGAGGGCGAAGACCTCGACCTCGCCGCACGAGACCTCTGGGTCGAGCGCCTCGAACTCGTTGAGCTAATTGATGAAAACGCTGCCCTTTTTGAAATGGTTTGCGGCAAGGGCGGCTATGTCCGCTCCATCGCCCGTGATCTCGGCGTAGCACTCGGCTGCCTCGGCCACGTCCGCTGGCTCCGCCGCGAATGGTCCGGGCCTTTCGCGGCCCAACAAGGCATCTCCCTCGAAACCGTCGATAGCCTCGCCAAAACGCCCGAACTCGAAGCGCTCCTCCTGCCGCTTGAAGTCGGTCTCGCCAGCCTTCCCAAAGTCATGGCCAACGAAGCGGGCGCAACGCGGCTTCGTAATGGAAACCCCGGCCAAATCCTGACATCCTTGGAATGGGGCACCGAAGCATGGGCCAGCTACCAAAGCACGCCACTTGCCATCGGCATCGTTCAAGGCGGAGAGTTGCACCCCTCAAGGGTCTTCAACCTCTAAAACAGGGATTTAACGATGATCGTTCGGACGCATCAAAAAGGCGACGCCGCATCGGTCGCGGAATATTCCGACTGCGAGAAATACCGCTACAAACTCACCCGCATCTGGGAACCCGCAGGGCGCAAAGTACTCTTCGTGATGCTGAACCCCTCAACCGCCACTGAAGTCCAGAACGACCCCACCGTCGAGCGCTGCGAGCGGCGCGCCCGCACCCTCGGCTACGGCGGCTTCCGCGTTACCAACATCTTCGCATGGCGCGACACCGACCCCAAAGCCATGCGCGCCGCCCTTGATCCCGTCGGCCCCGCCAATGACGCCGCTATCCTCGAAGGCACCACTTGGGCCGATACCGTCGTCGCCGCATGGGGCACCCACGGCGCCCATCTCGATCGCGGTGTGCATGTCGAGGCCCTCCTCCGCGCCTCGGCCCAGCCAGTCTATCATCTTGGCATCACCAAAGACGGGCACCCGAAACACCCGCTCTACATCTCCTATTCTGAGAAACCCCGCCTTTGGTTCGGAGGCCTTAATGGATAACGAAGCGCTTCACGCAGCCATCGAACGCCTCACCGAAGAAGCCCGCCACGCCAACCTCCGCGAAGCCCGCATCGTTCGCGGCCTCGCCCTGCAATTCGCCCGCGGGCTGGCCTTCGGCCTCGGCACGGTTCTGGGCGCATCGCTCCTCGTCTCCGTCGCCGCATGGTGGCTCTCGCAATTCGAGTTCTTGCCGATCATCGGCGAATGGGCGGCCCAGATCGCCGAAGACATCCGCAACGCCCAGAAATAGCGCTCCTCCCCGTTAACCAAGGTTACCGGGTTCTTTTGCCTCGACTCGCAAACTCCGTCAGTTTCCACAGCGGGGGTGTCGTGCGGGGTGGCACAAGATGTTTATTTTTGCGGGCATTTTCGGAATGCTCATGGCAGGCGCGGCACTTGTCGGCCTGCAAGATCTATTGGAACCGGAAGCAGCCCCCGAAGAACCCGAGTCCGATGAAAGTCTCGTCGGCAGCGAAGAAGACGATGCATTCTTCGCAGGCCTAGGAGATGACCAGATCGGCGGCTACAGCGGCAACGATACGGCCGAAGCCGGCGATGACGATGACGACCACCTCATGGGCGGCTTCGGCGATGACAGCCTCACAGGCGGCGCGGGCAATGACCTC